>CAMHFW010000076.1 GCA_946184675.1 uncultured Clostridia bacterium | reverse complement strand
GTCAGTATCCGTTGATCCGTCACTCTGCAGAGTTTAATGTGAGGGAATACTATTCCAAGTCACAGGAAGATCGGAAGAGTGACCACGTTGAGATCACTTTTGATGAAATCTTTGACCGGATGGCGGAAGTATACTGTCTGGATGAGCGTCAGGTCAGCCTGCTGAAACAGTGGGAATTAGAAGCAGAGCTTGAAAATGTCATTCCTCTGCAGGAGCAGATTGACCATATCCGTTCCCTGGTGGAAAACGGGGAAACGGTCGTACTGATCAGCGATATGTATCTGTCGGTTGATTTTATCAGACAGATGCTTGAAAAGGCAGATCCGATGCTGGCACAGCTCCCTCTCTTTGTATCCAGTGAGTACGGAGTTCAGAAGACATCTCAGAAGCTTTTCTTTGAGGTCTATAAGAGCTTTGAGCCTTATTATGACTTTGAAAAGTGGATCCATTACGGAGATAATGATAAGGCTGATAAGAATCAGCCGAGGAAGATGCATATTAACACACGTAAGATCGAAAAGCCTGAATTCAATGATATCCAGCTGGCCCTGGTCAGATACGTGGACAGTTATGATGCTTATCTGGTGGCAGCGATGCAGGCCAGACTCTGCAAGGAGAACTTCTTTGACAAAGATAATTTTGTCATTTCCTTTGTATCCCTGTGCTTTGTACCTTATATCGACTGGGTGCTCAGGGATGCCGAAAGACGCGGCTATAAATCCCTCTATTTTGTATCCCGCGACGGCTACCATCTGAAACGGATCGCCGACGAGATCATCAGAGAGCGGGGACTGGACTTCAAGACCAAATATATCTACGGATCCAGACGGACCTGGCGTATTCCGGCCTTTATCGATGAAGTGGATCCCGGTTTCTGGGAGAACTACGGAAGCTTTGGAGATATCATCTCCAAAGACAAGCTCTTTTCCGCGATGGCGCTGGATGAGGAGACCTTCCGGCAATTTTTCCCTTATATTGACCCGGATCAAATCGACTTCCTGAACAATGGGGAGATGAAGAGTCTGCGAGAAATCTTCAAGCAGAATGAAGAATACAATGCTTATCTGCTGAAGCTTGCGAAGGAGCAGAGAGAATTATGCGGCGGTTATCTGCTGCAGGAGATCGATCCGGGCGAGCCTTTTGCGATCGTGGAATACTACGGCAGAGGATATACTCAGGATCTGCTGGTGAACCTGTGGCGTTATCTGATCAAAGACGACACAGTGAATGTGCCTTTCTATTACAGCAGAGCGATCATGCCCGGCAAGGGAGGCGCCGTAAGGCACAATTTCACGACCAACGACGCGAAACCCTATTTCATTGAGGCCATCTTTGCCAATATGCCATACCGCAGTATCAAAGAGTATACACGAGAAGGCGATAAGATCGTTCCGGTGATTGAGCCGCTGGAGTGCAATAAAGACTTATTTGATGCCATGAGTCGGCTGCTGCCGGAAGTGGCGAAAAGGTATGCCCGTCTGGAGCTGAAGCATCCGGCGGATACTGACCGCATACTGTATGATTTTCTGTTTGATTATTATCAGGAAAATCGTGACAATCGGGACTTCGCAGACCAGATCGGCGTGCTGGTGGATTCTGTAGCTCTGTACGGAAGCAAGCGTGAATTTGCTCCTCCTTATACCATGGAGGATCTGGACATGTTCGAGGAAAAGAAGATTGCCAGAGGCTCCATGAAGCTGACTTCCAATGTGACAATGTCAGTAATCCGCATGGAAGGAGAAGCGCGCCGCCGCTATGATGAGATGTTCCAGATCATGCCGGGAGATCCTCTGGGCAGCGGGCGGGTGCTTACAGAAGAAGAGCGAAAGAAGAATGCTGACTTCAGTAAGAAATATAAGACTCTGAAGAAGAGGGCTGAAAATTTCTCCAGACTGTATAAAGAAGCGGCTGCAGCCACTCCGGTAAAAAATAAAGTAGTATTCGCTGTGGAATCCAACAGTCTGGCCAACAGAGGACTGGAACTGGTAGCAGATAAGCTGAAAAAAGACGGTCGTTATGAAGTGTGCGAGCTTCTGTTAAACAAGAAGCTGGGATATAAAGATGAAGCTATTGCGGAAATGCTGGCAGACGCCCGCTTTGTGATTGTCAACAAAGCAATCCCTCTGTTCTGCAATGTTTCCTTCCGGCCTGAGACGCAGGAGATCCTGCTGCCGGAGAATCCTTTTGTACTGTATAACAAGGGAAGGGCATCGACTCCCTTCCTGAAATGGCAGAAGAAGTATCAGACCCTATCCGAGGTCAATGATATTTCACTCATACAGGTACCTGCGGCAAGTCGCGAAGAGACCTTCCGTAGAAGCTACTGCCATAGTGGCCTGGCCAAGGCAGAGCTCTTGGGCTGCTGTACTTCGGACTACTATTTTGACGAAGACTACCGCAGCAAAGCCAGGGCCAAGATAGAATCCAAGTTCCCGGAAGCGAAGGGCAAGAAACTGATCTTGTACTTCCCGACATGGCGGACGCGGAAGGATTGTGACAGCTGGATGAGTCTGCTGGATCTGGAAATCCTTCAGAAACTGATTGGAAATGATTATTTCATAATCCTCAATATCAATGAGTCTCAAGTGAAACAGGAGACCATGAATCAGCTGGAGATCCCTGGCTTTTGCAAGAAGATTCCGGCCGGAATCACCTACCGGCAGCAGCTGGCTGCTGCGGATGTGATCATCGGTGATTACCGGGATACCTTCTTTGAAGCACCGCTGATGCACAAACCTGCATTCTCTACCGCTTATGATTATGAGAAATTCATTCAGGCAAATAACATGAGCCAGAATGCCAACCACTTTGAAGACCTGATCTTCTGTCCGATTGTTGAGACAGCAGAGGAGCTGGCTGATCATCTACAGCATCTGGACAGTTATGACTATGGTCCTATGGAGCGATTCAGACAGGAAATGTACGCTGACTGCGACGGTCATTCCGCACAGCGCGTAGTAGATTATCTGCTGAAACATCTTAATTGACAAAAGGAATTGCTTTTTCGACAGCATGGCATGACAGAAGAAGTGACATTTGGGGCATATTCCGGCAGGAGTATGCCCCTTTTTATAAGGCATGACAGGAAAGGATAACAGAGGAGGATTTACATGAGAAAAGGTTTGACGACAGCAACCGCATTTTTGATGAGCCTGATGCTGCTGCTTGGAAGTATTCCGGCTCCGGCATGGGCAGCGGAGATTACGGAGCAGACAGAATCGGAAATCGTTGAAGAAACAGCAGAATCGGTAATTGCTGCCGAAACAGCGGAAGAGGCAGTTACGGAAGAAATCATTGAGGGCGATGCATCTGATTATATCCTTCAGGCAGGTGGATTTGCTCAGGCAGAGGATGATGTACAGGAACAGCCTACCGGAGCTAAGAAGGCAATGTCTCTGAAGGCAGCTGCTGAAACAGCAGTTACCGACGCAGATGCTGTTTTAGACTTACTCTTTGAGAAAGCACAGGAATGGGACGGAGAATCACTTACAATCGAAGTACCGATGGGCGATGTTGTATGGCTCACAGAGGATGTAGAGGCTATATATTCCGAGTTTGTGAATTATTATCCGGAATTCTTTTTCCTGACAGGCGGATACAGCATTTCTATCAGAGATGGTAAGGTATCTAAGATATTCATGAAATGCGACAATGAAACTTATAGCTTAGAGGACGTTACGGCATTCAATGATGCAGCGTCTTCCATTCTATCACAGGTAGAGGACGGATGGAGTGATGAGCAGAAAGCTCTTTTTATCCATGATTACCTGGTGACGCATTGCGAGTATGATCTCACATACTCTAATTATTCGGCGTATCACGCACTTGTGACAGGAAGCAGTGTATGCCAGGGATATGCGCTGGCTTATTACTATTTGCTGTGGGAGTGCGGGATTGAAAACACTGTAATCAGCAGCAGGGCTATGAACCATGCATGGAATCGGGTATTAATCGATGGGCAGTACTATTATGTTGACTGTACCTGGGATGATCCGACAGCAAGTGAAACTGCGGTCCTTTATCAGGATTATTGCGGACACACCAATTTCCTGCGCAGTCAGGAGGGAATTATAGAGACCGGACATGATTCGACAGACTGGGTCGACCAGAGCGGAGCAGCAGTATATGATACCGAGACCGGCAGTCAGTTTGAAGGTGCGTGGTGGAATGGTACGATCACTGCGATTCCTCATATAGGGGATTTGTGGGCTTACGCGCCTGAAGATAATTCTGTGATCTATGTTCATGATTACGCTGCAGGCAGTGATACAGAACTGGCAACGATTGAAGCTTCCTGGCCTGACATGGATCAGGAAGGATATTATTACACAACGACATATATTCATCTGGCAGATTTCGATGGCAATTTCTACGCATCCTCAGAAGACAAGATTTATAAGATCGGGACAGACGGAACGATAGAAGAGATCTATGAACTGACAGAGGAAGAGCTGGCCGCAGGCCGCATATATGGCATACGTATAGAAGGGGAATATCTGTATTACCGCTTGTATACCTCTCAGGATTCAGAAACCTTTGCATTGGAGAATAGAATTAACCTTGCTTCTCATGAACACGTATGGGATGAAGGCATAGTAACAAAAGAAGCCAGCTGCACAAAGGAAGGAGTCAGAACCTATACCTGTGCGGTATGCGGGCAGACAAAGACAGAAGCCATTGCGGCAACCGGTCATACAGAGGTTATAGATCCGGCAGAAGAAGCGACTTGCACAAAGGAAGGACATACAATATTTAGTCATTGCAGTGTGTGTGGAATAATTCTTACCCGTCCGGAAGTTATCCCTGCAAAAGGACACAGCTGGGGAGAACCGGTTACCACCAAAGAGCCGACAACAGAAGAAGAAGGAATCAGCACCTATACCTGTACGGTCTGCGGAGAAACAAAAACAGAATCCATTCCTGTTCTTGTCACAAAAGAATGGATCAGACTTGCCGGAAATGGCAGATATGACACGATGGCAGAAATCGTTAAGGAAGGCTTTAACCAGACAGGCGGTACCGTTGTGGTAGCGACCGGTACAGGTTTCAAAGATGCTCTTGCGGCAGCAGGCCTTGCTGGTCTTTATGATGCCCCTGTGATCCTCACGGATGGTAAAGCACTATCTTCCCAGGCCCAGCAGCAGCTGAAACGCCTGAAACCTTCTCAGATTTTCATCGCAGGCGGGGAAGCGGCAGTAAGCAAGGATGTCTTTGACAGTATCCAGAAACTCACCGGAGTAACACCAAATCGCCGCTTTGGCCAGACCAGTGCCGGCACCAGCGCAGCTCTTGCGACAGCAGGCAAAGGCGGCTGGTCTGATACAGCGATTATTGCAACCAACAAGACCTTTAAGGATGCTCTTTCTGCAGCTCCCATATCCTTCAGCCTGCACATGCCGATCCTGCTGGCAGATAACGGAAAGAGCCTGAATAGCGATGTGCTGAAGGCATTGAAGACCTGCGAAATCAAAAATGTAATCATCGTCGGCGGAAAGCTTGCAGTCACAGAAAATGTCGAAAGCCAGCTGACCAAGAATGGTATTGCGAATATCCACCGGATTGCCGGCAACACAGCAGTAGACACCTCTGCAGATATCGCGACCTACGGACTGAACCATGGTCTGACCATCAACGGCATGGGCGTGGCGACCTCCCAGAACTATCCGGACGCCTTGGCAGGCGCAGCCCTCTGCGGGCACAACAAGTCTGTCCTGGTGCTGGCAGATGATAAGGCTATGAAGAACACCAGCTTCCCGAAAAATTATAAAGCAGACTTCAGCAAAGGATATGTCTTCGGCGGAACATTGGCAGTCAGTGACAAGGTAGTCAAGGCACTCGAGGCAGCGGTGAAATAAATAATGATAATAAATCAGTAAATATCATCGATGCTCTAGTAAAGAAGCATAATTTAAGAAGAAAAATGCTTTTTGGTAGAACAATAGATGATACATGGAAAAGGAAATATAATGATATATGGATATAGTGTTCTGCAAAACTTGTTTCTATTTTAAGGTGATCAGAAGTCCGGATAAGAGATAGAGGGGTATGTAATGAAACGTTATGATTTGTGGGATAATCTAAAAGCACTGTTGATTATGAGTGTCGTGATTGGCCATTTTGCGGAAATATATATAAAAGGCAACCCTTCGTTTGAAATGGTCAAGCTTTTTATCTATGCTTTTCATATGCCACTCTTTATATTCATATCTGGTCTTCACCATCGTTACACTAATGTCATGGAACGAATCATATATCTGGTCAGCATTGGTCTGATGTGGAAGATGGTTCGTACAGTGTCAGTTTTCTTTCTTTATGGGCGAGTTCATTTCACTCTTTTGTCTGAACCGGGAGTTCCCTGGTTTATGTTTGCATTGGCGGTATATGAAGGGGCGGCTTGGATTTTGCGAAAACAAAATATGAAATGGGCTTTAGTGGTTAGCATACTGTTGGCTTGCTTTGCTGGTTTTGATAATAGTCTGGGGGATTTTCTTTGTCTTTCAAGAATAATAATCTTTTTCCCCTTTTATCTTGCCGGGGTTGTAATTGATGAGGAAAAGCTCTTTTCTCTCAGGGAAAAGGCAGGTCGTCTGGGAATTATGGCAGGCGTGGCCATCTTTATACTTTGGGCGTCAGCGGTAGTTTTCCGGTTTGATCAAATACGTATCATACTGCATTTGCTGGCAGGTCGGAATCCTTTTAGAAACGAAATACTGACAACAGGACCTTTATGGCGTCTGGCCTGTGACCTTCTGACAGCGGTTTTGTGTTTTGCCCTTATTCTGTTGGTGCCGAACAGGAAAATTAAGGGAGTTACAAGAATCGGCGTTAATTCTATTAATGTCTATTTCTGGCATTATCTTTGCTTGGAGATTTTGTTGTATCTGGTCAACTGTGAGGATTTGATTAGTCAAGGACCACTTGGAAAGATGATCTATTTGATGATGGCAGTAGCAGTCACCATCTTTTTGGGAATTTCGAATATTTTTTCTTTTCCTTGCAAGCAAATAAAAAAGGCAGTCTTTGCAAATGTCAAAAAGTCTTAAACTCCTATTCTTGCTGACGCAGGACTTGACAGAATATATGATGTGCCGGAAAATGACATCGGTGCTACAGTAAAGAAGCTGTATACGATGCCAGATAATAAAGGTATCATAAATAATAGAAAGATGGAATACGCAAAAAGGTCAGCTGGTTCAGCTGGCCTTTTTTATGTTAAAGCTCATTCAAAGCTCTTAAATAAGCAGCGATGATACGGATCCCGATTTCTCTATGTCGTGGTGGACTATTCATAAAATCAGACAGCACTTCTTCTTGAGAATGAGGTAATTCTTCTTTATCATAATCAGTCAGTAAGTAATCGGGAGTAATGTTGAGTGCAATACATATCCTGCAAAGGGTATCCACGCGCATGTTTTTAGTTCCACGCTCAATATCTGCATAAGTTCTTTCAGAAATGCTGGCTTTTTCAGCAACTTCTGACTGCGTGAATCCCGCATTCTTTCTTGCTTTCAAGAGACGGTTCCCAATCTCTGTTTTATCATCTATCAGACGCATTACTTGCCTCCTGTTCTAGTCTGTGTAAGAGAAGAATTCATCATTGAATACATGAATTCTAGCTTGTGACTAACTTGACAAACAGGAACTAAAAGAGCATAATCGAAGGAAGTATAATTCCTGTTATATATCTGCTTTAGTCTGAAATATCTATGTGATCATTATATCTCAATAATAAGCAGATGCCATATTAAAAAAATCAAGATTATTCGGAGATGAGAATACATGAAGGAAAAAACAAATGGTACTGTCATAGATCCTTCCTGTACGCAGCAGGGATATACAAGTCATAAATGTGAGATATGCGGAGATGAGTATCAGGATAGTTTTACAGCAGCATTAGGGCATGAATTCGGAGAATGGGCGACTGTAATAGAGGCTACATGCATGGAAACAGGAAGCCAGGAAAGGATGTGTGAACGCTGCGGAGAAACAGAGACAGAGATCATTCCGGCATCAGGACATCAGTATGGTGATTGGATCAGCGATGGAAAAAAGAAACATAAAATAGTATGCTCGCTTTGCGGCATGGAAGAAATGCAGATGCATACCTGGGGTGAACCTGTAATTACCAAAGAAGCAGCTTCCCGAAAAACTATAAATCGGTCTTTTGGAAGGGTTATGTCTTCGGCGGAACATTAGCTGTCAGTGACAAGGTAGTCAAGGCACTTGAGGCTGCGGTGAAATAACACCAGGGAGACAGAGAACCGTCCCCTGTCTCCCAAGGTAAAATGAAGCGGCAGCAATCATACTTTGCATCGGGTATGATTGCTGCCGTATTTTTTTGTATTATAGTTATGCGGAAATGTTGTACCTCTTATAT
>CAMHFW010000075.1 GCA_946184675.1 uncultured Clostridia bacterium | reverse complement strand
TCCAGGGGGCAGAGCAGTATATGAAGGCTCTGGACACGGTACACGATGTCAATACGATGATTTCCTGGCTGGGCCGTCATGTGCCCATGAGCTCGGAGGAACGCTACCAGTATCTCAAGACCGATTCCCTGCGCGAGCGCAGCCTCAACTTTATGGATGCTTTGCTCAAGCAGAGGGAGGCGGTAGACTGGAATATCGAGATCAACGAGAGAATCTCGGACAAGACCAATCAGTTTTATCGGGAGCAGATGCTGCGGGAGCAGCTCAAGGCCATTCAGCAGGAGCTTGGAGAAGATGACGGATCATCCCCCGCAGACAAGAAAGATTATAAAAACCGGATCGAGCAGGCCGGCATGCCGGAGGAGATCCGCAAGGCAGCCCTGGAGGAGCTTGACCGTCTGAATATGCAGCCGCAGGGAAGCGCGGAGACCAGCGTGATCCAGAATTATCTTGATTTTATCCTGGCTCTGCCCTGGAAACGGGAAGAGGCTGCAGAGCCGGATCTGGCAGCTGCGGAAAAGATCCTGGATGAGGACCATTACGGCCTGACCAAGGTCAAAAAGAGGATCATCGAGCATCTGGCAGTCATGAAGCTGCGCAAGGATTATAAAGGATCCATCCTGCTTCTGGTCGGCCCTCCCGGAACGGGTAAGACCAGCCTGGGCAAGAGCATTGCCAGAGCGCTGGAGCGCAAGTATGTCCGCTTGAGTCTGGGCGGTATCCGGGATGAGGCGGAGATCCGCGGACACAGACGTACCTATGTCGGCGCCTTGCCCGGACGTATCTTAAACAGCATCAAGCAGGCCGGCACGACCAATCCGGTCATGGTGCTGGATGAAGTTGACAAACTGATGACAGGCGGCTTTTCCGGAGATCCCGCCAGCGCTTTGCTGGAGGTACTGGATCCGGAGCAGAACAGCACTTTTACAGATCACTATCTGGATCTGCCTTATGATCTGTCGGATGTATTCTTCATCGCGACAGCAAATACACTGGATTCCATTCCGGCCCCGCTTCTGGACCGTATGGAGACCATTCAGATTTCCAGTTATACAGAGGATGAGAAGTTCCATATCGCAGCAGAACACCTTCTGCCGGAGGCACTGTCTGAGACAGGACTTCTGCCCGGCCAGATGGAAATCGATGACGATACGCTGCGGGAGGTCATCAATGATTATACCCGCGAAGGCGGCGTGCGCGGTCTGAAAAAGGCTCTTCTGACCCTTGCAAGAGCGGTTTCTGCGGAAATCGTGACGGGAAGAGCCCAGCTGCCCAGAAAGATTTCTCATGAGGAACTGGAGGATATGCTCGGACGCAAGATTTCCTTCCACAGTGCAGCCCAGAAGGATAATCCTCCCGGGGTTGTTACAGGATTGGCCTGGACGCCGGTCGGCGGAGAAATCCTCTTTATCGAGGCGGCGGACATGCCCGGAAGCGGCCAGGTACTGCTCACCGGTCAGCTGGGCGATGTCATGCAGGAATCAGCAAGGATTTCCCTGAGCCTGCTCAAGGCCAGACTGCCGCTGGCATCGGTCAACTTCAAGGAAAGGGATATTCATATCCATGTGCCTTCCGGAGCAGTGCCCAAAGACGGTCCCTCCGCGGGAATCACCATGTTTACCGCGCTGGCCTCTCTCTTTACCGGAAAGAAGGTCGATCCCAAGCTGGCAATGACCGGCGAGATCACCCTGCGCGGCGTGGTAATGCCGATTGGCGGATTAAAGGAAAAGCTTCTGGCTGCCCAGCGGGCAGGGATTACCAAAGCCCTGATTCCCCGTGAAAATGTTCCGGATCTGAAGGAATTGCCGGAAGAGACCAAACAGAAGATTACAATTATTCCTGTAGATACCATTGAAGATGTGCTGCGGGAAGCACTCGGCATCACTCTGCCGGGCCCCGGCGCTCTTCTCGGAAGCAGTATGATCGAGGGCGGCGCGCCGCTTCCCCAGATCGGACTGAAGTGAGAAAATGAGATAAGGCTGGATGCTTTCAGATGAAGCATCCAGGTAAAACATGGAAAAATCCGGCCTGGCCGGATTTTTCCTGTCTCTGGCCCTGACGGTAAGGGGCATTCGCCAGTTCCCCCCTGCTTGCAGGGATTCTCGAAAAAAGATATAATGAATTATCAAAGAAAGGGGGACTGCGAAAATGCCATTTTTCATGGTAAGAAACGACATCGTCAATATGGATGTGGATGCCATTGTCAATCCGTCAAATATCGGGCTCCGTCAGGGCAGGGGAACCAGCAGGGGCATTTTTCTGGCAGCCGGCGAAGAGGCTTTGACGCAGGCTTGCAGTGAGATCGGCAGCTGTGAACTGGGAAAAGCCGTGATCACACCGGGGTATGCTCTGAAGGCAGACTATATTATTCATGCGGTATGCCCGCGCTGGAGAGACGGCAGTCATGGCGAGGATATACTCCTGCGCAGTGCCTATACAGAGTCTATGAAACTGGCTCTTTCCAATGGCCTGGAGAGCATCGCTTTTCCTTTGCTTTCTTCTGGAAACTACGGCTATCCCAAGGAAGCTGCCATGAAGATCGCGGTGGAGTCGATTCGGGACTTCCTGAAAGATCATGAGCTGACAGTATATCTGGTCCTCTATGACCGCAGGGCGGTAAAGGTACGGGAAGAAATTGCGCAAGCCCTGGAGGAATATCTGTCCGACCATTATATAGAACTCATCGATGACCGCTATACGGAAGACAAAGATGAGAGCTATCCCCACGTAATGTCCAACCAGATGCCTTCCGGAAAAAGGCCTTCTTATCAGAGGGATTCCGACATAAGGCCGGATGCCGTGCGGGAGGAAATGGCGGGATATGCTTCGGAAAGCAGAGAGTACGCTGACTTTTTGAAAGAGGCAGAAAAAGCCTTTGATGAATATCTGGAGGAACTGGGAGATCTGGACGACCTGGAAGTGGCACCGCGTCCCGAGATCCTGCCAGCCCCCCGCAAGACGCGGGAGCGTTTAGCCGCGGAAAAGGCGAAGGCAGAAAGACGCCAAAAACTGCAGAGAAAAGACCGCAGAGGGTATGAAAAAGCAGCAGGCGCAGCTCCGGCCGCAAAAGCGGCAGCCTCAAAGCCGCGCACCCTGGATGATCTGGTAAAAGGCAGGGCGGAGACTTTTTCGCAGATGCTTCTGCGACTGATTGATGAGAAGGGGATGACAGATCCGGAGGTCTATAATAAAGCCAATATCGACCGCCGGCATTTTGCCAAGATCCGCAAAGATCCGGACTATGCGCCGAAAAAGTCTACGGTACTCAGCCTGGCCATTGCCATGGAGCTTTCCTATGATGAAACCAGAGACCTGCTCATGCGGGCAGGCTATGCATTTTCGGAGTCTTCAGCCTTTGATGTGATCATACGCTTCTTCATCGAAAACGGAATCTATGATATCCTGGATATCAACGAAGCTCTCTTTCATTACGGACAGCCGGTGCTTGGTCTGTGATAAAATGTAAATGTCACCCCCCAGGCGACACATGATCCTTTCAGATGGTATATTCTTTATACAACAGGAAGAAGTAATATATCATTTACGAAAGGATGATGAGCGATGAAAAAGGGATTAACAGAGCTTGTATTTATATTGGACAGAAGCGGTTCTATGTCAGGGCTTGAGAGCGACACGATCGGCGGATTCAACAGCATGATCGCCCGCCAGCGCGAGACAGAGGGAGAGGCTAATGTCACGACAGTTCTTTTTGATGATAGATATGAAGTGATCCACAGCCGTTTTCCTCTTGAGGCCGTCAGGCCGATGACCGGGGAGGATTATTATGTACGCGGCTGTACAGCGCTGCTTGACGCAGTCGGCAGGACCATCAGCGACATGGGCAATATTCAGAAGCATCTGCCGGAAGACATGCGGGCGGAGAAGGTGATCTTTGTGATCACGACCGACGGCTTGGAGAATGCCAGCCGCAGATATACTGCATCCCAGATCAGACAGATGATCGAGAGGCAGAAGGAGAAGTACGGATGGGAGTTCCTTTTCCTGGGGGCTAATATGGATGCTGTTTCAGAGGCAGGGCGCTTCGGGATCAGTGCAGACCGTGCTGTCCGCTTTGAGAATGATTCCGTGGGTGTAAAGAAAAATTATGATGTCCTTGGAAGGACTCTCAGCAGGATGAGACAGGCGCCTTGCATGGCAGATATGGATGCCAGCTGGAAAGAGGAGATTGAGGAAGATTACGCGGAAAGAGGCGGGAAGGGCCGCCACAGCCGCAGATAAGGAGGGATGATATATGGCAGTAAAGGGTGCCGTTCTGGGCGATATCGCCGGTTCGCAGTTTGAGTTTGACAAACCTGCCCATCTGGACTGGAAGCATTGCGATCTGTTTTCTCTCCGCTGTTCCTATACAGACGATACCGTGATGACTCTGGCCGTGAAAAAGGCGCTGAAAGGCGACGGGGATTTTACAGCTGCCATGCAGAAGCTTGGCCGCAGATACCCGGACGCCGGCTACGGCGGCAGTTTCCGCCGCTGGCTGCGCAGTCATAATCCGCAGCCTTACGGTTCCTGGGGAAATGGATCGGCCATGCGGGTATCCTATGTAGGAGAGCATTTTGATGACTTTTCGGAAGTAGTCCGTCAGGCAGAGGCAAGCGCAGCGGTTACACACAACCATCCGGAGGGCATCAAGGGAGCCGTAGTGACGGCAGTATGTATCTGGATGGCCCGCATGGGAAAGAGCAAACAGGAGATCTACGACTATGTTCTGCAGGAGTACCCTCCGGATAAGTACAGATTTACCATTGAGCAGGATATCGCTTATCTGGAGAAGCATTATTCCTGGGATGTCAGCTGTATGACCAGTGTGCCGCTGGCCATGCGGTGCTTCTATGAGAGTGATTCTTTTGAGACCTTTATGCGCAATATTTTCCGCCTTAACTGTGACAGCGATACATTTGGAGCGATCGCGGGAGGCGTTGCGGAGGAGTTTTATCATGGCTTCGGGTTTGATCCGGACCCGGTTCTCCGCAGATATCTGAGTAACTATCTTTATGCGATTTTGATGGATGAGTGATAAGATGCAGCTGATCAGGATTACAGATTTTGAGGCTCCGGAGCTGGACATTTACGCCCGGCTCTCGGAGGGCCAGCTTTTGAACCGGGCAGAACCGGAAAAGGGGATTTTCATTGCGGAGAGCCCCAATGTGATTATGCGAGCTTTGGAGAGCGGCTGCCAGCCCCTTTCCTTCCTGGTGGAGACCAGGCATATAGAGACGCAGGCACAGATGCTTGCCGACCGTTTTCCGGTCTGCGGTCAGGTGCCGGTATACACGGCAGATCTGGAGGTGCTGGTTCAGCTGACCGGTTTTCCGATGACGCGCGGTATCCTCTGTGCCATGCGCCGGCCGCCTCTTCTTTCGGTTGAGGAGATCTGCGCCGATGCCCGCACTATCGTAGTCCTGGAAGAGGTGGAGAATCCGACCAATATCGGAGCCATCTTCCGTTCGGCGGCAGCACTTGGCGTGGACGGCGTCCTGCTCACGCCCGGGTGCAGCAACCCCCTCTACCGCCGGGCAGCCAGAGTCAGCATGGGGACGGTATTCCAGATTCCCTGGACCTTTATCCCGGAGAAGCCGCGAAAGCGCCGCCGGCCTTTGCCGGGGGCTGCAGAGGAGCCTGACAGATCCTGGCCTGACGGCTGCATTTCACTTTTGCATGATATGGGATTCAAGACAGCGGCTATGGCTCTGTCGGATGATTCGGTTCCTATTGACGATCCCGTTCTTTGCGGGGAGGACCGGCTGGCACTGGTCCTGGGAACAGAAGGAGACGGACTGGCGGCGAAGACGATTGCCGGGTGTGACTATACTGTCCGCATTCCCATGGCTCACGGCGTTGATTCACTGAATGTCGCTGCAGCAGGCGCGGTAGCTTTTTATCAGCTGGCGCGCAGATAGAGTTTTTACCCCCCTCTGAGACGGCTGCAGGTGACAGTGATATACTTCAGACAACTTAAAAACGACTGAAAAGACCTATGTACGAAAGATGAAAAGAACCGGACTGCGGGAGCAGTCTGCCCTTTCACAGTAGTTTTTCATACATAGGTTTTTTGCACGGGCAATGAGCTGACAAAGAGCGCATACATGCCCGCAGGGTATGGAAAGCCTTTATGCACCTTGACAATTGAATCCGCAAATGTTACCGGGCGGCCGGCCGGGGAAGCATCGCCATGATCTGCAAAACCGAAGCAGGGAGCGTGCCTGGGAATAGTCTGGTACAGATTGCGTTTACAAATGATAAAAGAGAGTGACAGAACTTTCTGTTACCGGCTTATAAAATGAGGGGGAATTGCAGATGAGTATTGATTTGGAAAAGAAATCGGTCGTTCAGATGGAGAGCCTGATCTGTCAGGAGAAGAAACCCGGCGTGCAGGCGAGGATGTCAACGCGTCTGATCAAATGCGCCTCGGTCATGAGCACAGAGGACATCGCAGGATGGCAGATCCTTGTCCCGGCAAAGGGAGAAGCGAAGATTTCGATATTCGGGTCAGACAGCTACGGCAGCAGTGATCTGACATGGATTGCAGAGAAGCTTGCAAATGCCTGCAGGAAAAAGAGCAGAAAAAGGAATCCGGCCTGTCCGGACAGCTTCAAAGAGCTGTGGGAGATCCGGATTCCGGAGGCGGAAAACAGCGGTCATACCATGAAAATCGGCTTCTGTGCGCAGCCGGAGGGCAGGCAGGAAGATTCCGGCAAGTGGCCCCTGTATTACCCGGATCAGTTTGCCGAACTGCTCTCTGCCCTGCGGGAGACCGGGGCCATGCTCCGGGTCACGGTCAGTGCGGCAGATCCGGCAGAACAGGAGAAGTGCAGGAATAATGCCATACAGACTCTGCCGCTCGGGAAAACAGATGCCAGAGAGTATATCGGCACTCCGGTCAGGATCCGGGCCCTGCTCCGGCTGCCCAAGGCGCCTTCGGTAAGACTCAGGACGGTACTTTCGGCAGAAGTGCCGGGATGCAGTCTGAGACGTCTTGGCTGTATGGAAGAGGCAGAGACAGCCGGAATCTGGCAGGATCCGCGGCGGGAAGCCCCGGTACTTCCGGAGTCTGCAGCCAGGATTCTTACCATGGAGCCTGTCATTTATGAAAATGTGATCGGAATCAGCTGTGCGCAGCCGGAAGTGAAGGATCTTCCCTGCAGTCATAAAAACACAGCAGGGAAAAAAGCAATTGTGATCGGCAGAGCGACAGGACTTTCCGGAACGCAGATGAAGGTCTCGGTGGGAGAAGAGGACCTTAAGAGGCACTATCAGATCATCGGGCAGACCGGGACGGGGAAATCAACCCTCCTGATCGATATGATCCTGAGTGCCATCAGGCAGGGATACGGACTGACCTTCTTTGACCCGCATGGCAGTACCATCGACCGTATCCTGAGATGCCTTCCGGGAAAATATGCAGACAGGGTCCGTGTAGTCCGGATCGGTGATAAGGATCATCCGGTACCGCTGGCTCTCTGGGATAGTGACGATTATCTGCAGGAGGAACGGACCATCAATGATCTGTGCGAATTGTTTGCCGATATCTTCGATCCGAGGCACGAAGGAATCGTCGGCCCCAGATTTGAACGATGGTTTTCCACATTTGCCAAGGCATCGATTGCTTTACTGGGCAGGAGAGCATCTCTGGAGGCACTGACGGTTCTTTCCGGAAGCCGGAGTAACATGAGAAAGCTCTATGACGCGATCCGCGACAAGCACCCTGACCTGGCAAAAATCATCCAGGAAGAATATGGAAAAGACTCCAGCTCTGATTTTGCCAGTTTTCTGAACTGGCTGCTGAGCAAGTTCCAGAGACTGACCGGTGTGGAGCAGCTGCGGAAAACATTGGGGGCAGGAACAAATGCACTGGACTTTGCGGAGGCGATCGACAGTGACAAGGTCACCCTGATTGACCTGGCTTCACCTGTGATTGGGACACATGCAGCCAGAGTAGAAGGCACACTGATCATGATGAAGTTGTGGAATGCTGCTCTCACCCGCAAAAACCGGGACAGGACGCATCTGGTGGTCGTGGATGAGGCTTCGCTATTTCAGACCAACCCGGTTCCCCGCATGCTGGCAGAAGGGAGAAAATTCGGAATCTCCATGGTCCTGTGTCATCAGCATACCGGACAGCTGACAAGAGATGTGTGCGATGCACTGGAGGCAAATGCAGCCAATCTCACTGCTTTTCGCCTTTCTCCGAAAGATGCGGCGGAAACTGCCCTGCGATTTGATGATCCCCGGCTTCGGACGGGACTGGCCCGCCTGGATGCCTTCCGGGCAGTGACAAGCATCAGTGCGGGAGGCAGGCAGACGCCGCCATTCACCCTGCGGATCACAAAGCCGGCTGTCTGCCGGGACGGAGAGGAAACCGCGGCCCGGATCGAGCAGGCCAGCATTGCCTCTCTCGTGGAACCCTACCGGAAGCAGCAGGCCCTGACACTTGCGCAGATCCAGGAATATCTGGATTATCCGCATCTGCTGGAACAGCAGTCAGATATCGGGGACGGACATACAGATCTGTATGAAGAGTATCTCATGGAGGATTATGAAGAGGAAGAAAACAGCACCCTGTCTGCATAGACAGGATGCTGCT
>CAMHFW010000074.1 GCA_946184675.1 uncultured Clostridia bacterium | reverse complement strand
CTCAGAGATCTGGCCGCCTTCTACAGAAGACAGTTCCAGATCCCCGTGGTCGGTATCACCGGCAGTGTGGGCAAGACCAGCACCAAGGAACTGGTCGCTTCCGTATTAGCACAGAAGTACAACGTGCTGAAAACAGACGGCAATTTCAACAATCAGGTAGGACTGCCTCTTACGGTATTCCGCCTTCGTCCGGAACATGAGGCAGCAGTTCTGGAAATGGGCATCGACGGCTTCGGACAGATGGAGCAGCTGAGCCGGATCGCGGCTCCGCAGATCTGCGTGATCACCAATATCGGCGGCTGCCACCTGGAAGCTCTGGGAGACCGAAACGGCGTTCTGGCGGCCAAACGCCGCATCTGTGACGATATGCAGCCGGGCGGCTTGCTGATTGCAAACGGAGAAGATGACAAACTGATTACAATCCGGGAGGCAGGAGGCAGAGCCCCGGTCAGATACGGTTACAGTGAGGCATGCGATATCTGGGCAGACCAGATCGAAAATCTGGGTCTTAAGGGAAGCCGTGCCAGGATCCATACCCCGGCCGGAACCATTCAGGTAGAGATTCCTCTGCCGGGTGTACACAATGTTGCCAATGCCATGGCAGCCGCGGCAGCAGGACTGGAACTGGGGCTGACAAGGGATCAGATCGCGGCAGGCGCGGCTGCAGTACAGCCGGTCAGCGGCAGGAGCCATCTGATCGATACAGGCCGTCTTCTGGTCATCGATGACTGCTACAATGCCAATCCGGTCTCGGTCAAAGCAGCGATTGATCTGCTGGGCTTTGCTGAAAGCCGCAAGGTGGCAATACTGGGAGATATGTTTGAGCTGGGCCGCGAGGAGGAAGAGCTTCACAGACAGGTGGGATCCTATGCTGCAGCAGCAGATATCGACTGCCTGATCTGTATCGGCGGTCTGTCAAAGCTCATGTATGAAGCGGCAGCTGCAGGCGGAGCCAATGCACAGTATTTTGAAAAGAATGAGGACTTCCTGGCACAGATGAAGAATCTGGTACAGGAAGGAGACGCTGTACTGGTCAAGGCCTCTCACGGCATGCATTTCACACAGATCGTAGAAGCCCTGCAGGCTTTTTAAGGACAAAAAGAACGTTAAATTTTTAATTATTCCGAAAGGCATTGAAATCTTACAAAAAAGTGATACATTATAATCAGCGAACTTTGTGTCTTCGGACACATCATGTAAATGTATCATAATACAGGAGGTATATTAAAAATGGCAAAGAACCTTACCGGGTTTGGCATGATGATCAACAAACTGAAACAGAATCCGAAGAGAATCGTCTTCACAGAGGGTTCTGACGAGCGTATCCTGGAGGCAGCTTCCCGTCTGCTTGCTTCCAATTTCCTGGTTCCTGTTCTGGTCGGCAACGCTGACGAGATCCAGAAGGCTTCTGAGGAGTATGGCTACAATATCAGAGGCGCTGAAATCATCGATCCGGAGAATTTTGACAGAATGGATGAGATGGCTGACCTGTTCTGCGAACTGCGTAAGAGCAAGGGGGTTACAAAGGAAGAGGCTCTTAAGACACTCAGCCAGGCTAACTATTTCGGTACCATGCTTGTAAAGATGGGCATCGCAGATTCCCTTCTGGGCGGCGCTACCTATTCCACAGCTGATACTGTACGTCCCGCACTGCAGCTGATCAAGACAAAGCCCGGCAAAAAGGCTGTATGCTCTTGCTTCATTCTGGTTCGTCCCGCTGCATCCGGCGAGAACGAAGTGCTGGCTATGGGCGACTGCGCAATCATCATCAAGCCCACCGTTGAGGAGCTTGCTGAGACTGCTGTTTCCACAGCAGAGTGCGGCCGTGTATTCGGTATCGATCCCAGAGTTGCATTCCTGAGCTATTCCACACATGGTTCCGGCAAGGGTGAGGATGTAGATAAGATGCGCGAGGCTGCTGCTCTTGCCAAGCAGATGGATCCCAACCTTCCGATCAGCGGCGAGCTTCAGTTTGACGCAGCCGTTGCTCCCCGTGTAGCAAGAACCAAGTGCCCGGGTGATCCGGTAGCAGGACGCGCAAACGTATTTATCTTCCCTGACATCAACGCAGGTAATATCGGTTACAAGATTGCACAGCGTCTTGGTAACTTCGATGCATACGGCCCCATCCTTCTTGGCCTGAATGCTCCTATCAATGACCTGTCCAGAGGCTGCAACGCTGAGGAAGTTTACTCCATGGCGATCATCACTGCAGCACTTGTAGACGATTGATGACTTCGCATCAGAGCGTTGACGAAAGGCATGTTCATGCAGTAAAATAATAATAACTGAAGGCTGTCCGGAAGCTCTCGCGGCTTTCCGGACAGCTTTTTCTTTGTTCGGGGGTTACTTGCATGAAAGAAAATAATACGATTCACGAAAATGAACTGATCACCATAGGGGAAAACCTGGAGCTGGAGACAGTCTTTTTACAGAATGTCCGTCAGTCGGGGGATATCGGCGCTTTCCGGGATGTTGCCAAGCAGTTTGAGGAACTTATGATGACTTACAGCTGCGCCATCAATGAGGTGCGCACCAAGCTGGAAGTGCTCAATGAAGAGTTCAAGGTCCGCAGAAGCCATAATCCGATCGAACTAATCAAGTACAGGGTCAAAAAGCCGGCCAGCATCTATGAGAAACTCCTGCGCAGGGGTTATCCCGTATCTCTGGAGTCGATCGAGAAGAATCTGCACGACGTAGCCGGGATTCGCGTGATCTGCGGCTATGTGCAGGATATCTATATGGTGGCGGATCTTCTTACCGCGCAGAATGATATCACCTTGCTGGAGATCAAGGATTATATCAAGAATCCGAAGCCCAACGGATACCGGTCCCTGCACCTGGTCGTGGAAATCCCGGTTTTCTTCTCTACAGAGTGCCGCAAGATGAAGGTGGAGGTCCAGATCCGCACCATCGCCATGGATTTCTGGGCCACCTTGGAGCACCAGATCAAGTATAAAAACGACGGTGACGTGCCGGAAGGACTGGTGGAGGAGCTGCGTTCCTGCTCGGATGTCATCGCAGATACCGACCTGCGTATGCAGGGCCTGTACAATCAAGTTTACAGTTAAATATGGAATATATGGCAATCCGGAGTATTATGTGATATAATACTCTGGTTGTTTTATGACACAAATATATTTAGATATATGGAGGAATTATTTATGCAGGGCAGAACCCATACCTGTGGACAGCTTAGAAGCAGTGAGATCGGACAGAAGGTCCGGATCGAGGGCTGGTATGACAATCTCAGAAAAGTCAGCAAAAACCTTGGTTTCCTGATTTTAAGAGATTTTTATGGTGATACGCAGGTTGTGATTGAGACAGAAGAGATGATGAATATAATTGACGGACTGAATGCAGAGTCTGTCATTGCTGTAGATGGCATTGTCCGTGAGCGTTCCAGCAAGAATGCAAAGATGGCAACCGGCGATATCGAGGTTGTTCCGGAGGCGATTGAGGTACTGGGCAAGTGCCGCTACAATGAGCTCCCTTTCCAGATCCGTCATTCCAGAGAGGCAGATGAGAATTTCCGCCTCAAATACCGTTATCTGGATCTGCGCAATCCTGAGGTGAAGAATAATATCGTACTGCGCAGCAAGATTGTTTCTGAGCTTCGCGCTGGCATGACTGCGCATGATTTCCTGGAGATTACTACACCCATTCTGACCTGTTCTTCTCCGGAAGGCGCCAGAGATTATCTTGTGCCTGCCCGCAATCATCCGGGCAAGTTTTACGCACTGCCGCAGGCACCCCAGCAGTTCAAGCAGCTGCTGATGACCTCCGGTTTTGACCGCTATTTCCAGATCGCACCCTGCTTCCGTGATGAGGACGCACGTGCGGACCGTTCTCCGGGTGAGTTCTATCAGCTGGATATGGAGATGGCTTTTGCCAGCCAGGAGGATGTATTTGCCATCATTGAGGATGTGCTTCCTCCGATCTTTGCAAGACACGGACTGTATTCTACAGCATCCCAGGCACCCTTCAGACGGATTTCCTATCTGGATTCCATGGCAACCTACGGCACAGACAAGCCGGACCTGAGAATCGATCTGGTTCTGCAGGATGTAACTGAGACACTTGGCGGATGCGGATTCGGACCTTTTGAGGGTCAAAATATCCAGGCCGTAGTTATCTCCAATTTTGAGGGCAGCCGTAAGGTGATCGACAAGCTTTTAGCTGAGGTAGAGGTTCAGTCCGGCAATAAGGGCTACTGGTTCCGTGTAGAAAAGGACGGCAGCTTTGTCGGGGGCATTTCCAAGTTCCTGCAGGAGAACAAAGATGCTGTAATCGCTGCACTTGGATTAAAACCCGGTGATTTTGTCGGCCTGGCAGCAGGCAAGAGAGGGGCAGCCCTCAAGACAGCCGGCGTACTCCGCAAGATCTTCGGCGCGGCTATTCCGGGTCATATGGATAAAGAGCGCTATGAGTTCTGCTGGATCGTAGACTTCCCTATGTATGAGATCGGAGAGGAATCCGGCGAGCTGGAGTTCTGCCACAATCCCTTCTCAATGCCCCAGGGCGGCCTGAAGGCTCTCGAGGAGCAGGATCCTCTGGAAATCCTTGCTTACCAGTATGACCTGGTCTGCAACGGCGTAGAGCTTTCCTCCGGTGCAGTTAGAAACCACGATCCCGAGATCATGGTAAAGGCATTTGAAATCGTTGGTCTGGGAGAAGATGACGTGAAGGCCAAGTTCCCCGCTATGTACAATGCCTTCTGCTACGGCGCACCGCCGCACGCAGGCATTGCACCGGGCGTAGACCGTATGGTTATGCTCATCGCAGGAGAGGACAGCATCCGTGAGATCATTCCGTTCCCGATGAACAAGAACGCCCAGGATGTCATGATGGGCGCACCTGCCGCTGTTGAGCAGAAGCAGCTCGATGAGGCACATATCGCAATCGTGATGCCGGAGAAAAAAGAAGACTGATTTTTGAATTGACATTTTACGATAAAGTGTTACAATACATATCAAAGCGATGACGAGAAGAGTAAGCTGTGAATGGTCACAGAGAGGGCTGCAGATGCTGAGAGCGGCCTGATCCGGAAGCAGACTGAAGACCACCTCCGAGCGGCCCCAATCCGGCCCGTTGATCACGTTATAATCATCAAATGAAGTTCCAAATCAGGGTGGAACCGCGGGATATTATGTATACTCGCCCCTGGCTATCTGTAAAGATAACCAGGGGTTTGTTTATATTTCAGGAGGAAACTATGAATATCACATTAAAAGATGGTGCTGTCCTTTCCTACGACGCACCCAAGAGTGCATTTGAAATTGCAAAGGATATTTCTGAAGGCCTTGCCAGGAACGCATGTGCCTGTGAAATCAACGGAGAGGTCGCTGATCTGCGCACAGAGATCAGTCAGGATTGCAGCCTCAATATTCTCACCTTCGCGGATGAAGAAGGACGCAAGGTATTCCATCATACAACCGCGCATGTACTGGCGCAGGCCGTAAAGCGTCTGTATCCGAATGCCAAATGCACGATCGGACCGGCAATCGAGGACGGCTTCTATTATGACTTCGATATGGATCCGCTGAGCAGGGAGGATCTGGACAACATCGAAAAAGAAATGAAAAAGATCATCAAAGAGAACCCGCAGATCTCCCGTTTTACCCTTCCCAGAGATAAGGCAATCGCTCTGATGGAAGAGCGCGGCGAGTCCTTCAAGGTGGAAATGATCGGCGATCTGCCCGAGGATACGGAGCTTTCCTTCTACCAGCAGGGTGAGTACATTGACATGTGCACCGGCCCTCACATGATGAGCATGAAGACGATTAAGGCATTTAAGCTGATTTCTTCTTCCATGGCTTACTGGAGAGGCGATGAGAACAAGGCCCGTCTGCAGAGAATCTACGGTACTTCCTATACGAAAAAGGAAGACCTGGCAGCACATCTGGAGCGTCTGGAAGAGGCAAAGCGCCGCGACCACAACCGTCTTGGCCGTGAGATGGATCTCTTTACCACCGTTGATGTCATCGGTCAGGGCCTGCCCCTCTTTATGCCCAAGGGTGCAAAGATCATTCAGAAAATGCAGAGATGGATCGAAGACCTGGAGGATTACGAATGGGGCTATGTCCGCACCAGAACGCCTTACATGGCAAAGTCCACGCTCTACAAGATTTCCGATCACTGGTATCACTACAAGGACGGCATGTTCCTCTTTGGATATGAAAACAGAGAAGATCTCAACAACGCCGCAGACGCAGAGCGTCAGATTCACGGTGTCCAGGACCTGAACCTGATCGAAGGTGACGCAGACAGCGATGTATACGCCCTTCGTCCCATGACCTGTCCCTTCCAGTACTATGTATACAAGGCCCGTCAGAAGAGCTACCGTGACCTGCCTTACCGTATGGGTGAGACATCCACGCTTTTCCGAAATGAGGATTCCGGCGAGATGCACGGCCTGACCAGAGTCAGGCAGTTCACCATCTCCGAGGGCCATCTGGTATGCATGCCGGAGCAGATTGACGAGGAGTTCAAGAACTGCGTAAAGCTTGCGCAGTACTGCCTGAGAACGCTTGGTCTGGAAGAGGATGTTACCTACCGTATGTCCAAGTGGGATCCGGAAAATGCGGACCATTATCTTGGTACAGCAGAGGATTGGGACCGCGTGCAGAACGCTATGCGTGAGATCCTCGATGAGATTGGCCTTACCTACACAGAGGCAGCCGGCGAGGCGGCTTTCTACGGCCCCAAGCTGGATATCCAGGCAAAGAATGTATACGGCAAGGAAGATACCATGATCACCATTCAGCTGGATATGTTCCTGTCCGAACGTTATGATATGTACTATATCGACCGCGACGGCCAGAAGAAGAGACCCTACATTATTCACAGAACTTCCATCGGCTGCTACGAGCGTACCCTCGCCTGGATGATCGAGAAGCACGCCGGCAAGTTCCCGACCTGGCTCTGCCCCGAGCAGGTACGTATCCTGCCCATTTCCGAAAAGTATTTCGACTATGCCGAGAAGGTTAGAAAAGAGCTTCGCGCTAACGGCGTTGATGTTACAGTTGACACCAGAGCAGAGAAGATCGGCTTCAAGATCCGCGAGGCCAGAATGGACAAGCTTCCCTACATGCTGATCGTCGGACAGCAGGAGGAAGAGGACGGAACCGTCTCTGTAAGAAGCCGTTTTGCAGGCGATGAGGGAGTAAAGCCGCTCCAGCAGTTTGTCTTTGATATCTGCAGAGAAATCCGTACAAAAGAGTTCCGCAAAGAGCTTGACAACAAAGATAAAGCGTGATATGATATCTCAGTCCGTTTAAGAGGCGGATGATGAAAACAAAGCAGAGTGCTCGCTCTCACCTCAGCATCTATAGATGACTCGGGTTGATATCACAGATGATCTGATTATGTATTCAGGGACAGTGAGCATTTTGTGTGCACTGTCCTTTTTGCGTGTTAAAATGAGCCATGCGCAGACAAAATGGCGGCAGCCATTGTAAACTTGCTTACAAAGGGCTGGAGACATTTTTGGATGCATACGGCGAATGCCGCGACAGTGAACAAAACACGAAGGGTTTTGTGAACATGTCAGCATGGCAGTCATACGGGGCGAGGCGCACATCCTGCAAAGAAACATTTATTATCTAATTTACGCTATTTTGGAGGTGTTAACTATTAGCGACTATATGATCAATGACCAGATCAGGGACCGTGAGGTCCGCGTGATCGGCGAAGATGGTACACAGCTTGGCGTTATGCCGCTGGCAGATGCAAAGAAACTTGCACATGATGCAAATCTTGATCTTGTAAAGATTGCTCCTACTGCTAAGCCGCCTGTCTGCAAGATTATCGACTACGGAAAGTTCCGTTACGAGCAGGCCCGCAAGGAGAAAGAGGCAAAGAAAAAACAGAAGACAATTGAGGTCAAAGAGATCCGTCTCTCACCGAACATTGATACCAATGATCTGAATACAAAGGTCAACCAGGCTAAGAAATTCCTGTCAGCCGGCAATAAGGTCAAGGTTGCAGTACGTTTCAGAGGCCGTGAGATGACAAGGACAGCTTCCGGTAAGGTAATACTGGATGATTTTGCAAAGCAGTTGTCAGATGTCGCGATAGTAGATAAGCCTGCCAAGATGGAAGGCAGAAGTATGGTCATGTTTCTCACAGAGAAACGCGATTAATTACATATTCAGATTAAGGAGGACAGATCTATGCCAAAGGTAAAAACAAAAAGAGCAGCTGCAAAGCGTTTCAAAAAGACAGGTAGCGGTCAGTTAAAGAGAATGAAGGCATACAAGAGCCACATTCTTACAAAGAAGTCTGCAAAGAGAAAGAGAAATCTCAGAAAAGCAACAATCGCAGATCACACCAACGCAAAGGTAATGAAGAAGATTTTACCTTACCTGTAATCTTTAGGAACGGAGGAAATATAATATGGCAAGAATTAAAGGCGGATTAAACGCCAAGAAGAAGCATAACAGAGTATTAAAGCTGGCTAAGGGTTACAGAGGTGCCAGATCCAAACAGTACAGAGTAGCAAAGCAGTCCGTTATGAGAGCGCTTACCAGCGCATATGCAGGCCGCAAGCAGAAGAAGCGTGATTTCAGAAAGCTCTGGATCGCACGTATCAACGCTGCAGCACGTATGAACGGTCTTTCCTACAGCAAGCTCATGCACGGCCTCAAGCTGGCTGAGATTGAAGTGAACAGAAAGATGCTCTCCGAGCTCGCAATCAGCGATCCCGCAGCATTCACCGCACTTTGCGATGCTGCAAAAGCTAAGCTCGCATAAGTCAGATATCATAATATAAAAAGCGCCGCAGACTCGGGTTTG
>CAMHFW010000073.1 GCA_946184675.1 uncultured Clostridia bacterium | reverse complement strand
GAATATCGAGGAAGTAAAGAACTTTATGCAGGAGGAGAAAGGCTTCGCCAAGACCATGTGGTGCGGCGATGAGGCCTGTGAGATCCGCATGAAAGAGGAAGCGGGCGTTACCTCCCGCTGCATGCCGTTTGCCCAGGAGCAGGTATCTGAGACCTGTGTCTGCTGCGGAAAGCCCGCAAAGCACATGATCTACTGGGGCATCGCCTACTAAGAGGCTGCCTGATATCTTCTGCAGGCAGAAGGAAAATGCTGCTTGACAAAAGCGTACAATGCATTGTACAATGATATTACACAAAAGATAAAGCGGACTGCATGTTATTCTTTGCAGTCCGCTGCTTAGGTTACGGGAGGATATCATATGCTTACAGTCAATTATTCCAGACTTCGTGCCAATTTAAAGGATTACTGCGACAAGGCCGCAGATGAAGGGGAACCTGTACTGGTGACCCGCCGCGGGGGCAATGTTGTGATACTCAGCGCCGATCAGTACAGTGAACTGATCAAGGGCAGCAGGGACAGAGAGTCCGGACAGATCCGTGTTATGAGCACTTATATCCGGAAGCTTTCCGAACTGCTTGAGAAAAATGGCGTACGGATCTCTGTAGAGGAAGAAGAGGACGCCTGAGGGCAGGACTTGTACAAAAGATAAAGGGGCAGGCAGCAGCCTGTATGTTTACAAAAGAACCGTTGATAACCGTATATCACCGGTTCTTTTTCTTTTTTGCAAAGTCCGCAGGAGGTCTGTCTGCGGCAGATTCTTGATTAGGAGGAGAGGAGTATGAAGAGGAGTTTCTGGAGAGTTCTGGCTCTTGCAGCTGCAGCTGTGCTGACTATGGGAGGATTGACACAGGCGGTATTCGCAGCACCGGAGGACACGATTGAGGAGGGCAGGAGCGGGGCTTTGACCATCCACAAGTATGATATCACAGGGGCAGAGCGTGACGGAGTGGATACCGGCGGTGAGATTTCGGACGGCCTGGTGAATGAAGCTGCTGAGTCGGCACTGCAGGACTACGCTATAGAAGGGGTAGAGTTTACTTACCTTAAGGTGGCGGATATCAGCACTGAGCTGGAGGAGGGGAGAGTGCGCATTGTTTATGATCTGCCGGAAGATCTGGCATCGATTCTGACGGATTCGGGACAGGAGCGCTTTACCAGTGATGAGATCAATGCAGCTATGCAGGCATTTCTGCCAGGAGAGGAGTGTATCATGTTCAAAAACAGCCTGGAGGACTATGTGGCAGCTCATGACGGGACTGCCATGGAGCTGACCGGGCCGGACGGTGTTACTGCTGCGGCTGAGCTGCCGCTGGGCCTGTATCTGATTGCAGAGACTAAGGTACCGGAAAACGTCATGTCTTCTGTTGATCCCTTTTTTGTGTCTTTGCCGATGACTGATCCGGCGGGAGAGCAGTGGATCTATGATGTATCAGCCTATCCGAAGAATCAGACAGATGCTCCGACTCTGGAAAAGGAGGTGCGCTCCACAGACGACAGAGAACTATTCGCAGAGACCGCGACGGCGTCTGAGGGTGACATCCTGGAATTCCGGATCTTTTCCAGACTCCCGCAGATCAGCTCCAAGGCGACCTATCTGACCAGGTATGACTATGATGATGCTATGTGCAAAGGGGTAAAGTACAACGAGGATACCAGGATCTGTTTTTATGAAAATCAGGAAGATGCAGACGCCGGGAAAGCCCCGGTCGCTGTATGGGACAAAGGCAGTGATTCATTTGCTCTTGTCTATACAGAGCCGGAAGAGGATGGCAGGAGGCATATGCGGATCAGTATGACGGAGAAGGGGCTGGAGGAGATCAATCCTGCTCTGTCAGGAAAGCTTATGGAGATCCGCTATACAGGAACCCTGCAGAGCAATGCAGACACAATTCCCGGCACAGAGGGAAATCCCAATGATGTGAAGCTGACCTGGTCCAGAACCAATACAGAAAAGTACGATACGCTGGAGGATGATACCAGGACCTTTACCTTCGGAATCCGGCTGCAGAAGCGGTTTTCAGATGAAAAAGGAGATACGGAGAAAGTACAGTTCATCCTGCATAATGATACAGATGATCATTATATAACAGCAGAGCGGGACGGCGGACTGTATTACGTCGAAGGGAAGGCAGAGGCAGAAAACGGTGCAACGCCATTTTCACCGGAAAAAGATGGCTGGCTGGATATCACCGGCCTGGAAGGCGGCGATGACTATACACTGACAGAGATCCGGACGGACAGGGGTTATACTCTGCTGCGGGATCCGGTCAGAATCCATATCGGAGAGGATGGGACGGCCAGCGTGGACAGCAGGGAAGCTGAAGTGGTCAGCAGAGACGAACATGAGAAGGCTGCTTTACAGCTTGCGGTATTAAATACTCGCGAACCGGACCTGCCCAGGACGGGCGGCCGGGGGACTCTGCTTTTTACTCTGGCAGGCGGCGGAGCAGTGCTGGCCGGCCTTATGATGACTTCTGGCGGCAGGAAAAAGGGCAGAGACAGCTAATCGTGAAAAGAGGGAGGAGGGGATCATATGTATAAGAGACTGCTGGCAGCGGCAGCAGTTCTGATGGGTATGATCCTGCTCCTCTACCCCTTCATTGCCGATTTGTTTTATGCCGCAAGAACAGAGGGAGTGATCAGGGATCTGGATGAAGCAGCGGAGGAGGAAAACGATGATGAGAAGATTCAGGAAATGCTGGCTGGGGCAGAGGCCTATAATCAGAGACTCAGAGAGGCATATATGCCGGTCCCTGATTTGAAGGCACCGGAAGAAGGACTGGCGGGAAAAGAGCAGGAGTACGAATCGCTGCTGTCTTTTGACCAGGCAGGAATCATAGGCTATGTCAGCATTCCATGTATTGATGTGGAGCTGCCCATCTATCACGGTACATCGGAAGAAGTATTGAAAAAAGGGGCAGGCCATCTCTATGGCACTTCTCTTCCGATTGGAGGAAGCAGTTCGCATGCTGTGATTACGGCTCATACCGGCTTTGGGCGGGCACGCTTTTTTACGGATCTGACCGAAGTGAAAAAGGGGGATCTTTTTACCATCACCATACCCGGCCGCAGGCTGATCTATCAGGCAGACCAGATCAAGGTTGTTGCCCCAGAGGATACTTCGGATCTGGTCATAGAGGAAGGAAAGGACTACTGCACCCTCATTACCTGTACCCCGTACGGGATCAACAGTCACAGGCTGCTGGTCAGAGGCGTGCGGGTGCAGGAAAAGGCCGCCTTTTTGGAAAAGGCAGGAGAGGATCACCGGCATGAATGGAGTGCATCTGAATGGGTCAGTCATTACCTGTTCTCTCTGCTGACTGCAGCTGCTGTGATGACAGGAGCGGCCGCTGTCATCACAGTGATCCGGAGGATGAGGAAGGCATGAAAATAGTCAGAATCATGGGCATCATTTGTATCGCAGCAGGCCTTTTGATCTACCTGACCCCGCAGATACGGGAGATCAGGCTGCGGCAGGAACTGTTTGTGCTGCGCTGTGCGGAGCCTGCAGAGGAGACGGAAGAAAGGGAATCAGGAAGAGAAGAGAGTCCGTCAGAGGTTGCTGGCAAAGAGCAGGCAGAAGAGGACCTGTATACACAGATGGAGACCTACAACAGGAAATTGTATAAAAGCGGGCAGGAGTTTACAGGGCCAGAGACCTATGAGCAGAATCCGCTGGGTGTGGACGGTGCCATCGGCTCTGTCAGGATCCCGGATATAGACGTAGAGCTGCCCCTTTATATCGGGGCAACTTATGAACATCTGGACCAGGGAACCGCTGTCCTGGGCGGTACCAGTATGCCGATTGGCGGAGAAAACAGCAACTGTGTCATCTCCGGCCACCGGAGCTGGTGCGGAGCCCCCTATTTCAGGGACATAGAAGTGCTGGAAAAAGGCTCAGAAGTGCTGATCAACAATGGGAGAGAAACTCTGCACTACCGGGTCTTTGAAACAAAGATCATCCTTCCCGACCAGACAGAGGCCCTCCTGATCCAGCCAGGGAAGGACCTGGTGACCCTGATCACCTGCCATCCCTATATGGGCGGCGGGACACACCGGTACCTGGTTTACTGTGAGCGCTGTGAGGAGAATGCGGAAGATGGAAAGAAAGAAGCTGCAGGTCAGGGACAGGAGAAGCTGCGGGAGGATGCACCGCATGGAAGGGAAGTGATACAGAACGTGAAAAGCGGTGATAACAAGGCTGCAGACATGATCCGAAAGGAAGAAATGCTTCGCCGGCTGATGGCGTGGGTCATCCTGGCTGTGTCTGCAATTCTGCTTCTCAGACGGATGAAAAAAAATTAGCAATAGTGCCTTTTATCAGAGGGATCCCCCTCCCCCTTTCGTTGCATTTTGTACAATGCTATGATATACTAAACGCAAGTTTTGTTCAGAATCGTGAAGGAAATTATGATTAACCGGAGGGGAGACAAATATGCCTGAAGCAGTAAACAATGAGTGTTTGGTAAAGTGTTATGAGTGCGGCAGCGTGATTACGGCAACCTGGAAAAAGGGCATGCTCAAAAAAGGATGGATGCTGCCGGACGGCGGATTCTTTAAAGACGGCACATGTCCTCAGTGTCACAAGAAGATGAAATTGAAGGGGAGAGCAACCGTATTATGCGCGCACTGCGGGACTCTGGTAGAGAAGACAGGGGATAATCTTTGTCTCAAATGCGGTAAAAAGCTGGAACAAATCCCCAGTATCGGAAGTGTCGAATGCCCGGAGTGCGGTATGACTACGATGATTCCGAAAAGTCTGCTTGACGCTGCAGGTCATGTTAGTAAAAGCATAACTTGTCCGGCATGCGGCGATCATGTTTTCCAGGTCGATGAAATCGAAAAACTGATCAATAAAGGACAGGTTTCTGATGGCCCGGCACAGTATATCAAACTCCCGGATGTTGCATTTATGCAGGAAAAGAAGATGGCAATCTGGCAGCATCCGCAGAATGAGTTCTCCTACCAGAGCAGGATGCAGGTCAACGAGGGAACATGGGGCGTTTTTCTTCAGAACGGTGAATGCAAAAATCCGTGCGGTCCCGGGGACCATCTCCTGCAGAATACCGACCTGTCTGCATCGGAGAAGCTGGATGCCGCTTTCCATGGCGAGGATAAGGTCTTCAAGATGGATGTGTTTTGTGTCCTCAAAGACCTGCCTGAGATGAAATGGGGCTGTCTGACAAACGAATTCTGGAACGAAGAGAGGGACAGCAGATATCAGGCTACAGCCAACGGAACACTTTCCCTTTATGTTTCAGATGTAAAGGCTTATATCAGATATCTGGCATTCCGCCCCGTAGAAATGGATGAGCTGATCCGGTTTGATTCGAATCCTGAAAGCGATAATAGTGGGATTTTAAGAAAACTGGTACTGGGAATCATCGGAGGAGCTGTATACAGCCGTCTGAACGGAAGAAAAGGGATTTATCTGGAAACCGTTGTCCCGGATGAGATCAGGGATGATGTGATTGCGGAGTTGAATTACCGTCTGCAGGAATATGGCCTTAAGGTCAAGACCCTCTGGATGAATGCACTGAATGTGAAACTGTCCGAGACTACTGCCGCTAAGACAGATTTTGTCGATTATGTGCAGAGCGAAAACCAGTGGCAGGTGGCAGGCGTCCACTATACTGTCCCTAATAATGCATCTATGTATGCGGATGTGGATTTTGACGGCACATTCCGCCTGAGAGTAACGGATCAGAAGACTCTGATGGGGACCAGCGAAGCGAAAAAGCTGCTGGATAATGAGCAGATCAGCGAGTTTACGGTAAAAGATTTTTATACAAAGAAGGTTCAGACATTGCTGCGCAACCATCTCTCTTTTGAAGGTCAGATGCAGATCAATCAGGGAGGAATCAAAAATATCCTGGACCCGAATCAATATGTATATGCACTCAGAGACCGTATCAGAGAAAAAATCGATATGGAGCTTAGTCTGGAAGGCTTATCGGTTGGCTACTTCCTGATGAATATTCCTTCCGATATCAAGGCATCTGACGCTCTGACAAAAGCACTGGATCAGCCTGCAAGGCGTCAGGCAATCTACCGCGGCGCAGAGTCGGTTCTTTCCCTGCAGACAGAGCCCGTCAGAATTCATGTCAAAGGAGATCCCAGTATCAATGTGGATCTGGTCTATACGGGTGACTGCCAGCTTCGTATCATAGATGAGAATGGTTTCTTTGGAATGTCTGAAATCAGAGGATTTATGGACAGCAAGCAGCCTGTATCGGATGCAGAGGTAAAGGCTTATTATACAGATAAAGTTTCAAAGAGCTTTGCAAGGATCATCGGTGTTACGCTGCAGGGTATTGTGGACCAGACAAATGCAGATATCCGGGAGATGAACAGGTTCAGCGGTCTTCTGCAGAATAGTGTCCAGGAAAGCATGAAACAGCTGGTTGGAAAGTGGGGACTGAAACTGGATACTCTTGGTATTGATATGCCGAAGAGGGTCGCAGAGTCCGGCAACTTCCAGAAGATGACCGGAAAAGAAGAATTTGTTACCGGAAACAGGCTGGATGAGGAAGTGCAGCGCATGCAGAATGACCATGTCCTCTTTGTCATGGATGAAGATGGCCGTGTCAAGATGCACGGTTCAGATGTCCATAAGGATGTTACAATCCATGGCATGAAAAATGAGGCCGAAATCAAGGGTGCTGAACACGGACTTACGAAAGAGGCAACGATCCAGGGAATCAAGGACGCGGCAGAAATCGACGAGCTGAAAGACCAGATTCAGCAGGATAAGGATAAGCGAAGCGATGATGCTCTCCTGGAGAAGTATAAGCGTGAGTTCCGTCTCCGCGAGGAGCAGATCAATCAGAAGATTCGGGAAGAGAGAACGCTGCAGGAAGCAAGAATTGAAAAAGAGATGTCCGCACTGCAGGCAGATTTTGACAAGAGACTGGCAGAGGCAGAAAATCAGCGGGCATTAAATGACATCATGCATAAGATTGCAGAGAGTGATCTGACCTGGCAGCAGAAGCTGGATGAGTATGACAGACTCCGCCGGATGACCAGAGCCAGAGATGATGCAGATGTGAAAAAGCTGGAGTCCGATACCAAGATCCAGATTACCAAAAATGAAGACGAAGCCTGGTACCATTCCGGCAGCCTGAAGCTGAGACTCAGCAGAGAACAGGCCCAGCTGATGGAAGAGCTTGCCCGCTATGATGAAGACCGCAAGGAGCGTATCGCAGCGGCAAATGAGGCAAGGACAGAGCGGAGAGCCATTCTGGACTTTGAGCAGAGAATGCAGGACCGCCGCGAGCAGATTGCCCAGCAGATGGATCTGGTCAGCCAGCGCTACAACCAGGAGCTGGCAATGCGCGACAAGGAAGTAGACCTGGAGAAGACAAAGGCACAGCTGGAAATTGCAGCGACACAGATTCGTTCCGCTACAAGCCTTGGTATTGCACAGACAGAGGCTGATGCCGCTGCCAGGATCGAAGAAGCAAAAGCTGCGGTCAAACGTGCCGAAGACCAGTTAAAGCGTGAGGAGTCTTTGGAAAAACAAGCCCAGGATTTCAGAAACCAGCTCTTAGAGATTCAGAAGGTCCTGGAGATGACACGTCTCGGAATAGAACGCAACCGGGATGACAAAATGGCGGAAGTAGCCATTGAAACAGCCAAAGCGATGGCAGAAGGCGGCGGATCCAGGAAAGGATACACAACACCTTCTTCGGATGAGTATGACCAGCTGGACAGAAAGATGCAGAAGGTCATCAACTCTGTGAATAATCTGAGAGGAAAGATCACCGAATTAAGACATCAGATCGATATTCTTTCCCTGAAGGTGGGAAGTGCCGGGACAGGTTATACTCCGGGAAGAGGAGGAAGTACTCCGCCAACACCTACCGGTGGTCAGCCCAGCATGATACAGTGCCCGACCTGTAAGCAGATGGTTCCGAAGGGAACGCAAGTTTGCCCGCATTGCTTTAATCTGATTATCGGTTAATTGATGAGTACGACACAAAAGAACACTGTTTCAAACTGTTTAGCTGGGGATGCCAGTACATATTAAAACAAACAGGCGGCCAATGACCGCCTGTTTGCTGTACTTTGAAGAGTGGTTTTTAGAAGAACAGACTATAAAAAGCCAGATAGATTCAAATGCTTTTGAGGACAGATCATGGAAGCAAAGATCGTTGAGAAATGTATTTACTGCGGCGGTGAGGTCATTTACGACAGCAGCCAGGAACTGGTCAGGTGCGAGTGGTGCGGCCAGACCCTCATGGTTGCCAGGTTTGAAAGTGAAATTGCCAGCAGGAAAAAGACAGAAGAGGAAAATGTCCTTATCAGGCAAAAGCTTGCCCAGACAGAAAAGGAAAAACAGGCGTCGGACGACCGTCTGTTTTCTGCGCTCTCCGGTCTTAGCTCTTTGGACCAGGCACAGGGAGAAACACTGGAATTACTCAAAATCTTGAAGAGTGAATCCTCAGATCACACAAATGTGCTTGGAAATATGCTTCGTACGCTTCTTTCCGGTCAGAAGGATGCAGACAGTCAGCTGCAGCTTTTACAGACTGTTTCTGACCGCATCCTGGGTGCTCAGAATGACGCATTGGCCAAGATACAGGTCCAGAGCGAGATCATCAGCCAGCTCTATTCTATGGAGATGGATGCGGGCAAGCGCCAGCAGCTGGCCAACAACTTTATGATCTGGATGCAGAATATCCAGGAGGAAGATGCTGCAAAGCTGCGGCAGATTGGCAAAGCTTCCAGGACACTTTTGCAGGAGCAGAGGCAGATTGGAGACAATGTTGAAAAACTGCGCCAGGAAGCAGCCGATATCCAGCAAAGCATCAAAAGTTTTGAAGGAAAGTGGGAGAGCAGCAG
>CAMHFW010000072.1 GCA_946184675.1 uncultured Clostridia bacterium | reverse complement strand
TACGGCAGTCTGAAGGCGCCTCTGCTGATTCATATTGCGGCAAATCTGACTGCTCTTTTATATACATCATTCCTGCAGCAGTTCATCCCGGAAGACAGTATGAATACTGTTCTGCTTATGATCGGTGCAGTTTGCGTTGCAGCAGCTGCCTTACTGGCTTTTTATCTGACGAGAACTGTAGAAGCACATAGAATTTACCCGGATTCTGTCTGACTCTGTCGATACTTTTGGATTGCCTGTCTTTCCCCCGGTATGGTATCATCCTGCATAGAAAGTTCTGTTTTTGCAGATACAGGGATTGACAAGCAGTAAGGTTTGATGTATCATGAGTATACGAACATACGTTCGTTGTTATTCTGATTTTGACAGGAGATTGGATTTATGGATAAGAATGAGAAGTTAAAAGCACTGGATGCCGCGATCACCCGTATTGAGAAGGATTACGGCAAAGGGTCTATTATGAAACTGGGCGATACTGCCGGGGCTATGGATGTTGAGACTGTTCCGACAGGTTCTCTGAGTCTGGATCTTGCACTAGGGCTGGGCGGCATTCCCAGAGGCCGTATCATCGAGATTTACGGACCGGAGTCCTCCGGTAAGACTACAGTGACTCTTCACATGGTAGCAGAGGTTCAGAAGAGGGGAGGCATCGCGGGATTTATCGATGCGGAGCATGCCCTTGATCCGACTTATGCCAGGAGTATCGGCGTAGATATTGATAATCTTTATATATCCCAGCCGGATAACGGAGAGCAGGCTCTGGAGATTACAGAGACCATGGTGCGGTCCGGGGCTGTTGATATTATTGTAGTGGATTCCGTGGCAGCTCTGGTTCCCAAGGCAGAGATTGACGGCGATATGGGTGATTCTCACGTCGGACTGCATGCCCGTCTCATGTCCCAGGCACTTCGTAAGCTGACTGCCGTAGTCAGCAAGTCCAACTGTATCGTGATCTTTATCAACCAGCTCCGTGAGAAGGTCGGCGTTATGTTCGGCAACCCGGAGACCACTACAGGCGGCCGCGCTCTTAAGTTTTATGCTTCTGTCAGGATGGATATCCGCAGGATTGAGGCCATCAAACAGAGCGGTGAGGTAGTCGGCAACCGTACCAGGGTAAAGGTCGTTAAGAATAAAGTAGCGCCTCCCTTCAAGGAGGCTGAGTTTGATATCATGTTTGGCAAAGGTATATCCAGAGAAGGAGATATTCTGGACCTTGCAGCGAATACCGGAATCGTTGTCAAGAGCGGTGCCTGGTATTCCTATAACGGTGAGAAGATCGGACAGGGCCGTGAGAATGCCAAGCTCTATCTCAGAGACAATCCGACAGTCATGGAGGAGATTGAGAATAAGGTCCGGGTATCCTGCGGCCTGACTCCGGCACCTGTATCTGATGACAGTGATACAGAGAAGGACTGATCATTTTATGACAGTTACAAAGATGGAGAGACTCTCCAAGGTGAAAATGCGGGTTTTCCTGGACGGGGAACCTGCATTTGCCGCATCAGCGGCTCAGATCAGACTGTGGGGATTGTATGAAGGGAAAGAACTGAGTGAGGAAGAAGAAAGCCAGCTGAGCAGACAGATCTGCATGTATGCGGCACGCACTGCTGTGGAGATCCTGACGCGCAGAGAGTATTCCGCACACGATCTGCTTTTAAAACTCAGACAGAAAGAGTTTACTCCGGAAGCAGCAGAGTTTGCTCTTGCTTATGTCCGGCAGAAGCATTTTCAGGATGATCTTCGTTATGCCGAGAGCTATATTCGTTCACACAGCAGTAAAAGCAGGATGCAGATCCGTGTATATCTGAAGGGGCATGGTCTTACAGATGATATCATTGAAGAGGCTCTGGGCAGGGAAGAGAAGGATGATGAGGATACCCTGATCAGCGAACTGAAGAAGCGTATTGGCAGGATGGGACAGATCCCCCAGTCTTCCGATCCGGCCTACGGCAAATTGATTCTGTCTATGCAGAGGCGGGGATTCCGTTACAGTGATATCCGGTCTGCGCTCCAGGAGATTTCAGGGGCAGAGAAGCCTGACTGAACCAGTATGAAAGCAAAGGAGTTTGACGAAATTCTGTATACAAATTTCAGTCCATTATCTTGACAGTTTTTTCAAAAGACGGTAAAATTAACTAGTTGTACTATGTGCAATGAAAATTTAATAGAGGAGGTGCTCCTGTGCAGCTAGGTACGATTATCGCCATCATAGTTGGGGCTGTTATCGTAACTGCGCTGATTGCCTGGAACGCAGCCATTATCTATCGGAAAAGGGTTGTGGAAGCGAAGATTGGCACTGCAGAAGAGAAGGCCAGAGAGATCATTGATGAGGCCCTCAAAGTTGCAGAGACCAAGAAGCGCGAAGGTCTTCTCGAACTGAAAGAAGAGTCGATCAGGACGAGAAATGAGCTGGAAAAAGAAGGCAGAGAACGCAGATCCGAAGTACAGAGACTTGAAAAGCGTGTACTGGCCAAGGAGGAAGCACTTGATCGAAAAACCGAGTCTATAGAGAAGAAGGAAAGTCAGCTCGCTTCGAGAGAGGACAGACTGAATAAAAGACAGGCAGAGGTCGAGGCCCTTGGTGCAAAACGCCAGCAAGAACTTGAACGAATCTCAGGTTTAACCTCCGAACAGGCAAAAGAATATCTTCTGAAGACTGTAGAAGATGAAGTGAAACATGAAACAGCACTGTTAGTAAAGGAACTGGAAACCCGTGCAAAGGAAGAGGCAGCGAAAAAAGCCAAGGATTATGTAGTTACAGCAATCCAGAAGTGCGCTGCAGACACTGTCGCTGAGGCTACGATCTCAGTCGTACAGCTTCCCAATGATGAAATGAAAGGCCGAATCATTGGACGTGAGGGCCGGAACATCCGGACGATCGAGATGATGACAGGTGTAGATCTGATCATTGACGACACACCTGAGGCTGTTATTTTATCCTGTTTCGATCCCATCCGGCGTGAAGTAGCCCGGATCGCGCTTGAGAAACTGATCGTAGACGGCAGGATCCATCCTGCAAGGATCGAAGAGATGGTTGAGAAAGCGCAGAAAGAGGTCGAGACTATGATCCGCGAGGAGGGCGAGACTGCTCTGCTCGAGGTTGGTGTTCATGGCATTCATCCTGAACTGGTAAGATTACTGGGTAAGATGAAGTTCAGAACAAGTTACGGACAGAATGCCCTTAAGCATTCGATTGAAGTTGCTCAGCTTGCCGGTATACTGGCCGGAGAAGTTGGAGAAGATGTGCGTCTTGCCAAGCGTGCAGGCCTTCTGCATGACATAGGCAAATCTGTTGACCATGAGATGGAAGGATCCCATATCAAGCTGGGCGTAGAGCTCTGCAGGAAGTATAAGGAGTCCAACCTTGTGATCAATGCAGTAGAAGCACATCACGGAGATGTTGAACCGACATCCCTGATTGCCTGCATCGTGCAGGCGGCAGATACTATATCCGCCGCAAGACCCGGTGCCAGAAGAGAAACATTAGAAACCTATACTAACAGATTAAAAGAACTGGAAGATATTACCAATACTTTCAAGGGTGTTGAAAAATCTTTTGCCATTCAGGCTGGAAGAGAGATTCGTGTAATGGTAATTCCTGAACAGGTCAGCGACGCAGACATGGTTCTGCTCGCAAGAGATATTGCGAAGCAAGTCGAAGCAGAGCTTGAATATCCCGGCCAGGTTAAAGTGAATGTAATTAGAGAATCCAGAGCTATTGAGTACGCGAAATAGCAGATGTGACAATATCATGATACTTTGATAAACAGGACGAAAGGCAGATAGACCGTTTGATCTATCTGCCTTTTTGGTTTTCATTTTCATGATTTTTACTTTAAATGTCAGCCTCTTCAAATTCAATCAGATCCCGGCCAAGACGGGAAATACGTACAAGAGAGCAAACATCGTATCCCGCATCTTCCAGACGTTTTCTTCCTTTCTGGAAAGACTTCTCAATCAGAATGCCTATGCCGTAAATGGATGCTCCTGCCTCTTCTACAAGACGGGATGCACCGCTGGCAGCCTCACCGTTGGCAAGGAAATCATCGATGATCAGGATTTTGTCATCCGGCTGGATGTATTTGGCAGACAGGGTAAGCTCATAGCTGGTACCCTTTGTAAATGAGGTAATGTTTGTCTGGTAAACGTCACCATTTAAAACTTTTGTGGTCTGTTTCTTGAGAATCACCATCGGTACGCCAAGTTCCAATGCAGTAGTAAGAGCCGGCGCAATACCGGAACTCTCGATCGTAAAGACCTTGGTAATGCCTTTGCCGCGATAGTGCTGGGCGAAAGTGTGGCCGATCTGCTGCATGAGAACGGGATCTACCTGATGATTTACAAAGCTGTCAACCTTAAGAACTGTCTCACTTAAGGCTTGTCCTTCCTGTCTGATTTTCTCTTCTAATAATTTCATGATTTGATAATCCCTCACCTGATTTTGTATAAATGAATGATTTATTTCTACTAGTATATCATAAGTATAAGTGACGATAAAGGATATTTCCCTGTAAAAGTAAAAATTGACCGATTACACCGAAATGTTTATAATGATATAAACAGATCTGAGAGACAAGGATGTGCAAAAAAGCAATGAATACAATAAAAATACTGGTTGTAGATGATGAAAGCCGCATGCGTAAACTGGTTCATGATTTCCTGGCGAAAAAAGGATACACCGTCCTGGAAGCGGCCAATGGAAGAGAAGCTGTAGAGATGTTCTTTGACACAGAAGGAATCAGCCTGATCATACTGGATATTATGATGCCGGAGATGGATGGATGGCAGGTTTGCAGGGAAATCCGCCAGTATTCCGATGTCCCGATCATCATGCTTACAGCCCGTTCTGACGAAAATGATGAGCTGCAGGGATTCCAGCTTGGTGTAGATGAATATGTTACCAAACCATTCAGCCCTAAAGTACTGGTAGCCAGGGCAGAAGCTGTTCTGCGAAGGAGCAACGCTCTTGTAACCGATGATCTGCTCAGCGCTGGTGGGATCGAGATCAATAAGGCGGCCCATGAAGTCACAGTGGATGGCCAGGTGATCGATGTCAGCTTCAAGGAATTTGAGCTGCTCACTTACTTTATGGAGAACAAAGGCGTCGCTCTCTCCAGGGAACGGATTCTGAATAAAGTATGGAATTATGATTATTACGGAGATCCGCGTACCATTGATACACATGTAAAAAAGCTGCGGAGCAAATTGGGAAACCGCAGTGACTGCATTGTGACCATCCGTGGATTTGGCTATAAATTTATTGATGCCGGACCGGGAAAGCAGGATTGAGATGTTTCATAAAAAATCACTTCGATTTAAAATATCCTTTGTCATACTGCTGATTATTATCGTCATGACCAGCTCAGGTATTCTGGCAGGGAACTATTTTCTGGACCGCTATTATATTAACGGTAAAGAAAATTCTATTGTCTCTGTGTATGAGAATATCAACAGCATATATGAAGCAGGGCTGGAATATGAAGAAGATGATGACGACGAGGAGGAGACAGAAGATTATGAGGAAGATCTTTTTTCTGCGGGAGAGATCTCGGATGATCTTGCCCTGAAGCTTGATAAGATCAGCTTGTCAAACAACGTTTCCATCATCATTTACAGAGAGATTCAGGAGCATCTTTATGATTATATGATGAATACGCATACAAACCTGCTCCTTTATACTTCTCTGGGGGACACCCAGGACAGCATGGCAGAGTCCAATAATATTTTTAAAGATTATTTTTTCTCGCAGGGAAATAGTGAGCATACAGATATGCTTCCCGGACAGAATTATGTGATCAGAAGGGTGAATGTGCAGAGACTTGGCGCAAACTATATCTACCTGCAGGGACAGTTTGCCAATGATGACCGGATCCTGATCCGTGTATCAGTTGAAGGAATCCAGGAGAGCGTCAATCTTGCCAAACGTTTTTATATTTATCTGATTATACTGATTGCTGTTATCATTCTGATCGTTCTGTTTATCACGACCGGACATCTGCTGAAACCAATCGGAGAGCTGACAGAGCAGGCAAGACGCATGGCACAGTTGGATTTTACAGCAAAGTATGGTGTCAGGACAGATGATGAAATCGGCGATCTGGGCCGGAGCATCAACCAGATGTCGGAATCTCTGGAAAAAGCCCTTTCCGAACTGAAAGGGGCCAATGCACAGCTATCCAGGGATCTGGAAAAGAGAGAGCAGATCGATGATATGCGGAAGGAGTTCCTGTCCAATATCTCACACGAACTCAAGACTCCCATCGCCCTGATCCAGGGGTATGCAGAAGGCCTGCAGGATAATATCAATGAAGATGAAGAGAGCCGGCAGTTCTATTGTGATGTTATCATTGATGAATCACGCAAGATGAACCAGATGGTCAAGCAGATTATGGCGCTGAATCAGCTGGAGTTCGGTTACAGCAACCTGAACATGGAATACTTTGATATAGCAGAACTGGTACAGACCATTATCAATAAATCTGAAATTCTGATCCGGCAAAGCGATGCTGTGATCATCTGTGACACTTCTAAGAAATACTATGTCTGGAGCGATCCGTTCATGGCAGAAGAAGTCTTCACCAATTACCTGACAAATGCCCTTCACCATGTAGATGGAGAAAAGAAGATAGAGATCAGTTTCGAACGTGCAGAGGATCATGTCAGAGTAGGCGTATTCAATACCGGGAAAACGATTCCGGAAGAAGAAAGTTTTACAAGGTTGATAAGGCCCGGACCAGAGAATATGGGGGAAGTGGTGTAGGACTTTCCATCGTCAAAGCGACCATGGAACTTCTGGGACAGAAATATGGAGTTATGAATAAAGAAGATGGTGTTTTGTTCTGGTTTGAGCTGGATGGCCGTGATACTTCCGGCATTGTGTCAGAAAAGGAAGAGTAAGCAGACATAAAAAAGAAGGGCCACATTTTGTGGTCCTTCTCGCTTTCTGATCTGATTCAAATAGTAACATTAGAAAAGTTCGATTTTGCCTTCTACATCACCGTTGATTGTGTAGTAGCAGAGATTCTCTTCAGGCTTTGCATAAAGGTTAAGAGTTTTTATATCTTTAACAAGATTGCCTTCGGAGACCCAGAGTTCCTTAATCTTGGCAGTAATATCTTTTTCATTAGCCTGTTTGCCATAGAACTCTACAAAAAATGATGTCTTCATAGAAAGTTCCTCCTTCAATAATATTCAATAATAAAGTATTGATCAGACTACATTATCATAGTATAAAGCAGAGAAAAAAGCAAATGTGTACGCAAAAAAGCACATGATATGCAAATATGAGACCAGAGAGAAAGATGAGCAAAGGAAAATGAAAATTTGATTGCAACTGAAAGACACAAAAGGTATACTTTTACATATGAGAAAACTGGAAAATCAGATGAGGTGACCAATCATGATCGCAATTATAGACTATGATGCCGGAAATATGATGAGTGTAATCAAGGCATTTCAGTATTTGGGAGAAACCGTGGAAATAACCAGTGACCGGTCAAAAATCCTAAGCGCAGATAAGGTTGTACTTCCCGGAGTAGGTGCTTTTGGAGATGCCATGAAGAGTCTGCAGGACAGTGGTCTGCCGGATACTATACGGGAGGTTGTTGGTCAGGGGCAGCCTTTTCTGGGGATTTGTCTTGGGATGCAGCTGCTGTTTGACAGCAGTGAGGAGTCTCCCGGCGTTCCGGGACTTGGAATTCTGCCTGGGAAAATCCTCCGCATTCCGGAGCAGGAAGGACTGAAAGTCCCCCATATGGGATGGAATAATATGACGGTAAATCCTGATTCCAGACTCTTGGCCGGAATCGGAGAGGAGCCTTATGTCTACTTTGTCCATTCCTATTATCTGCAGGCAGAGGATCCGCGTGATGTTGCAGCATCCACTTTTTACAGTGTAAAGATCCATGCTGCAGCGGAACATGGCAATATTTTTGCCTGTCAGTTTCATCCGGAAAAAAGCAGTGAAACAGGTCTTCGGATTCTTCGTAATTTCGCGGAGGTGAAGTGATGTTTACAAAGAGAATTATTCCCTGTCTTGATGTCAATCAGGGCAGAGTCGTAAAAGGCATTAATTTTGTAAACCTTAGAGATGCCGGTGATCCGGTCGCTGTCGGAGCTGCTTATGACGCGGCCGGAGCAGATGAATTGGTTTTTCTGGATATTACAGCCTCCAGTGACGGCAGGAATACGGTAGTAGACCTTGTCAGACGAGTTGCTGAAAAAGTGTTTATTCCCTTTACGGTAGGCGGCGGGATCCGGACTGTGGATGATTTCAGGGCTGTTTTACGGGAAGGCGCTGACAAGGTTTCTGTGAATTCTGCTGCCATTGACAATCCCTTCCTGCTGTCAGAAGCAGCAGAGAAGTTTGGAAGCCAGTGTGTTGTACTGGCAATCGACGCCCGACGCAGACCGGAAGGCGGCTGGACCATCTACAAGCATGGCGGCAGGATTGACACCGGGATCGACGCCGTAGAGTGGGCAGAGCGTGCATGCAAATTAGGTGCCGGAGAGATTCTTCTGACCAGCATGGACTGTGACGGTACAAAAAACGGATATGACCTGGAGCTGACACGCACGATAGCGGAGCTTGTGCCTGTCCCTGTCATTGCATCCGGCGGTGCAGGTACGAAAGAGCATTTTCTGGATGTTCTGACCCAGGGAAAGGCAGACGCGGCGCTGGCAGCATCCCTCTTTCATTATAAAGAACTGGAAATTGGTGACTTGAAAAAATATCTGCAGGAGAGAGGCGTCAGCATCCGGCCTGTAACAGAGTAAAGGAGACAACAATGGGAGCCATAGCAAATGACTGGCTGGAGCCGCTGAGGCCGGAGTTTTCAAAGCCTTACTACGCATCCTTATATCAGACCGTCAGAAAAGAATATCAGACCAGAAAGATCTATCCTCCTGCAAATGAAATCTTTC
>CAMHFW010000071.1 GCA_946184675.1 uncultured Clostridia bacterium | reverse complement strand
GCGGCCGGATTTTCTTTGCTTTTGGATTCCTCTGAAACCGATTGCTTTTTAGCAGTATATTCTTTACAATATAAATCAGTAACTGCACATTTTATAATTTGACTTTGTGAGGTAATACATGGATCCGCGATTTATCCCTGCTGCTTTCCGGGTTGGAAGATTTTTCTGTTCTGATATTTATGCTTTTTACCAGGACACTTATAAAGGTGTACTGGGTAAGGTTCAGGTAGAGGCTCTGGACTATCTGCATCTGAAAGGAAGCACCAGCATTACAGAACTCTCGGAAAGGCTGAATATATCCAAGCAGCACGCCTCTAAAATTGCCGCTAAGATTGAGGAACTGGGCTATGCAAAAAAGGAACCGGATCCTTCAGACGGACGCGCCTGCCTGTACAGGCTGACTAAGTCTGGAAAAGCTTTTATTCAAGAGCACATGGCAATGAGTGACAGGCACTTTGCGGAGCTGATCGGCCCCCTTCCTCAAAAAGAGCAGGAAAAGCTTCTTTCCTGTCTGATGCAGGCTGCTGAGATTCTGGACCAGTGCAGTCCATACGGTGATTCCTGAAACTTTTCTTTTTGCGAAAAAGGGTGGAGAAATCACAGCTGATGTGGTAAAATATTAGCCGTTATATCACTTGATCAAATTCTTGAAAGGAAGTAACCATACATGAAACTTGGTATCGTAGGACTGCCCAATGTAGGCAAAAGTACACTCTTTAATTCTGTCACAAAAGCAGGCGCTGAGTCTGCCAATTATCCTTTCTGCACGATTGATCCCAATATTGGAATTGTCTCTGTGCCGGACCACCGCCTGGACGTTCTGTCAGATATGTACAAGTCCGGAAGGATTGTTCCCGCAACAATCGAGTTTGTAGATATCGCCGGTCTGGTAAAAGGCGCTTCCAAGGGAGAAGGACTTGGTAATCAGTTCCTGGCTAATATTCGTGAATGTGATGCGATTGTTCACGTTGTCCGCTGTTTTGACGACCCTAATGTAGTACATGTAGATGGCAGTGTTGATCCACTCCGCGACATCGACACGATCAATCTGGAACTGATTTTTGCAGATCTGGAGGTTTTGGAACGCCGCTACGGCAAGGTTGGCAAAAATGCCCGCACTGATAAGTCTCTGGGAAAGGAAAGCGCACTCCTGCAGGGCCTGATTGCCCATCTGCAGGATGGCAAGTCGGTCCGCAGCTATGAGACAGATGATGAGGATGAGCTGGAACTGATCCGCAGTTACACTCTTCTGACAGCAAAGCCGATCATCTACGCTGCCAATGTTTCTGAGGATGATCTGGCAGACGATGGTGCAAATAACCCTTATGTACAGCAGGTACGTGCCCTCGCCGCAGAAGAAAATTCCGAGGTTTTTGTCATCTGTGCTAAAATCGAGGAAGAGATTGCAGAACTGGAAGATGATGAGAAAGAAATGTTTCTGGAGGAGCTGGGCATTACAGAGTCTTCTCTGGACAAGCTCATCCGGGCCAGCTACCACTTGCTTGGCCTGATCAGTTTCCTGACAGCCGGTCCCATGGAGTCCAAAGCCTGGACCATCAAAGAAGGTACCAAGGCCCCTCAGGCTGCCGGTAAGATCCATTCTGACTTTGAGCGCGGTTTCATCAAAGCGGAGGTCATCGCCTACGATGATCTGATCGCCAATGGTTCTATGGCTGCAGCCAAAGAGAAAGGTCTGGTCCGCATCGAGGGTAAGGAATATGTCGTCAAAGACGGCGATGTCATCCTCTTCCGTTTCAACGTGTAAAGAAATCTGTGATAACACAAAAGAACCTCTGCCTGACAATAGGCTGAGGTTCTTTTTTTACTATTGCATTTCTTGCAGCAGACGGGGCAGATCCTTGAACTGATCAAGCCTTCCGTCATATCCGTCCACCTGACCGAATCCGTAGGCCGCATAGATAAAGGGCACCCCGGCTTCTCTGGCCGCGTCCGCATCCCCCTGGGTATCACCGATATATACTGCGCTTTGCAGCTGATTGCGCTCCATGATGAGACGGATATTCTGTCCTTTGGAAAGGCCGGTCGCTTCCGCGCACTCCTGGTCTGTAAACCAGGATCCGGTGCCGTTGCCGGTATAGAAACTATCGATGTATCCCACCTGACAGTTGCTGACAATAAAGAGTTTGTAATTGGCTGCAAGGATATCCAGCGTCTGGTATTCGCCCTCAAAAAGCCTGCCGCCATGCGCCGCCAGATAAATATTTTCCTGCCGGCCGCACTGATCCATGAGAGCCATGCGCTTTGCTTCCGGCAGATCCGGGAACATGTTGACCGCAATCTTTGTCAGAGGAAGGCCGAAATTAGAGGAAAGATCCTGCCCTGTGACCACCTTGTCTATCTCCGGGTAATCCTTCAGTATCTCATTCCAGGTGGCAACAATCCCGTCTGTCGAATCCCAAAGAGTCCCGTCCAGGTCGAAAATCAAGCTGTCAAACTTCATAAGCTGTTCCTATGCCTGCACCTGAGCCAGTACGCCGTCCAGAATGCTGATCATTTCGTCTACGTTCTCTTCCGTGATCACAAGCGGCGGTACGAAACGGATGGTATTTGCCTCTGCGGAGATTACCAGAAGACCGTTTGCAATGCACTTGCTGACAATCTCACCAACCGGACAGGTAAACTCGATTCCCCGGATCAGACCCATGCCGCGGGCATCAATGATAAAGCTGTATTTTTCCTTCAGTGCCAGCAGCTGCTGCTCAAGATAGGCGCCAACCCTGTTGACATTTTCCAGAATATTCTTCTTCTCAAAGAGGTCAAAAACCGCATTAGCTGCCGCGGTCGCCAGAGGATTGCCGCCGTAAGTGGAACCGTGATCACCGGGTACCAGAGACTTTTCTGCCTTTTCTCCTGCTACAAACGCACCGACCGGCACGCCGCAGCCAAGTGCCTTGGCCACTGTCACGATATCCGGCTTGATGCCAAAATGCTCATAAGCGAACATTTTGCCTGACCGGCCCATACCGCACTGAATCTCATCCAGAATGAGCAGGATATCCTTTTCATCGCAAAGCGCGCGGATGCCTTTGATAAACTCTTCGCTTGCCGGATAGATGCCGCCCTCGCCCTGGATCGTTTCCAGGAGAATTGCGCAGGTCTTGTCATTGACCTTGCTCTTCACATCTTCCAGATTGTTGAACTCTGCGAACACAATCTTGTCAATCAGTGGTCTGAAAGCCTCCTGATAATGATCGTTTCCGGTTACGGACAGAGCGCCCATGCTGCGTCCGTGGAAGGAATGATGCATGGCAATGATCTCGTGGTCTGTACTGGAATTGTCCCTGGTATATGCATATTTTCTGGCCAGCTTTAATGCGCCTTCAATGGCCTCGGTACCGCTGTTGGTGAAAAAGACCTTCTTCAGGCCGGTCGCTTCCACAAGACGGTTTGCAGCCTTTGCCATAGGCTCGGTATAGTAGAGGTTGGAAACATGGATCATTTTGTCAATCTGGTCCTTGAGCGCCTGATTGAATTCAGGCACATTGTAGCCAAAAGCACAAACTGCGATACCTGCTGCAAAATCCAGATACTTCTTGCCTTCTACGTCATACAGATAAACCCCGTCACCGTGATCCAGCGCTACCGGAAAACGATTATAAGTATGAATGATTGCCTGCTCGGCATAATCGATAACCTGCTGATTGGTACTCATGAAAAATCCCCCTGCCTTCTCTTGAAACTAAATATTACTCGTCTTCTTCCTCGTCTCCGATGATTGCTGTACCACAGCCGTGATCTGTATAAATCTCCAGAAGCAGGCTGTGCGGAATCCTGCCATCCAGGATATGCACGCGGGAAACGCCATTCTCGATCGCGTTGATACAATTGGTCAGCTTGGGCAGCATGCCGCCGCCGATATGTCCGTGATCGATCAGTCTCTTTGCCCTTGAAATATTCATGCGGGTAATCTGCGTAGCAGGATCTGCAGGATCCTTGTAGACACCGTCGATATCTGACAAGAAGGCCAGCTTCTCTGCTTTCATCGCCTTGGCGATCTCATAAGCCGCATCATCGGCATTGATGTTGTAAGTATTGAAATCCGCATCCATGCCAACCGGGCACACGATCGGCAGGAAATCATCTTTGATCAGATCCTGCAGAATCTTGGGTTCTACATGGGTAATCTCACCGACAAAGCCGATATCTTCTCCTTCGGAATACTTCTTTTCCGCAGTCAGCAGACCTCCGTCCTTGCCGCTGATGCCAACTGCCTTGACTCCCAGCTCCTGCACCATGCGGACCAGATTTTTATTGACCTTGTTCAGGACCATCTCCACGATTTCCATGGTGTCCTCATCGGTCACACGTAGGCCATTGACAAAGCGGGGCTCCATGCCCACCTTGCTGACCCAGCGGCTGATTTCCTTGCCGCCGCCATGTACAATAATCGGCTTGAATCCTACCAGTTTCAGAAGAACGGCATCTGCAATGACATTTTTCTGCAGTTCTTCGTTCATCATGGCGCTGCCGCCGTACTTGATAACGATGACCTTACGGTTAAAACGCTGTATATAAGGGAGTGCCTCGACAAGGACCTGGGCCTTATCCAGAACCTCCTGCATTTCTTTTTCCATGTTCTGCTTCTCCTTATGATCTGTAATCAGCATTGATGCTGATGTATTCTTTGGTCAGGTCACAACCCCAGGCTGTCGCTTCTTCTGTTCCCAGCTTGAGATCAGCCTCTGCTGTTACCTCCGGTGCGGAAAGGATCTTTGTTGCCTCTTCTTCACTATAATCCGCTGCCACGCCATCCTTCATGATCTGAATCCTGCCGGCTTCACTTTCAAAGAAGAGATCCACGATTTCCGGGTCAAACTGCGCTCCGGAATAGCCCATAGCACAGAGAATACGGCCCCAGTTGGCATCATGACCGCAAATAGCAGTCTTCACCAGATTGGAAGTGACAACCGACTTGGCCAGGGTAACTGCCTGCTCTTTGGACTCTGCTCCTTTGATCTTTACTTCAAAAAGGGCGGTAGCGCCTTCCCCGTCTCCTGCGATCTTTCTGCAGAGACAGACATTGACTGCATGCAGAGCCTGGCAGAATGCCTGGTAATCTTCATTCTTCTCGCAGATCGGATCATTTCCAGCCTGTCCGTTTGCCAGCAGAAGCACGGTATCGTTGGTTGAAGTATCTCCATCTACAGAAACCATATTGAAGGTATCTTTGATATCTTCACGAAGGGCTTCCTGCAGAAGTTCTTTGCTGATCGCAGCATCTGTTGTGAGAAAGCCCAGCATGGTACACATATTGGGATGGATCATGCCGGATCCTTTGCACATGCCGCCGATCACGACTTCTTTTCCCCCGATTGTAAAGGATACTGCCACTTCTTTCGGCCGGGTATCTGTCGTCATGATGGCTTTGGCTGCTGCATGGCCTGCCTCTGTGCTGTGCTCCAGAGCAGGTACCAGTTTCGCCGCACCTGCAGCAATCCTCTCTGTCGGGATCTGCATGCCGATGACGCCCGTAGAAGCGATCAGAACTGCATCCGCCGGAATATTCAGCAGTCCGGAAACTGCCCGGGCGCTCTCCCGGCAGCACTCATAGCCGCGTACGCCGGTGCAGGCATTGGCAATGCCGCTGTTGCAGATCACTGCCTGGGCAAAAGCAGACTCCTTTACCACCTGCATATCCCACTTGACCGGAGCCGCCTTGACAATATTGGTCGTAAAAGTCCCGGCCGCCTTGCAAGGGGTGTCACTGTAGACCATGGCCATATCGGTACGCCCCTGATACTTGATCCCTGCTGCCGCGGAAGACGCATAAAAGCCTTTTGCCGCTGTCACGCCGCCATCTATATACTGCATATACCCTACACTCCTATCTGTATAAAGCACACAGACCTTCTTTTAGTCATTAAAAGTGATCTGGTTCTCTTTATTTAATACAAATTCATAATAATTGCGGTCATCCCGGAAATCCCAGCCGACGCTCTTCCAGAAAGCATTGCCCGCCTCATTTTTCTTAAAAGCGATCAGATACGCCTTGTTGATCTTCTCTGCGGCCAGGGCCTGCGTTGCCGCCTGCGCCATACGGGTACCGATCCCCTGCATACGGTATTCCTTTTTCACACAGACATGGTAAAAACATGCCTGGCGTCCGTCGTGTCCGCAAAGGATGGTTCCGACGATTTCTCCATTATTTTCCGCCACCACACTGGTACTGGGATTGCGCTGCAGGAACCGGCTGATACCCTCTCTGGAATCGTCCAGGCTCCGAATCGCGAAACCGCTGATGGATGTCCAGAGTCTTGCCACCTGATCGTAGTCTGATACCAGCATGGTCCGAATCACTATATCCTGATTGTCACTCAAATGATTTCCTCCTGTTTAAGGGAATACCGGCACAAAATCAATGCCTGTCTTCTCATCCAGTCCGAACAGAATGTTCATATTCTGGACAGCCTGTCCGGCAGCTCCCTTGACCAGATTGTCAAGTGCTCCGAGAATCACAATCCGGTTGGTTCTGGGATCGATCTTCCATCCGATATCTACATAATTGCTGCCTTCCACCCATCTGGTCTCCGGCAGTTCACCCTGCGGAAGAAGACGGATAAAGTATTCATTTCCATAATATTTCTCATAGGCCTGCTGAACCTGATCTGCCGTAACGCCGGGCATCAGAGATGCGTAGGACGTTGCCAGGATTCCCCTGTTCATGGGAACCAGGTGCGGCGTAAAGTTGACCAGGATCTCCCTGCCGGCCGCATAGCCCAGCTGCTCCTCGATCTCAGGTGTATGTCTGTGACTGGTCACGCCGTAAGCCTTGATGCTCTCATTGACCTCGCAGTAGAGGTTTGCAACCTTTGCCCCGCGGCCTGCTCCTGAAGTGCCGGACTTGGCATCGATGATCAATGTATCAGGATCGATCAGTCCTTCCTTGACAAGCGGATAGGAGCTGAGGATGGAACAGGTGGTATAACAGCCGGGATTGGCAATCAGTCTCGCACCGGCGATATCTTTCCTGTTGATCTCGCAGAGTCCGTAAACAGCCTCATTAATATAGGAAGGACTTGGATGCGTGATCCCGTACCATTTTTCATAGACAGCAACATCTTTGATGCGGAAATCCGCGCTCAGGTCGATAATCTTTACTTTGCTGAGGATCTCCTCATTGACCAGAGATGCACAGAGCCCCTGCGGTGTTGCGGTAAAAATGACATCCACCGCATCTGCCAGCTCATCCATGTTCTCTCCCATACATTCTGCGTCAACAATATTCGTCATATTTCTAAAAACGGATGCATACGGCATATCCTTGTACGATCTGGAACCGAACCAGACGATTTCAGCCTCCGGATGTCTCATCAGGATCCTGACGATCTCCGCACCTGCATATCCCGTAGAACCAATAATTCCAGCCTTGATCATATGCTATTCCCCCTGTATACTATCATATGTATCCTATCTTAATACAAAAAAAGTATGAAGTAAAGTAAAAAAATCACCAATAAAATTAATAAATATGCAGGTTTTTCATTAAAAATGCAGGTTTTTGCATAAAACCCTTGCTTTTTATGAGTATCTGATGTATATTTGTTTCAGTCCGCAGGATACGGCAATCGGATGCAGTGCATCTGGTCACGCAGGCGGGCAGCATTTATAAGATAATACTAAAACAGGTTAATTACAATAGGAGGAGCATTCATCATGAAAGAAAAAGTTGTACTTGCTTATTCAGGCGGACTGGATACCACGACCATTATTCCCTGGCTCAAAGAAAACTTCGGTTACGAAGTCATCTGCTGCTGTGTTGACGTAGGACAGGGCAAGGAGCTGGATGGTCTGGAGGAAAGAGCCCGGCTGAGCGGTGCCTCCAAATTATATATTGAAGATGTTGTCGATGATTTCAGTGAGAACTTCATCGTGCCCTGCGTGCAGGCAGGCGCTGTCTATGAGAATAAATATCTCCTCGGAACAGCTATGGCTCGTCCCGCGATTTCCAAAAGGCTGGTAGAGATCGCCCGCAAGGAAGGCGCAACCGCCATCTGCCACGGAGCGACCGGCAAGGGCAACGACCAGATCCGTTTTGAGCTCAGTGTAAAAGCACTGGCTCCGGATATCAAGATCATCGCCCCCTGGCGTATGACAGATGTCTGGACACTCAAATCCAGGGATGACGAGCTGGCCTATTGCAAGGCACACGGGATCGATCTTCCCTTCGATGTCAGCCAGAGCTACAGCCGCGATGCCAATCTCTGGCATGTCAGCACCGAGGGCCTGGAGCTGGAAAACCCCGCATTTGAGCCCAACCTGAAACATGTGCTGAAGATTACAACTCTCCCGGAAGAAGCTCCCGACGAACCGGAATACGTTACCATGACCTTTGAGGCAGGCGTTCCCACCTCTGTCAATGGTCAGAAAATGAAGGTGGCTGATATCATCCGCAAGCTCAATGAGCTGGGCTGCAAACACGGTATCGGTATTGTTGATATCGTAGAAAACCGCGTAGTCGGCATGAAGTCCCGCGGCGTCTATGAGACCCCGGGCGGCACCATCCTGATGGCAGCACATGAACAGCTGGAAGAGCTGATCCTGGACCGCGCAGTATATGAGGTTAAGCGCGAAATGGGCAATAAGCTGGCTCAGGTCGTATACGAGGGCAAATGGTTCACACCTCTGTGTGAGGCTATCCTGGCTTTCGTACGCTCCACCCAGCAGTATGTGACCGGCGAAGTAAAATTCAAGCTCTACAAGGGTAATATCACCAAGGCAGGCGAGACCTCTCCCTACTCCCTTTACAGCGAATCCCTGGCTTCCTTCACAACAGGTGACCTCTACGACCATCACGACGCAGACGGTTTCATTACCCTCTTTGGCCTTCCGCTCACCGTCAGGGCCATGCGCCTTTCCAAGATGGCAGAAAAACAAAACTAACGGGGAGACAGGGGACGGTTCTCTGTCTCCCTCTCCTACAACATAAAACGCAAGCAGGCAGGCC
>CAMHFW010000070.1 GCA_946184675.1 uncultured Clostridia bacterium | reverse complement strand
AGAGGTCTATGAGCCCTACCTGATCAAGATCGGTTTTCTGCAGCGGACACCGCGCGGCAGGATCGCTACCGAAGCGGCCATACGCCACTGTATCTGACCCTGTGTCAATAAAATTGTTGTAATTGGCGAAAAATCAGCTATAATTGAATCAAGAAAAGGCGCAAAGTGAAAAGGGGGAGTACAGATGTCATCCAGGACAGATTCAAAAGTCCTTATCGGCGGCAAGATCTATACGCTCAGTGGATATGAGAGTGAGGAGTATCTGCAGAAGATTGCTTCTTATCTGAATAATAAGATCAAAGAATTAAACCAGCTCCAGGGATACAAGCGCATGAGCGCTGATATGCAGAAGATTTTTCTGGAACTGAATATAGCAGATGATTATTTTAAGGCGAAAAAGAGAATCGATGAGATGGAAGCCGACATGGACGATAAAGATAAGGCGGAGTATGACCTGAAGCATGAGCTGATCTCTGCTCAGGTGCAGATTGAGGATGCCGGCAAGGAGATTACCAGGCTCAGAGAGGAGATTGCGGAGATGCAGAAGCAGATTGTCAGACTGGAAGCATCCGCCGCACAGCATACATAACAGCGATTCAAAAGTGCCTTGACGGAGGCACTTTTGTTTTTTGCCGGGTCCGGCTGAGGACTATTCTTAAGAAATCGTGAGGGAAAAGCATGGAAAGGAAAATCGAGATACTGGCACCGGCGGGTTCTGCCCAGGCTATGAAAGCGGCATTTCGGGCAGGCGCAGACGCAGTCTATATGGGAGGCCGGCTTTTTGGCGCCCGTGCGTATGCACAGAACCCGGAAGAGGAAGGACTTCTTGAAGCAATCGATTACGCCCATCTGCATGGGAAGAAGCTTTACCTTACGGTCAATACGCTTTTAAAAAATGAAGAAATAGACGAAAGTCTCTACGATTATATTCTGCCTTTATACCGGCAGGGACTGGATGCGGTTCTGGTGCAGGATCTGGGCGTTCTGCAGTTTCTGGCTGAGCATTTCCCGGATCTGCCGCTGCACGCAAGCACCCAGATGACGGTCTATGGAAGTGATTATGCAAACTGGCTGAAGAGATTTCATATCAGCCGGATTGTTCTGCCCAGGGAATTGTCCCTTGGGGAGATCAAGGCAATGAAAGAGGAGACCGGGCTGGAGATTGAGGTGTTCACGCACGGTGCTCTGTGCTGCTGCTATTCGGGCCAGTGTCTGATGAGCAGTATGATCGGAGGCAGGAGCGGAAACCGCGGCCGCTGTGCCCAGCCATGCAGACTGCCTTATACCCTGCAAGGGGGCAGGAGCAAAAAGCAAGGCTATCTGCTCAGTCCCAAAGATCTGTGCAGTCTGGACCTGCTTCCGGATATCATAAGCGCAGGTGCAGATTCTCTTAAGATCGAAGGAAGGATGAAGGGACCGGAGTATGCTGCTCTGACCGCATCCTTATACAGAAAATACGCTGACCTCTACCTGGAGAAGGGGAAAGAAGGCTACTCGGTCAGCGAAAGCGACCGCCAGCAGCTCCTAGAGATCTTTAACCGGGGCGGATTTACAGACGGATATTTCAGACGGCACAACGGACCTGAGATGATGAGCATGAAGCGGCCGGGAAATGCCGGCCTGCAGATCGGCAGCGGAAAGGCCCAGAAAGGCTCAGCACTGATTACTTTTTCCCAAAGGGCTGTAAAAGGAGACTTGATTGAACTGCCGGGAGGACAGCAGATTCGTCTGAATGCAGATGCAGCACCGGGCAGCAGTCAGCGGATCCCGGTTAAGGGAAAGCTTCCGGAGGGCAGGTTCCCTGTCATGCGCATGCAGAGCAAGGCACTATCTGCACGGCTGGAGCCTTTTGTCAGCGGAGAGGATTCGAAGGAGATTCTGCATGGAGAGGCAGTGCTGCGTTTAGGGCAGCCCGCGCAGCTTACGGTAACCGGAGCAGCAGGCAGTGTTCAGGTAAGCGAGGGCTGTGTACAGCCGGCGGTCAAGAGGCCGCTTACGGCAGAAGAGATCGAAGCCAGACTCAGAAAAACGGGATCCACACCCTTTGCTTTCGAAAGTCTCGAGGTCAACCTGGATGATGGCATTTTTATGCCAATTCCGGAGATCAATGAATTGCGCAGGAAAGCGCTTTCCTCCTATGAGGAAATGCTTTATCAGGGTTTCCGCAGAAATCCTGTTCCTGTAAATCCCGGCGAATCTGAAGTAAAGAAGGACCAGATCAGGCAGTCAGATGCATTTCTTTCTGTGCTGGTTTCTGACAGGGAGCAGCTGAAGGAGGTCTTATGTCATCCGCGCGCAGGCAGAATCTATGTCAACGCAGAAGAAGATGATGCCTGGATGGAAGAGGCAGCTGCTATGACACATGCGGCAGGCCGCCAGTTTTATCCAGCTCTTGCACATGTCTGGAGACTGGATCAGAGAGAAAAGCTGGAAAAGCGGCTCAAAGGCCTGAGCAGATTTGCACCGGACGGCTATCTGGTCAGAAATATGGATGCTTTTCTGGCTCTTGAGAAGCTGGGGAATACCCTTCCTGTCCTTGCAGATTACGGGATCTATGCCATGAATGATACAGCAGGCCGACTGATCCGGTCCTGCTTTGACGGATTTACTCTTCCTGTGGAACTAAACAGGCGGGAACTGGAAAATCTGGAAGATTATAGTCAGGGCGAGATGATCGCATACGGGCGGATACCGCTCATGATCACAGCCCAGTGTCAGCAGAAGAATCATTTCGGATGTACACATCAGCCGGGATGGCTGCAGCTGGAGGACAGGATGCATATTCGCTTCCCGGTCCGCAATGTTTGCAGCGGCTGTTATAATATCATATATAACTCTGTCCCTTTATGTCTGCCGGAGGCGGCAGGCGGGAAAGGCCGCAGACCGGCAGCTGTCCGGCTGCAGTTTTTGCAGGAGACAAGGGAAGAAGTCTCACAGATCCTGCGGCTCTTTGAGGAAGCCGCTGCAGGCAAAGCCGTGTGCCCTGAGGATCTGCCGGAGCATACAAAGGGACATTATAAACGAGGAGTGGAATAACTATGCTTTCCATCGTGACACAGGTGGTAAAATACCTGGCGGTCCTGCTGATCGCCGTCTACACCCTCCGGTGTTTTACCGTATTTAATGTGAAATCAGAGCAGAGGCAGAGAAAGATCTACATCGGACAGAATGTGATCATGCTTCTGATTCATCTGCTTTTGAATATCGTGATTATCATGAACAGACCAACGGTGATGATGATACTCTTTTACATCGCTCAGTTCTGTTTCTTTCAGGTTGCCTTGTTTCTCTACAGCAATCTGTATAAGAATGCGTCCAGGCTGCTGATCAATAATATGTTTTTCCTGCTTATGATCGGCTTCTGCATGCTGACCAGGCTGGATTTTGCACTTGCGGTCAAGCAGTTTATGATCGCAGTTGTATCTGTTCTGCTGAGTCTGATCGTGCCTGTCATGATAGATAAGATCAGCGTGCTCAGCCGTCTGGGAATCTTTTACGGCGTTCTGGGCCTTCTGGTTGTAGGGTCGGTATTTGTCTTCGGCGAATCCGTCTACGGGGCCAGAAACTGGATCTCAATCGCGGGAATCGGTTTTCAGCCTTCAGAGCTGGCCAAGATCATTTTCGTATTCTTTGTGGCATCGATGCTGTATAAAAACACCAGTTTTCAGCGGATCGTGATCACGACGGCAGCGGCAGCCGGATTTGTATGCATACTGGTTGCAGAAACCGATCTTGGCGCGGCAGTGATCTTTTTCATCACCTATCTGGTGATGCTTTATGTCGCTACCAGAAAGTTTTTATGGACAGGTCTGGGATTGGGACTTGGCGCAGCTGCAGCTGTGATTGCTTCCCGGCTCTTCTCACATGTACAGAGACGTATCATTGCCTGGAGAGATCCCTGGAGCAATTATGATGATGCAGGCTATCAGATCGCCCAGTCGCTCTTTGCCATCAGCACGGGCGGATGGTTCGGTATGGGGCTGTTCTGCGGCATGCCGGAGATGATCCCTGTCAAAGAGAGTGATTTTATTTTCGCAGTAATAGCAGAAGAGCTTGGCGGTATTTTTGCAATCTGCCTGCTGCTGGTCTATGTGAGCTGTTTCATTATGTTCATCAATATTTCTCTGCAGCTCACCAACAATTTCTACAAGCTTCTGGCAGTCGGCCTCAGTATATCTTATGCATTTCAGATCTTTCTGTGCACCGGCGGCGTGATTAAGCTGATCCCGCATACCGGCGTTACACTTCCGCTGATCAGTTACGGCGGATCGTCGATCTTGTCGACGATTATCGTATTTGCAGTCATTCAGGGTCTGTATCTGCTCAAACAAAGGGAGGATGGTCTTCTTGAACAAAGACGGCAGGAAATCAGGAGAAGGGCGTAATATCAGGAGGATCAATCCTGAGGAGCTGGACTCCTTTAGCCCGGATTTTATAGATGAAGATGAGGACTTTATGGAGTTCGACGTAGACGAATCCGATGTCGAGCGTGCCAGAGAGCTGGGACGGGAAAAGGCAGAGCGTATGGAAAGAGAAAAAGGATCTGCCGGACAAAAGAGTTCTCAAAATGGAAAAACAGTAAAAAAGATGAGCCTTGACGGTGCAGAAGAGGACGCTGCGCCTGCAAACAGGAAAAGGCAGGCCGGGGAGCCGGCAGGCCGCAGACAGGCACAGCAGACAGCGAAAGAGAAAACCGCCAGGAAAAAAGCGGCTGTGCGGAAGACAGCATCGCCTTCCGGAAAAGCTGTATCTTCGCCGGACAGCGGTGATACCGTTCTGATCGGTCTGATGAACAAGAGAGAGACCAACAAGGAGATCCGCAGGGCCTCCTATGTTATGCTCCTGCTTTTTTTTGCAGTCATAGCTTATTTTGTCTATTTTGATGCAGCACTGGGACGCGGTATCGTCAATAATGAACACAACAGCAGGCTGGCCAAGATCGCAGAGTCGGTATCCCGAGGGGAAATCCTTTCTGCAGATGGAGAGGTACTTGCATCTACGGATACTGATGAGAACGGCAATCCTGTCAGGGTCTATCCCTATGGAAGAATGTTTTCGCATGTGATCGGCACATCTGCAGTCAACAAATCCGGCGTGGAGCTTTCAGAAGATTTTGATCTGGTCACTTCCACGATCAATCCTGTGCAGAAGGTGATCAATGATCTGCGGGGAGAAAAAGATCCGGGAAATATCGTGACCACGACGCTCAATGCCAGGCTGCAGGAAGCGGCATGGAACGCTCTCGGAGACCGTTACGGAGTAGCAATAGCCATTGAACCTTCGACAGGAAAGATCCTGTCTATGGTATCTCTGCCGGATTACGATCCCAATGAATTGCCGGATCAGTATGATGAAATCCTTGCGGATACTTCCAGTAAAGTCCTTCTCAACCAGGCTTTGCAGGGACAATTTGTACCCGGTTCTATTTTTAAGGTTATCACGACGCTTTCCTATCTGCGGAGCGGACATGATCCGGACGACTTTTATTATGAATGCGACGGTTATACGACTCTGCTGGATGATGATGGGGAGTACAGTACCCTCAGCTGTTCGGAGGGAGAGATCCACGGCAGTCTGGATCTGATAGATGCATTTGCAGAATCCTGCAATTCGGCTTATATCAATATTGGGGCCAGCGCAGGTCCGGCAAAGCTGAGAGAGACAGCGGACAGTCTGCTGTTTAATCAGAAGCTTCCGACAGATCTGCCTACAGTAAATAGCATTTTTTCACTGTCAGATTCAGACAGTGAATGGAAAATCGGCGCAACTTCCATCGGTCAGGGCGATACGGTCATGACACCTATGCATGCAGCTATGATCGCTGCGGCGATTGCCAATGACGGAGAGCTGATGAGACCCTACCTGATTGATAATGTGACAAGCGCAGATGGAAACGAGATTACACAGAACACGCCTGAAAGTGCCGGGACTCTGATGACTTCTTCGGAAGCAGGACTCCTGCAGGAGATGATGGAGGCAGTCGTAAATGAGGGAACAGGATATAACCTTTCCGGCAGGTGGTATACGGCAGCGGGCAAGACAGGCACGGCGGAGGTGGAAGACCGGGGCAATAACGCCTGGTTTATCGGATATGCGCCGGCAGAGGATCCCAAGATCGCAGTCTGTGTACTGATTGAAGATGCCGGGGTGGCAAGCAGTGAAGCAGTGCCGGCAGCGGCAGCTATGATGGATACTTATTTAGGTTCTCTTGAAGAATAAAATGTAACAGTACATTTCCGGGACAAATACAATAGGAGGCGTTAAAATGGCACAGGCAGTTAGCTGCGGAGGCGTTGTGATCCGGAAGGGAAAGGTACTTCTGCTCTATAAGAATTTTAAAAACAGATACGACGGCTGGGTCATGCCAAAAGGCACAGTGGAAGCGGGAGAAGAGTTTTCGGACACAGCCTTGCGGGAAGTGCAGGAAGAGGCGGGAATCAGCGCATCCATCGTTTCTTATATCGGGAAGAGCCGCTATTCCTTCAACACATCCCGCGATACGATTGCAAAGGAAGTGCATTGGTATCTGATGAGCACCGCGGATGATTACTGCAGGCCTCAGTACGAAGAGTACTTTGAAGACGCCGGGTATTATAAGTATCACGAGGCCAGACATCTGCTCAAATACAACAATGAGCGGCATATTCTGGAGCAGGCTTTTGCTATTTACAGGGAAATGGAAAAGAATGGAACCTGGAAGGAAACGGAAAATTAACTCAAAAAATGTGAATTTTTTGTTGCATTATTTTTAAAAATACTGTAATATAAATGGTGCATCTGTAGCTCAGTGGATAGAGCAACGGTTTCCGGAGCCGTGTGCGAGGGTTCGATTCCCTTCAGATGCATTTCGTTTATTTTGACAGGGAGGTCATATATATGAGTGATCAGATAAAAGATAATAAAAAAAGGAGCCGTACATCCGGAAAGCCCGCGGCTAAGCAGAGGCAGCGTCAGGGTGCTTCCAAACGTGCGAATAAAAATGGCGTGCTTATTATCCTGCTGACGATTATTGTGATCGCTGCAGTGATCGGCGGCGTTATTTATAATTTCAGGAACAGATCATCTGCCGGAAGCAATAGTTCTTCTGAGCCTTCCATCAGTGTAGAAGCCAGCAATTCTCTGGAGCATAATAAATATCCTGAGATCAATGAGCTGATATCCAACTACCGCAAGGCTATCCTGGATGAGGATGCAGAACTTCTGAAAAAAGTTTATAATACAGATGTAGATGTAAATGCCAGGATCCTGGAAGGATCTTCCTCCATTATCGAGTCTTATAATAATACCCAGTATTACACCAAGGCCGGTATGGCTGACGGAGAGTATGTAGCATTTGTCTACGATGAGCTTAAGATCCGTGATATCAAGACAGCTGCTCCCAACCTTTCCGTGTTTTATATCAAGTCTGCTGAGGACGGCAGCAAGTATATTTACCGCGGTGAGTATAATTCCCAGAGCGGTACCTTTACCATGGATGAGCAGACCCAGTCTTACATCGATTCTCTCTACAATGAGTCTGATGTGATGGAGCTGATTGCATCAGTCAATGAAAAGATGGAGGCTGCATGCGGCAAGGATTCCGATCTGGCTGCTTTCATCGATCAGATCAGGGGACGTACAGGCGCGCAGCCTATGACAGATATCCCGGCTGAGACTGCTTCTGAGTCACAGACAGCAGGGCAGACAGAGACAAGCACAGAAACAGAGACAGAGACTGCTTCCGAGACGGAAACAGAAGAGTAACAGACACATAGATAAAGAAATCCAGACGAAAATCACATCTGCCAGGTGTGATTTTCGTTTGCGTTATATCAGGATGAGAGTCATCAAAAGCCGCAGCAGGCGGCAGGCGGAGAAAGATGGAAAAGAAATCGGAGACAGAGTCCGGGACCCGGCTGAATAAGTATTTAAGTGACTTAGGCGTATGTTCCCGCAGAGAGGCGGACAGGCTGTCAGAGCAGGGCAGGATCACGGTAGACGGCATAGCCGCTGTGCCCGGCACCAGAGTGAAAAAGGGCCAGGAGGTCTGTGTGGACGGAAAGCCTGTCGGGGAGCGGCCGGATAAGGTTGTGATCGCTCTTTATAAGCCCCGCGGCATTGTATGTACGACTGACCGGGTACGGGAGAAGGACAATATTATTGACTTTCTGAAGTATCCGGAGCGGATCTACCCCATCGGCAGACTGGACAAGGAGTCTGAGGGACTGATTCTGCTGACCAATGACGGAAGCCTGGTCAATCATATCCTGAAAGGCAGCAGCTATCACGAAAAAGAGTATATCGTCACGGTCGACAAGCCGGTTACCGAAGCCTTTCTGAAGGGTATGGCCGGCGGTGTTGATATTCCGGACGGGAGGACACGTCCCTGCCAGGTCAGCAAGATTAGCGAGAGGACTTTCTCTATTATATTGACGCAGGGAATGAACCGGCAGATCCGCTATATGTGCCGTCATTTCAATTACCGGGTTCTCCGGCTCAAAAGGATCCGGATCATGAATATCACATTGGGAGATCTGCGTACCGGAAAATGGCGTTATCTGACAGGGGAAGAGCTTGCGCAGATGAAAAAAATGTTCGGAAAGGAAGTGCGCAGATGACAGATGCAGAGAGAATAAGGCAGCTGACAGACCAGCTCAGCCGGGCTTCCCGTGCCTATTATATGCAGGATACAGAGATCATGAGCAACTACGAGTATGACGCTCTCTATGATGAACTGAAGGCTCTGGAGGAGCAGGGTGTAATATGCGGTTATCACACCATGATAGACTGGTCCAAGACAAGTATAGAGAAGGTCAACGCTCTGATCGAGGTAAAGGTTACACCTCAAAGGGGTCTTGGATTTGACAGCATAGCGGAGAGGATTTACAAGTACCCCGAAGTTACCAGCGTATATCTGATGAGCGGAGGCTTCGATCTCATGGTGATCCTCGAGGGCAAGACCCTTCAGGAGGTGGCGGGATTTGTCAGCAATAAGCTCTCGACTCTTGATACGGTCTTA
>CAMHFW010000069.1 GCA_946184675.1 uncultured Clostridia bacterium | reverse complement strand
ACGCGAAAATCGAGCTGGAAAGTGAGGAAGGGCACGGAACGACCGTGAGACTGATATTTGAAAAGTCAGATTCTCAGTGACAGTAAAGAAGCTGTATCATTTTCTGATGATGCAGCTTCTTTCTGATTTTACATGGGTGGGCGGATTTCCTTTTCTTGACAAGCAGTATCTGCGCAATGTAAAATATTATGGCATGTTTACGAGAATCTGATTTGGGGATTGAATCCTGCAAATCACTGCCCATCGGAGGAATATAAATGGCTGACTATAAAAATGAAATCACAAGACGCCGGACCTTTGCGATCATCTCGCATCCGGATGCCGGCAAGACCACCCTTACAGAGAAGTTTCTTCTCTACGGAGGCGCCATCAACCTGGCGGGATCTGTCAAAGGGAAGCATACAGCGAGACATGCTGTTTCAGACTGGATGGAAATTGAGAAGGAAAGAGGTATCTCGGTAACTTCTTCCGTCATGCAGTTTAATTACAGGGATTTCTGCATCAATATTCTGGACACGCCGGGACATCAGGACTTCTCGGAGGACACTTACCGTACCCTGATGGCGGCAGATTCTGCTGTCATGGTGATCGATGCTTCCAAGGGTGTTGAGGCGCAGACCATCAAATTGTTTAAAGTCTGTGTGATGAGGCATATTCCAATCTTCACTTTTATTAACAAACTGGACCGTGATGCACTGGATCCATTCGATCTGATGGATGATATTGAGAATGTACTGGGGATCCATACCTGTCCGATTAACTGGCCTATAGGGAGCGGACGGGAATTCAAGGGGGTCTATGACCGCAGGACCCGTCAGATCCATTCCTATACAGAGATTGGAAACGGAGCAAAGGAGGCCGATGATCTGTCCCTGACCATGGATTCCCCTGAACTGGAGTCCGCACTGGGCAGTGAGCTTTACGAGCGTCTGCAGGAAGACGTAGAGCTTCTGGATGGAGCGGGAGATGAACTTGACATGGAGCAGGTGACTGCGGGAGAGTTGTCTCCGGTCTTCTTCGGATCTGCTTTAAACAATTTTGGTATCGAGCTTTTTCTCAATTACTTCCTGGATATGACGCTTCCTCCCAGACCCCGTATGTCTGATGAAGGTCTGATTGATCCGTTCAGTCCGGATTTTTCGGCATTTGTGTTCAAGATCCAGGCCAATATGAACAAAGCGCACAGGGACCGTATCGCCTTCATGCGAATCTGCTCGGGCAAATTTGAGGCAGACAAAGAAGTCTACCATGTGCAGGGCAAGCGAAAGGCCCGCCTTTCCCAGCCGCAGCAGCTGATGGCCCAGGACCGTAAAGTAATCGAGGAGGCTTATGCGGGCGATATCATCGGTGTATTTGATCCCGGCATTTTCTCCATTGGAGACACGGTCTGTGCACCGGGCAAGAAGTTTGCCTTTGAGGGGATCCCGACCTTTGCGCCGGAGCATTTTGCCAAGGTATACCAGGTCGACACCATGAAGCGCAAGCAGTTTATCAAGGGAATCTCCCAGATTGCCCAGGAAGGCGCGATCCAGATCTTCCAGGAATACAACACCGGTATGGAGGAGATCATCGTGGGCGTTGTCGGCGTCCTCCAGTTTGACGTTCTGCGCCACCGCCTGAAAGCGGAGTATGGAGTGGAGATCCGGATGGAGACCATGCCGCATGAGTATATCCGCTGGATCGCGAATCAGGATCAGATCGATGTCAGCACCATTATCGGTACATCTGACATGAAGCGGATCAAAGACCTCAAGGGCAATCCCCTTCTGCTCTTTGTGCATGAGTGGGCAGTCCGTACTGTTCTGGATAAAAATAAGGGGCTTGAGCTTTCAGAGTTCGGCCGCTGGTAATCATATACCCGGAGACAGATGCGTCAGAATGATGCAGCTGTCTCTTTTTTCGTGTTCCTCTAATAGACTTGAAAAAAGAAAGCATTTCATGTATAGTAAGGTTATCTGATTTGAAGGAATAAAGGAGATGGTTCCCATGGCAAAGATAGCAGTTGTAACAGACAGCAACAGCGGGATCACACAGGCAATGGCAAAAGAGATGGGCATTCGTGTACTGCCCATGCCTTTTGATATAGACGGTAAGGAATATTACGAAGATATCAATCTCACACAGGAGCAGTTCTACGACATGCTGAAAGGGGGAGCCAGTGTCTCCACTTCCCAGCCGGCTCCCGGAGATGTTATGGCTCTCTGGGATGAGCTTCTGAAAGAGTATGATCAGATTGTATACATTCCCATGTCAAGCGGATTGAGCAGTTCCTGCCAGACAGCCCAGATGCTTGCGGCAGATTATGATGGCCGTGTGGAGGTTGTCAATAATCAGAGAATTTCCGTTACCCAGAGACAGTCCGTACTGGATGCACTGGAGCTGGCAGCAGCAGGTAAGGACGCGGCGCAGATCCGTGAGATCCTGGAGAAACAGAAGTTTGAGTCCAGTATCTATATTATGGTAGATACGCTCACTTACCTGAAGAAGGGCGGCCGCATCACGCCGGCAGCAGCCGCACTTGGTACTTTACTTAAGTTAAAGCCTGTTCTGCAGATCCAGGGAGAGAAGCTGGATGCTTTTGCAAAGGCAAGGACGGTCAAGCAGGCGAAAAATATTATGATCAATGCGATCCGCAAGGATATGGAGACCCGGATCGGTCAGTCCGCGGCCGGGGAGCATGTCCATATTTCGGCATCGTATACACCGGGAGAAGGCATAGAGGAGTGGCTGGAGGAGATCAGGGCGGCATTCCCGAATCATGAAATCTACCATGCGCCTCTTTCTCTCAGCGTTTCCTGCCATATAGGTCCCGGCGCTCTGGCCGTGACTGTTACAAAGGAGCTGACATGCTGAGAGGAGAGTATGTACATGTGATACATGATCTCGCTCCGCTATATGATGAGAATTCACAGATACTGATATTAGGTTCTCTGCCCTCGGTCAAGTCCCGGGGGCAGTTTTTTTACAATCATCCGCAGAACCGCTTCTGGAAAGTGATTGCAGCCGTGACACAGCAGCCGGTTCCTGAGACATTTGACGAAAAAAAGAGGCTGATCCTGGAGAACGGGCTGGCGCTTTGGGATGTCATAGCAGAGTGCGATATCATCGGGTCGGGAGACAGCAGTATCCGCAATGTCAGGCCAAATGATCTGACTGTGATTCTGGACAAGGCACAGATCCGGAAGATCTGTGTAAACGGCTCGACTGCCGGCAGATTGTATAAAAAATATATTTATCCACAGACCGGGATAGAAGCGGTCACGCTTCCATCCACAAGCCCTGCAAATGCTACCTGGAGTTTGGAGAATCTGATAGCATCCTGGCGGCAGATCATGGAGTAAGCAATCTGAAAGGAGGGACTCTATGAAGAAAAAAAACAGAGTATTTACAGCATTGTTATGTGTGTTCCTGCTGGCGGCAGGGACAGCAGGCTGCGGGAACAAGGAGGCAGAACCGGAGAAACTGACCGCAGAATCTCTGATCCGGCAGGTACAGGAAAAAACAGATGCCATGCAGTCTATGGAGACACATGCTGATATTCTGATCGATATGAGCGGAGAAGCTCTGAGCAGCATCGGCGGCAGTCTGTCGATGGACATGGATCTGGATATGCAGACGACCTCTGAGCCGATCGCCAGTTATGTCAGAGGGACATTATCAGCGCTGATTATGAACACAGACATTGAGTCTTATACAGTGCTTGGCGAGAAGGATGAACTGCTGACTTATGTAGGAACTCAGGGCCAGTGGACATTGCAGAGGATACCTTTTAATCAGAGCGCGGCAGAATCAATAGATAATACTGCAGATGAGATTCTGCAGAATATTGACAGCATAACACTTGCGGAAGAAACCACCAGTGTGGACGGAGAGGAGGCATATATTCTGTCGGGTACGATCACAGGGGAGGATGTAACAGAACTGATGGGAGCAGCCGGCAGTATCGTAGGAGATTATACGGGAGGCAGCCAGATCGACCTTTCCGGGCTTAGCGTTGATATCGAATATGCTGTTTCCGCAGAAAGAATGCTGCCTCTTTACACAAATCTCGTATTTCACGGGACAGAAGGACTGACCGGCACAGAGGAGGTTCAGATCACGGGGATGACCATGAAAATGACTAATACGGGCTTTGATACAGTAGACAGTATCACGGTTCCTCAGGAGGTCATCGACCAGGCGCAGGAGATAAATGCCGGACAGTAATAATAATTACATGTTTACAAGAAATAATAGCGGACTTTTTCCTGTAAAGGTGATACAATAGAGTCAAGAATAGAACGAAAGAGGAGGAACTGTATTTTGGGTAAAGAAATGATTGCAATGCTGCTCGCCGGCGGACAGGGCTCCAGGCTTCATGTGCTGACACAGAAGCTTGCCAAACCCGCTGTTCCGTTTGGGGGCAAGTACCGTATCATCGACTTTCCGCTTTCTAATTGTGTGAATTCCGGGATTGACACGGTAGGTATTCTCACGCAGTATCAGCCGCTGGTACTCAATGAGTATATCGGAAACGGTCAGCCCTGGGATCTTGACAGACTGCATGGGGGTGTGCATGTTCTCCCGCCGTATCAGCAGGCTTCAGGCTCAGACTGGTACAAGGGAACAGCAAATGCGATCTACCAGAACCTCAGCTTCATTGAGTCCTATGATCCGGAATATGTCATCATCCTTTCCGGCGATCAGATCTGCAAGCAGGACTACAGTGATTTCCTGAGATTCCACAAGAAGAAAAATGCGGAGTTCAGCGTAGCTGTTATGGAAGTTCCGTGGGAGGAGACCCACCGCTTCGGTCTTGCCGTAACAAGGGAAGACGACAGCATTATTGAGTTCCAGGAGAAGCCTAAGGATCCCAAGTCCAATCTGGCCTCCATGGGAATCTATATTTTCAATTGGGATATTTTAAAGAAATATCTGATCGAGGACGAGGCAGATCCGAATTCTGAGAACGACTTCGGTAATAATATCATCCCCAACCTGCTCAAGGACGGACGCCGTATGTACGCTTACCATTTCCAGGGTTACTGGAAGGATGTCGGAACCATTCCGGCTCTCTGGGAAGCAAATATGGAGGTTCTGGATCCGGAGCACAGCGGCATTAATCTTTTTGATGATGACTGGAAGGTCTACAGCCGCAACAGCGGTATGCACGGACATACTGTCAGCGCGGACGCGGTTGTCAGAAATTCCATGATCACTGACGGCTGCAGGATCAAGGGAACTGTCAGACATTCCATCCTTTTTGCCGGCGTAACCGTAGAGGAAGGCGCTGTTGTTGAGGATGCGGTTATCATGGGCGGTACCGTGATCAAGAAAGGTGCAGTTGTAAAGCATTGTATTATTGCTGAAAATGTTGTAATAGGCGAAGGTGCCGTAGTCGGCGAGATTCCCACTGACGGCGGAAATGGCGGAGTAGCAACGATCGCGGCAGGCGTTTATGTCGGCGACGGAGCAAAGATCAGCCCGGATGCGCTGATCGATGAAAATGTAAAGGATGGTGAAGTAAGATGATCAATGTAAATACTGATGCGCTTGCTGTCATTTTCCCGAATACATATGACAAGTATCTGCCGGAGATGACCAGTATGAGGCTGATGGCTTCCATCCCCTTTGCAGGCCGTTACCGTCTGATCGACTTCCTGCTTTCAAGCATGGTAAACGGAGGCATTGACAATGTTGCCATTCTTGTTACCAAGAACTATCATTCCCTGACAGACCATCTGGGCTCCGGACGTGAGTGGGATCTGGCCCGCAAATACGGCGGACTGAATGTATTCCCGCCTTACGCGGTAGAGAGCCTGGGCGTATATCACGGCTGGATCCAGGGACTTGAGAGTATCCGCAACTATCTGGTTGACCAGAAGGAAAGATATGTGGTAATCTCCGATTCCTATATCGCGATGAATTTTGACTTTGCGGATATGATCGAGAAGCACGCCGAGAGTGGTGCAGATGTAACCATCGCCTACAAGAGAGAGCCGATTCCGGAGGAGCTTCTGGAGAATACAGATCCTTCCAAGGGTATGTATTACACGCTCGATCTGAATGGAAAGAAAGTTATCAATATCAATATCAATCCTAAAGTTGAGGGTGATCAGAACTATTCCCTGGATACTTTCATCGTCAGCAGAGAGTGGCTGATCCGCATCATTGATGAGGCATACATCCGCGGAGATACCTTCTTTGTAAGAGACATCCTTGGAAAGAGAGGAGCGGAGTTTGATATCCGCGCCTATGAGTACACCGGATACACAGCCCGCATTACCGGTATGCGCAGCTACATGAAGGAGAACATGGAGCTCCTCAAGGAAGAGAACCTGGATGCTCTCTTCTCCGGCAATCCGGTTTATACCAAGATTCGTGACGATAATCCTACGGTATACCACGGCGATACCAAGGCCAGCAATGTCATGGTTGCTGACGGCTGTGAGATCCAGGGTGAGATCGAAAACAGCATCCTCTTCCGAGGCGTCAAGATCGGCAAGGGAGCAAAGGTGCGCAACAGTATCCTCCTGCAGGATACCGTGATCGGGGACAATGTTGAGCTTGATCATGTAATTACCGACAAGGGTGTTACGATCACTGCATCCAAGAGCCTGCGCGGCTCGGAGTCCTTCCCTGTTTATATCGAGAAGGGCAAGAAAATCTGACCATTGTCATATGAATTGCAGCGGAGTCTGCAGCCAGAAGGGCTGCAGACTCCTTTTTTCATGTATAAAAATAAAAAATGAGATTCTTTGATGAATATTTATGTTCCAGTTTCTGTTAAACTGTGATAAAATAGGAATCAGCTATGCAGAACTATACAGAAATGAGGAGGTAGTATTAATATGAACAGCTTGATGTACATCGCTGTTGCAGCAGGCGTACTGGCACTGATCTACGCTCTGGCGCTGACAGCAAGAGTGCAAAAGCAGGATGAGGGGACGGACCGCATGAAGGAGATTGCTTCTGCTATCGCAGAGGGAGCAAGAGCTTTCCTTTTCTCCGAGTACAAGGTCCTGGTAATTTTCATTGTAGTATTGTTTGTAGTTCTCTGCCTGATCAGAAATCCTGCCACAGCGGTATGTTTCCTCTGCGGCGCGGCTCTTTCGATCGCAGCAGGCTATGCAGGTATGAATGTGGCTACTAAGGCCAATGTCAGAACTGCAAATGCTGCAAGAACAGGCGGACTGGTAAAGGCACTTACAGTTGCATTTTCCGGTGGTGCTGTTATGGGTATGTGCGTGGCAGGTCTTGGCCTTCTGGGCGTCAGCCTGATTTACGCAATCACTGGTAATGCAGACATCCTTTTCGGATTCAGCCTTGGTGCATCTTCCATCGCCCTGTTTGCCCGTGTCGGCGGCGGTATCTATACCAAAGCAGCTGACGTCGGCGCAGACCTGGTAGGTAAGGTTGAGGCTGGTATCCCCGAGGATGACCCTCGTAACCCTGCCGTTATCGCAGATAACGTAGGTGACAATGTCGGCGACGTAGCAGGTATGGGCGCTGACCTTTTCGAGTCCTATGTAGGATCTCTGATTTCTGCGATTACTCTTGGTATCGCAGCAGCAAACGGAGATATGGAGCTTGCCAAGATGCAGGCTATTTTCCCGGCTCTGCTTTCCGCACTGGGTATCGTAGCTTCTATCCTTGGTACTTTCATGGTAAAGACCAAAGAGGGCGGCAACCCGCAGAAGGCACTTAACCGCGGTACTTATACCGCTTCAGCTATTGTTGTAATCGGCGCCATCGCACTCAGCCTTGGCTATCTGAAGTCTTCCGGTCCCGCAATCGCTATCATCGCGGGCCTGATCGTCGGCCTGATCATCGGTACCGTAACCGAGATTTATACTTCAGGCGATTACCGTTTTGTTAAGAAGATCGCAGGACAGTCTGAGACAGGTTCCGCGACTACGATCATTTCCGGTCTTGCTGTTGGTATGCAGTCCACAGCAGTTCCGATCATTCTGATCTGTATCGGTATCTTCGTAGCATTCCATTTCTGCGGCCTGTACGGCATCGCTCTCGCTGCAGTCGGCATGCTTTCCACTACAGGTATCACCGTAGCCGTTGACGCTTACGGTCCGATCGCTGACAACGCCGGCGGTATCGCCGAGATGTCCGATCTGGATGAGTCCGTACGTGATATCACAGACTCTCTGGACGCAGTCGGCAACACCACTGCTGCTATGGGTAAGGGCTTTGCCATTGGTTCCGCTGCTCTGACAGCTATGGCCCTGTTTATGTCCTATGCAGACGCAGTTAAGCTTTCCGCTATCAACATTCTCAATCAGACGACCATCATCGGTCTCCTGATCGGCGGCATGCTTCCTTTCCTCTTCTCCGCATTCACCATGGAGTCCGTATCCAAGGCAGCGTATAAGATGATCGAGGAAGTAAGACGTCAGTTCCACACCAACCCCGGTATCCTGGCTGGTACCTCCAAGCCGGATTACAAGACCTGCGTAGCCATCTCTACACAGGCAGCCCTTCACGAGATGATCGTACCCGGCATCATGGCCGTAGCAGTTCCGATCGTGGTAGGCATACTCTTCGGTACAGAAGCAGTCGGCGGTATGCTGGCAGGCTCCCTGGTAACCGGTGTACTGATGGCCATCTTCATGTCCAACGCCGGCGGTGCATGGGACAACGCTAAGAAGTTTATTGAGAACGGCAACCACGGCGGCAAGGGCAGCGACGCCCACAAGGCAGCCGTAGTCGGCGACACAGTCGGCGACCCGTTCAAAGACACATCAGGACCGTCCATCAACATCCTGATCAAGCTCATGACCATCGTAGCACTCGTATTCTACGGAGTCTTCTTCGGAGTTCTTATCTAGGCAATGAGCTATACACAGATATAAAAAAATGCCCGGACACATCATGCTTGCATGAATGTGCCCGGGTTTTTTATCTATGCGTATAGGGCGAAAGCTGCGCCGGGCGACAAGCCTGAAAAATCGCTGCTAACTTGCCGTTGAATTTTCCTGCTTTTATTAGTATGATAATGAAGGAATATAATGATTAAGGAATAAGGAGATACAAGATGACAAAAAGACCTACT
>CAMHFW010000068.1 GCA_946184675.1 uncultured Clostridia bacterium | reverse complement strand
CTGCGCATCATTTTTGTTCATATTATTCCGAATACAGCGGTATCCATGCTGACGGCAGCGGCGATCGGCTTTAACAATGCTGTCCTCGCAGAAGCAAGCATGAGCTACCTTGGCCTTGGCGTGCAGCCTCCCGAGCCCAGTCTCGGGCTCATGCTTTCGCAGGCCCAGGCATATATTTTCAATGCACCCTGGTACGCAATCTGTCCGGGTATTGCCATCGTTCTTATCATCCTTGGCTTTTCACTGATCAGCGAAGGACTCAGATCGTATACGGATTAGGAGGCATATCATGGAAAAAGAATTATTACAGGTCAGAGACCTGAAAGTCAGTTTTCCGGAAAAGGGCGGTCTGCAGACAGTTGTGGATGGAATCAGTTTTGACATTCACAGCGGGGAGATTGTAGGCATCGTAGGCGAATCCGGATCCGGCAAATCCATGACAGCCCTCTCGATCATGGGACTGCTCAGTTCAGAAGCCCAGATGGGAGAAAACTCCCAGATGATCTTTAAGGGAGAAGACCTGGTCAAAATGACCCGTGAGCAGCGCCGCAAAGTACAGGGCGTGGAGATGAGCATGGTCTTTCAGGAGCCCATGACTTCCCTCAATCCTGTTATGAAAATCGGCGACCAGGTGGGTGAGACCCTGGTCCTTCATACAGACCTCTCTGAAGAAGAAATACGTCAGCGCGTCATGGAAGAACTCGGCAAAGTCGGCCTGATGAATACGGAGAAGCTGATAGAGCAGTATCCGCATGAGTTTTCCGGCGGTATGCGCCAGCGTGTCATGATCGCAATGGCTACGATCAATAACCCTGCCCTGATCATCGCAGATGAGCCGACAACGGCTCTGGATGTCACCGTACAGGCCCAGATTCTCAACCTTCTCAAGAAGATTCACCGGGACAGCGGCAGCTCCATCCTGTTCATTTCCCATGACCTGAATGTCATCAAGGAGCTCTGTGACCGCGTAATTGTCATGCGCAACGGTAAGATTGTCGAGATGGGGGAGACAGAGCAGATCTTTTTCCATCCCCGGGAAGAGTATACCAGAAAACTGGTGGCCTCCATGCCGGAGAAAGCAGAATGGGAAGCCTTCCGCGACAGACTTCTGCATGTGGAGCACCTGAATGTATACTATAAGAATTCCGGCAACCTGTTTAAGAAAAAGGAACATGTCAAGATCATTGATGATATGAGCTTTGACCTCTATGAGGGAGAAATCCTTGGCATAGTTGGTGAAAGCGGCTGCGGGAAATCTACCCTGGCTAAGGCAATCGTCGGCCTCAACAGTGATTTCGACGGTGTTCTGGACAAGGACGGACTGCGTCCGCAGATGGTCTTTCAGGACCCGTTCAGCTCCCTCAATCCGGCCAGAAGGATCGGCTGGATCATGGAGGAGCCTTTAAAGCTTCGCGGAATCAAAGATAAGAGCGAACGCGTAAAAATGGTGGACGAGATGCTGGGCGAGGTTGGCCTGGATCCCTCTTATAAAAGCAGATTCGCAAGAGAACTGTCCGGAGGCCAGCGGCAGAGGATCAGCATCGGGCTTGCGATCCTGCGCGGCGAGAATTTTATCATTGCGGACGAGGCGGTTTCCGCCCTGGATGTTACCGTTCAGTCCCAGATTTTAAAGCTTCTGCTCAAACTGCATGATGAGCGGAATCTTACCTATATGTTTATTTCCCACGATCTGAATGTAGTACGCCATATGTGCAACCGTATCATTGTCATGTACCGCGGGCAGATCATGGAGGAAGCGGATGTGGAGGAGCTTTATGAGCATCCCCGTCATCCTTATACCCGTATGCTCTTCGACAGTGTGCTTACGGATAAGAAAAAGAGAGAAGTCGATTTCGAGACGCAGAACCAGCTGCTCAGCGAGGCCGGCGATCAGGTCGGATGCTGTCCTTACTACCGCCGCTGCCTGTACAGAACGGATGAGTGTCTGACACAGAAAACGGAACTGATCGACATCGGCAGAGACGGAATCCGTCATTTTACCAGGTGCAGAAATCTGTCCTATGAGGTAAAGTAATAAGGTATTCTGGAAAAACAAAAAAAACACTTGCTTTTTGTCAGAGAGTGTTATATAATCGTCCTTGTCGAAACATTTTGGGCTGTCGCCAAACGGCAAGGCACTGGACTCTGACTCCAGCATTTGCAGGTTCGAATCCTGCCAGCCCAGCTGACCGATCAGACATCCCGAGAGGGATGTCTGATCTTTTTATTAAGGAAAAGATGAAAATGTACGAGATTACACATACCATAAGCTACGGTGATGTATCCACATCCGGGAAAGCGGATATCGCGCAGATCGCCTGCTTTTTCCAGGACTGTGCCAGCTTTCATTCCGATTCTGTCGGAGCCGGCGCCCGGCAGCTGCGCAGTGAGAAAGGCTGCGTGTGGATGCTCAATTCCTGGCAGATCGAGGTAGACCGTTATCCGGAGTATGGAGAGAAGCTGCGGATCGTGACAAATCCGTATGATTTTGAAAAAGTATTTGCCAAGCGTAATTTTATGCTTTACGATGAGACCGGCGCACGCATCGCTGCTGCCAACTCATTCTGGTTTATGTTTGACATCGGGACCATGCATCCCCGCAGGCTGACAGAGGATATCACTTCTGTATACGAGCTCGGGGAAAAGCAGCCGCTGCGCGAGTATGCGCCGAGAATTATCCGTTATTCCAAAGAGGAACTGGAGTCCGCTGAGAAGGAGGAGCCGATCCTGATCCGTCACTCATATTGCGACACCAACAGACATATGAATAATGTCTGGTATATCCGCCTGGGGCTGGAACTGCTCCCGGAGGATTTCAAGGTCAGCGCGATGCGGGCGGAGTACCGGACAGGTGTATTTGCCGGAGAAATGATTTATCCGCGCATCATTGACAAGGAGGGTCCGGTGCGCCGGATCGTTCTGGAAGATGCAAAGGGAGGCGTCTGCACGGTGCTTTCCTTTACAGGAGAATGATGAGGGGGACCTATATATGGTAGAGTTAGGAAAAAAACAGACACTGACCGTGGAACGGATCAAGAACTTTGGCGTGTATGTCGGCAACGGTAAGGATGATGCTGTACTGCTTCCTGCAAGATATGTTCCGGCAGGAACCAATGTCGGTGACAAAATCGAGGTTTTTGTTTACCGGGATTCCAGTGACCGCATGATCGCTACCACGATTCAGCCTGCAATCGAGCTGGGACAGACCGCTCTCCTGACGGTAAAGGAAGTCGGCAAGATCGGCGTTTTCCTGGACTGGGGCCTTGAAAAAGACCTGCTCCTGCCCTTCCGCGAGCAGACATTCCGTCCGGAGAAGGGGCAGCAGGTTCTGGTCGGACTGTATATTGATAAGAGTGAGCGGCTTTGCGCGACCATGAAGGTGTATGACTATCTGGAAAGCAAAGCGCCTTACGATAAAAACGACACGGTCACCGGAATTGTCTATCAGGTGAATGAGCGTTTCGGAGCTTTTATTGCTGTTGACGGAAAGTACCACGGTATGATTCCGAAAAACCGCATGCACGGACATCTTGCTCCCGGCGATACCGTACGGGCACGAATCGAGAATGTGCGTGATGACGGCAAGCTGGAACTGACCATGAGTGACCGGATTGATATTCAGATGGACAAGGACGCGGCACGGATTGACCGCCTGCTTGACAGCTACGACGGCGTACTTCCTTTTACAGAGAAAGCATCGCCGGAGGTCATCGAACGTGAGCTTTCAATGAGCAAAGCGGCATTCAAGCGAGCCATCGGCAGACTTCTTAAAAATAAGAAGATTGAGATTGTTGACGGAAAGATCCGTAAATTATTAGATTATAACAGAGAAAAAAAATAAGTGGAGAATCAGAGCCGCAGCAGAAAAGCTGCGGCTTTTTGCATGCCCTGAATTGTTAAATGAAGAAAAAAATATAAAAACGAATTGACATCGATACGAATCATTGATATAATCCTTTTGTAATAAAATCGTAATAATTGTAAACTGCATTGAAAAATGTTGGTTTACAATTATTTACAATGTTCAGAAAGGGGTATGCCTATGGCTAAACACAATGGAAAAGGGGCTGTGTATGGCATTACCGCGGCTCTCGTATTTGCGGCATTTGCTTTTCCTGTGACAGCGTCTCCGCTGCTTGTAAATATCGGCGAGTCGCAGTCAGCAGCAGTCAGTGATCTGACCTTCGGACAGGGATACGATCTTGAAGCGATGATCATCACGACCGTAGAGCAGGATCAGCGTTCACCGTATGCGAACAAGGGAATCTGCATTGCGGATGAGTTCACCGGCATTATGACAAAGCCGGACGAGAGTTCAGAACTGGTTGGAAAGCTCTATAAGGACGCAGGCTGTGAGATCATCAGCACCGAGGGAGCATGGACAAAGATCAAGTCCGGTCCCTGTGAAGGCTTTGTGGCGAATCAGCAGCTCATTACAGGAGTAGAGGCAGAGGAATATGCACGAAAGAACGGCGTAACCGAACTCGTGGTGAAGGCGCAGGGTGATGCAGCTAAGATCACTCTTTACGCAGAGCCTTCAGATACCGCCAAGGTAGTAGCCACGATCGATAAAGAACAGACCGTATCTGTTGTAGATGCAGCAGACGATGGCTGGACTCAGGTTGCGATCGGTTCTGATCAGGGCTACCTGTACAATGCATCCGTTGTATTTGATATCAAGTATGACACAGCTGTTCCTGAGAAGGCAGAGGAAGAGGCCGCAGAGGCAGAGGCGGAAGCGCCGGCTGAGCAGCCTGAGACTGAAGCCGCAGCGACAGTAGAGAGCACCGAACCTGAAGTAGAGGAAGAGACGGAAGCGCCGGCCGAGACCGAGGCAGAGACTGCCGCAGAGGCAGATGCAGTGACAGCCGAGGAAGTAAGTATCAGTGACGCCGACGAGACCGTGTGGGCCACTACAGCTGTTTATATCCGCAAGGATTATTCTACAAACAGCGACATTCTGGGAATCCTGGGAGATGGATACAGCATCACCAGGACAGGTATTGTCAGCAATGGATGGAGCCGTGTATCATTTGACGGCGAGACCGCTTTTATTAAGAGCGAATTCCTGACAACAGAGCAGCCCGCTGCACCGGCAGATGCAGAGATCAGCGAAAGCGTTTACACAACAACATATGTTAATATCAGAGCAGAAGCATCCACATCTTCTGAGATCCTTGGCCTGGCAGATACAGGCAGCAAGTATACCAGAACGATGATCAGCGGCGCATGGAGCAAGATCTCCTTCGACGGCCGTGATGCTTATATCAAGAGTGAGTTCCTGACAACAGAGGCTCCCGCAGCTGAGACCCAGCCCGCAGAGGAACCCAAGCAGGAGACAAACACTTCTGACGGCGTTACAGAGTGGTATGACACTGTATACGCTACAACTGCTGTTAACGTCAGAACAGGCGCAGGCACAGGTTACAGCCGTCTCGGCATGCTTTATGCAGGCGAGAGCGTAGAACGTACCGGCAAGACTGATAATGGCTGGAGCCGTGTAAATTACAACGGCCAGGAAGCTTATATCAACAGCGACTATCTGACCACAGAAGAGCCTGTAAAGGAATCTTCCAGCAATACAACCGTATCGTCAGGATCCTCTTCCAGCCTTGGACAGGAGATCGCAAACTTCGCCCTTCAGTATGTTGGCTATCCGTATGTTTACGGCGGCAACAGCCTGACAAATGGCGTTGACTGCTCCGGTTTTGCACAGCAGGTATATCTGCACTTTGGTTATTCCATCACCAGAACAGCACAGGCACAGGCAGGCGACGGTACTCCGGTATCTCTCGACTCTCTGCAGCCCGGCGACCTGGTATTCTATGCGGATGATGACGGCAGCATCGGCCACGTTACCATCTATATCGGTGGCGGACAGGTCGTACATGCAAGTAATCCTTACTACGGCATCATCGTATCCGAGATCAACTATCGTACACCCGTATGGGCAGTACGTATCATCTGATCATAATCATGCAGTCAGAGAGGCTGCCGCACCAACGTGCGGCAGTCTTTTTTTGATATCCGCTTTTCCAGCTTTGTCAAGCTTTTTTTAATCCTGGAAACAGAAATGTGAAAGTGCACAAAATTTCAGCCTGGCCAGGACAGTTCGGAACAAAAGATTTCAAATTCCTTAACAAAAGAAAGAAAGTTATCCACAGGGAAAAAAGTCGAAAAATGCCGTATTTTGGACTTATACACAGACTTATCCACATTATCAACAGGACAAATTTAAATAAAATGTTAATTGGCCAGGCAGGAAAAACAAATATATGTTTTGGATAAAGTGACGAAAATGCTGTTTTTATACGATTTTAAAAAGGCAATCATTTTGGGGTTTTTGTATAAATATTCAATTAACAACGTGTTAAAACAAAATAATTTCAGAATTATTCGTGAATTGCCTTGAAAAAAACGCTTTGTATGATATAATAAAAGTGTCTCAACAGTAATGAGACAAATCACCGCCGGCTACAGAAACGGCGATAACGGAAGGAGTTGTTCATATGCGTTATATCATCACCGGAAAGAATATCAAAGTCACTGAGAAGCTGAAATCCCAGATTTACGAAAAGTTTGATAAGCTGGACAAGTACTTCGCGGAAGAGACGACCGCTTACGTTATGCTGAGCGTGCAGAAACAGATGCAGAAGATTGAGGTAACGATACCGATCAAGGGACACACGATCAGAGCGGAGCAGTCAAGTGATGATATGTATGCTTCGATTGACGGCGTAGAAGAGATCATCGTTCGTCAGATCAGAAAGTATAAGACAAAACTTGCAAGACACAACCGTCAGGATTTCCAGCCTGCATTCATGGAGGCTCCGGAGGAAGTGCCGGATGAAGAGATCGACATCATCAGAACCAAGAAGTTTGCGGTGAAGCCTATGACGCCCGAAGAGGCCTGCGTCGAGATGGAACTGCTCGGGCATAACTTCTATGTATTCCGCAACGCAGACAGCGACAATATCAATGTGGTATACAAGAGAAAAGACAATGCCTACGGTCTGATCGAGACCGAAGATTAAATATATGGGACAGAATAAAAGCAGCGCGCCTCGAAAGAGGCGCGCTTTTGCTTATGCTTTTTCTCTGAAAATAGTCCGGAAAATGAGTCTTACAAGCGGACCGCAGTAAAACATCTGATATAAAATCGCCATCGGGAAATTCATTGCCCAGGTCTGGATCCATACAGAAAAGCCTTTTGGATCTTTGAACAGAAGCATAGCGATCAAGCTCATGGTCGGGCACATAATACAGCAGATGCAAATAGAAATGGCATAGGTAATAACCTGAGGCCTGTCTGTCGGCCGGACCACTCTAAAAGCAAGCATCTTTGCAATCTTCCCAACCACAAAGAACTCAAGAACAAAAGCAATCGGAGCCATAATCGGAAGTTCATGCAGGGCAATCAGAAATGTCTGATCCGTCAATCCCTTCATCGAAAGAGCAACATTGTAGACAATCATTCCATAAACCATGATTGTCGCCATAATGATAGTAAATACTGCATCCTGAAATTTGTTTTTAGGCATAAAAAATCCTCCCTTATGATAATGAAACAGATATATGTGTTGTTCGTTATCATCCGGGAAGGAGTGTGCGTTTCCAATCAGACCATATTTTTTTGCTTTTTTATGGTAGCATAGATATTATTATTATGTAATAGATAGTTTTGTATTTAATTTACACATTATGGAGACAAGGTGGAGGGAGACAGGGGAGGATAATCAAATGATGAAATACAAATTGTCACAAGCAGACTTTCAGCGGATCCTGGCGTTCAAGCGGGATATACATATGCATCCGGAGCTGTCTCTGAAGGAATTCCGGACAACGGAAAAGATCAGGGAGTTCCTGGAGAGTATCCCTTCTTGTCAAATCCTTCCTTTTCCTGCGGAGACCGGCCTGGTTGCCAGAATAGAAGGGAATGCAAATGGGCCGGAGGTTATGCTCCGGGCGGATATAGATGCCCTGCCGCAGACGGAGCAGTATGAGAGCCCCTGGAAGTCGCAGACGCCGGGACTCATGCATGCCTGCGGCCATGATTTTCATACAGCAGCCCTGCTGGGTGCGGCTCTGATCCTGGACAGAGCCAAAGAGCAGGGAGAGCTGGCTGGCTGTGTCGATCTTGTTTTCCAGCCGGCGGAAGAGATTACGGCAGGCGCCAGGATGCTGATTGACAAAGGGCTTTTTGAAATGATACATCCGGACTTTTGCTTAGGCCTGCACAACTGGCCTTCCCTGCCCGGCGGGACGATCGCCTGCCATGAAGGAGCCCTGATGGCGGCTAAGAGGAATTTTGAGATCCGCATCTACGGAGAAGGCGGGCACGGATCCATGCCCCACCTCAATATTGATCCAATCGTGTGCGCGGCTGCTGTTGTGCAGTCCCTTCAGACAGTTGTGAGCAGGAATATGAATCCTCTGGATGCGGTCGTGCTTTCCATCAACATGATCAATGGCGGAAGTGCAACCAACCTGGTGGTGGACCAGGTCGTGATGCGAGGGACGATTCGGTCTCTGTCGGAGCAGGCCTTGGATCACGCGATCGAAAGAGCGGATGCCATCACAGAGAAGACAGCGCAGGCCTATGAATGCCGCTGCCAGATCCTGTGGGATGAAAAGATCCCGGCGGTATACAATTCTCCGGAAATGACCAGTCAGGCCAGGAAATTTGCAGGGATGACAGGTTATGAAGTGATAGATGCTGTTCCTTCCCTTGCCAGTGAAGATTATGCAATGTATCAGTCCTATGCACCATCCTTCTTTTACTGGGTAGGGAGCAGGGCAAAAGAAGAGTCTCAGATCGAGGAGCTGCACAGGCCCCATTTCCACACAGATGACACCGCTCTTGCCGGAGCGGCGCAGGTGCTGGCCATTTCTGCAATCGGGGTTTCTAAAATATAAAAGGAAAAGAGACAGCCGCAGGTCACCACTGATCTGCGGCAGAGTCCTTTTGTGATTGTATTTCTTGACTTTTTTCAAACAAGATAGTATGATAGACAGGCAGTAAAAATGCATATGTTTCCGTAGCTCAGCAGGATAGAGCGTCCGCCTCCTAAGATTGTTTTCAACTAACGACTGCTTATTTTCAGTCTGGACGAT
>CAMHFW010000067.1 GCA_946184675.1 uncultured Clostridia bacterium | reverse complement strand
TGGATGATTCTTACGAAGACTGGATCTGTCTGGCATCCGATGACGGCTATATCGGCTGGATTTCCAGGAAGGCAGCCGGCAAGACGAGCCTCAGGCAGCTGGCTGAGCCGGAGTTTACAGAGACAGAATATCCATCCATCCACAAAGATTTCAAGATCAACATGCTCTGGCACCAGGTGATGTCAGAGGCAGCCAATGAATATGTCGATGATGTGATCAAGGCCTCCCCGGGCATCAATGTATTATCACCTACCTGGTTTTATTTTGAGGATACCAACGGTACGGTAGCATCGATTGCCGGAACGGATTATGTGGAAACCTGCCATAAGGCGGGGATCGAGGTCTGGGCACTCTTTGCCAATGAGTTCCCGGAGGATGACACCCGCGTCTTTGATCAGGCAAAGACTACGGAGACCCTTTCCTATACTTCCAAGAGAAGTCAGATCATTGCCCAGCTGATTCAGTATGTGAGAGATGCCGGGATTGACGGTATCAATATTGACTTTGAGATGATTGCAGAAGACGCTGCGGATGATTATATTGAGTTCATCAGGGAACTTTCCATTCCCTGCCGTTATTACGGCATAGTTCTCTCAATAGATAACTATGTACCTGCCTATACCTATTATTACAACAGACGGGAGCAGGGAATCGTAGCAGACTATGTGGTTGTTATGACCTATGATGAGACACTGGGATCTTCGGACACACCGGGACCGATCGCCTCTTCTGCATTTGTCCGTCAGGGCGTGGCAGATACGCTGGAACTGGTTGATAAGAGCAAGGTGATTGATGGTATTCCGTTTTATACCCGTGTCTGGTCGACAAGTCCGGGCGGGGAAGTCAGCTCTTTTGCCTGCGGCATGGAAGAGGCAGCCGGATATCTTGCCGATCACAAGGTGACTGCGGTACTGGATGAGGCTTCGGGACTGAACTACGGAAGCTATACATCGACCGTTGATGGTAATTTTTATGAAATCTGGCTGCAGGACGCAGATGCCGTGGCAGATGAGATGTCCATTATCGCAGAGCACGATCTGGCAGGTGTCGCAGCCTGGAAGTCTGGTTTTGAGAGCGGGCAGGAGATCTGGAAGATCATTTCTGACGGTCTTGCGCAATAAAAGATGAAGTATGGATCTCCCTCGTACCGCAATAGCGGGGCGCGGGAGATCTTTCTTAAAAGAGGAGAGGAAGGCCTATGAGATTTATACATACAGGAGATATTCATCTCGGAGCGGCCCCGGATAGCCTGATGCCATGGTCTCTGGAGCGACGCGGAGAGATCCGGGATACTTTTATGAGGCTTTTGGAAGAGGCGCAGCGGGAAAAGACAGATCTGCTTCTGATCGCGGGTGATCTTTTTCACAGGCAGCCTCTGAAAAAGGAACTCCGGGAGGTCAATTATCTCTTTTCCAGGATTCCGGACACACAGGTTGTGTTGATTGCCGGCAACCACGACTGTATCGGAGAAAATTCTTTTTATAAAGACTTTGAATGGACCCCCAATGTCAGCTTTTTCCGGAAGAATCATATGTCCTATATATATCTGAAAAAGCTGAATACGATCATCTACGGGATGAGCTATGACAGGGAACAGATCCAAAGTCCGGTTTATGACAATATAAAGGTGATGCGGCGTTTCGCGGATGGTAAGCCTGTGCCGGAGGATACGATTCATATTCTGCTGGGACACGGAGGCGACAGTCTTCATATCCCTATTGACAAAAATGCGCTCCGGCATGCCGGCTTTGACTATATAGCGCTGGGGCATATTCATAAACCCTGGATTGATGAGGATTCTCCCATGGCTTACTGCGGGGCTTTGGAGCCCATTGACCGCAATGATGAGGGAGAACACGGATATATCAGCGGATCCTGCGAAAATGGAGAGACCTATCTGGAGTTTGTACCATTTGCCCGCAGATCCTACCTTCGTCTGCAGATCCCGGTCAATACGAACATGACTATGCAGGCAATTGCAGATGAGGTCAAAAAGCAAATCGATGAACGAGGCCGGGACCATATGTATAAGATCGTGCTGGATGGGATCCGCGACCCGGAGATAGAGATTGAACCTGCTCTGATCGAGAGAGCGGGCCGTGTCCTTTCTGTGGAAGACCATACAGCGGCCAGCTTTGACTTTGATGCCCTGTATGAGGAAAATAAAGATAATGTGATCGGCATGTATATCGCACAGATCCGTGCTTCAGAAGCGGATGAAAAAGTGAAAGAGCAGGCTCTGTACTATGGGATGAAGGCTTTGTATCACATGTACCGGGGGGATCATATATGAAGATAAAGCATCTGGATATTACCCATTTCGGTAAATTTCATGACAGGCAGATTGAACTGGCTCCCGGGATCAATATCATATATGGACAAAATGAGACGGGTAAGTCTACAGTACATAGTTTCATTGGCTGCATGCTCTTTGGGGCTGAGAAGCTGCGGGGGCGCGGCGCAGGGAAGGATACCTATTCCAGATTCCAACCCTGGGGAGGAAGCGGTGCCTATGCCGGAAGCATGACCTTTACTTACGGAGACAGCACTTACCGGATCATCCGCGATTTTCAGAAGGATAACATGGGCAGCGTGGTGATCGATGAGAACACAGCAGAGATTGTCGCAGAGGGACCGGCGGGAATCGCAGGAATCATTCCGGGGTTTACCCGGGAAAAATACAGAAATACGATTAGTGCCGGGCAGGTCTCCGTGCAGACAGACGACTCCTTTGCATCGGGGATGCGGAGTTATCTGGCCAATCTCTCCATGAGTGCCAGTGATGCGGTAGACATCGATAATGCGCTGCAGTATCTGAAAAAGGAAAGAAGCAAAGTGAATGCCCGGATCTCGGCTGCAAAGACGGGAGAGGAAGAAAAACAGATTCAGAGCCTGCGCAATGAGATTGCCGCGGAGAAAGAGCTGCGGGATAAGATGGCAGCCCTGGATCAGGACAGAGAGCAGATGGAAAAGAAAGCCGCAGGTCTGCAGTCACAGTATGACCAGGCGGTCCGGGAGGACCAGAAGTCACGTGCGGCAGCAATCCGGCTGATCCAGGAAAACAATGATATCGCGACCCAGTACCGGGAAAAAAAGGCAGCACTGACCAGGGCAGCCAGTGAACGGATTCATGCTGATCCGGGGACACTGCAGGCGGAAATGTCAGAGTACAGACAGCGGCAGCAGAGGATCACAGATCTGAAATACCGTCTGGCAGGCGCGCAGGCCGAGATGGACGGATCTGCTTTCCGGGCACTTGCTTTTTCACTTCCTGTGGCAGCGCTTGCGCTTTTTATCTGGCTTTTGGGGAAAAATGTCGGGATTCAGGAAAGTGCCCGTCAGATTCTTGCCCTGATCGTACTTGGTGCGGCAGCCTTGATTTTTATAATCTCGATTTTTTCGGCGCTGAAGAAGCGGCACAGAGTACAGAAACTGGAAGCGGAGATGGTGCCTCTGGAGAGATCCCAGCAGGCTCTCCTTCATAAATACGGAGTATCGACCTACCGGGAGCTGGAAGAAGGAGCGGCCAATATGGTATCAGATTCCAGACAGGAGCAGATATTGCGAAGGGAACTTGCCCAGCTGCGGGATCGTTACAATTCCCTGCAGGAACCGCTGCGTCCCTATCTGGAGAAGTACGGGGAAAGCCTGTCCCTGGAGTCAGATGCAGGGGAAGAGCAGCTGAAAGAGATTGAAAGACTTCGGGAAGAAATCGGCGACAACTTAAAGCAATGCAGTCAGATTGAGTGGCAGTTGGAGCAGATCGGGGAGCAGAGCAGGCAGCTGGAGATCCTGGAAGACAGGCTTCTGGAAAAAAAGCAAACCAAAAATGAAGATCTGGATGATTTGCTGGCACTTGATCTTGGCATTCGTACGATTCAGGATATTACGACTCATATCCATGGGACTTTTGGAGCGGACCTTAATGAGGAAGTATCCAGGCTATTCGGCCTGATTTCAGATGGCAGTCATGCCCGCATCATGCTGGATAATGAATTCCGGATCCTGGTGGATGACGGGGGCAGACCGGTACCGGTTTCTCAGGTTTCGACTGGTACGGAAGACCAGATTTATTTTGCTGTCAGGCTGGCAGTCAGCCGGATTTATTTTGAGGAAAGCATGCCATTGATCCTGGATGACAGTTTTGCTTTCTATGATGATCAGCGGCTGGAGCGTACTCTGCGCTGGCTGGGAGAGAGAAGCGGGTTTCCCCAGATTCTGCTTTTTACCTGCCATCACAGAGAAGCAGAGATCCTGTCCAGAGCCGGGATACCTTTCACGTTCCATCAGCTGGAAACAGCTACATAAACAAAAAATGGCGGACTGCACAGAAAAGGCAGTCCGCCATATGTTTATCGGAAAGTTTGTCAATGATGATACTTGTTGTAAAAATCAAGAGCACCGCGAATCTTGGCGCTGGGATCAAGCAGTTCACTGATCGAATGGTCATAGTTGAGCTTGTCGATCAAAAGAGCGATATACTTGCTGATATCTACGCTGATGTAATAGTCACGGCTGAGCAGCTCGGGATTCTGGTAGATGGCATTGGTCGTGAGAACCTTGGAAAGCAGACCCTCTTCGCAGGCCCGATCGAATGTGTCAAGACCGTGTGTGAAGAGACCGAAGGTAGCCGCTGCGAAGATCCTTCTGGCTTTGCGCTTCTTGAGCTCGCGGGCTACATCAAGCATGCTGTCGCCGGATGCGATCATGTCATCAATAATCACGACATCTTTGCCTTCAACAGAAGAACCGAGGAATTCGTGAGCAACAATGGGGTTGCGTCCGTTTACGATACGGGAGTAATCTCTTCTCTTGTAGAACATACCCATATCAAGACCGAGCACGTTGGAATAGTAGACAGCTCTGCTCATGGCACCTTCATCCGGGCTGATGATCATCATGTGCTCTGAATTCACTTCCAGATCCGGAATATTCTGGAAGAGGGCTTTGATGAACTGGTAAGTGGGCATGATATTGTCAAAACCGCTGATGGGAATGGAGTTCTGTACTCTGGGGTCATGCGCATCAAATGTAATAATATTCTCAACACCGAGAGCATTCAGCTCCTGAAGCATAACGGCACAGTCGAGAGACTCTCTGGAAGTACGTTTGTGCTGGCGGCTCTCATACAGGAAGGGCATGATAACATTGATCCTTCTCGCTTTGCCGGTAGCAGCCGAGATGAGACGCTTGAGATCAGCGTAATGATCATCCGGAGACATACGGTTAGGGAATCCGCTCATCTGGTAGGTAACGGAATAATTGGTAACGTCTACCAGGAAGTAGAGATCTTTACCTCGGATGGACTCCAGGATGGATCCTTTTGCTTCACCGGAAGCGAAACGGGGACACTTAGCCTTTACAAGGTAAGAATCCGGGGAGGCCGGAAGGCCCGGTCTGAGGACAGCGTCCCTTTCCTTACGCCATTCAGTAATGTAATCGTCAACTACTTTTCCGAGATTAAGGCATCCCTCCAGAGGAATGATGCCGAGATCTCCGACAGGAAGGGAGTCCCTGAACTCTTCGATATTTTGTGCCATGACAAAACCTCCGTAAATATAAAAATGCTTTTGCTTAAGTTGAGCACTATTTATTTAATAGTACTGTATTTTATCCGCAGGGGCAAGTGTTTTGCCTGCAGAATATAGAAGACAAATGATAATTTCAGCGATCCAGTGACATCTGCATGCGGATGTCATCTCCAAAGATCCAGAGGACCTGATAGGAACTGAGAAGGCGGGAGGAGATTCTCTCGCTGTATATACTCTGTAACTGTTCCGGCTGCAGGTTGGTGGAAATCAAGGTGGACCTTCCTGATGTAAGCCTGCGGTCAATACAGCCAAACAGCTGTGAATTGACAAAGGCATTATTCAGCTCGGAACCCAGGTCATCAATGATGAGCAGATCACAGTCCGTGATATAGTCAGCAGTATCCTGATCGTATTCATCCGTATCCTCTCCGCGGCGGAATACACTGTTCTGCAGAATCTCCACCAGCTGAGGAGCGGTGAGATAGATGCAGGAATGCGCTGTATCCAGAAGTTCCTTGGTGATGCAGTTGATCAGAAAGGTCTTTCCGACACCGGTATCTCCGCAGAGCAGAAGACTGCCGCCTTTTTCATCGAAATCGCGGATGAACTGCCGGCAGGTGGTGAGCACGGCCCGCATATTGTCACGGGGACTGATTCCCAGAGCAGGATCCGTCTGATCCGAGTAGTATTCCAGACGAAATGTGTCAAAGTTTTCCTTCTGCAGGATTTCCTGCAGGTTAGACTGCCGCTGCAGCAGATCTGCCGCTGCAGCAGTAAAACATCTGCATTTCTTTCCGTCAATGAAGCCGGTATCCCGGCAGAGGGGGCAATCATATTGAAGCTCCAGATAATCCGGCGGATACCCGGCTCCGGTCAGAATCTGCTGCTGCCGCAGGGCGAGCGGACGGACCTTTTCACTGATTCGTTCCGGAGAAGAATCCGGATCACGGCGTGCTGCGCCGCGCGCTCCGGAAGCCCAGAGACTGGTGATCTCATCCTCCAGCTTTGCATATTCGGGAAAGGCATCATAGATTGCCTGACGTCTTTGCTCCAGCAGGCGTCTTTGCCGGGCCTGCTTCTCATCATAGAGACGAAGGATCTCCTGATATTGTGAGTTTTTCAGATACATAGCTGTAAAATCCTTTCAGATCACTGATCGTCCGCATCTCTGACGGCTTTCTGTTTTTCGAGAATCCTTCTCTGCAGATCGCCGTAGTCATTATCCCGCTGGTGAAAATTGTGGAAGCGGTTGCCTGCTGCGGCAGGCCGGGCAGCCTTTTTGCGTACAGGAACACTTTTGCTTTTGCTTTGAGAGCTGCGGATCTTGTCCGCGGCTTCGATTTCCTCCAGAGAAGACAGGCCGGCCTCTTTCCAGGAGACAAGGATGCGGTCTGCATACTCAAAGCTGGGGACATGAATATTCATCATGGTGCGGCGGCAGGCCTCACAGATGACTTCTGTCGAAAAGCCGTAGCTGCGGACCCACTTGCGGATGTAGAGCATCTCGCCGGGAACAGGGCTGCGGCCACCAAGTCCGAACTCCTTCATAATGGCATAGCTGGAAGAGCGGTGCATTTCAGACTCAAGCTTGGCTTCCTCGACAGTTCGTATATTCTGATCGGACCATTTGCGGGCAACTGCTTCGATATAACGCATATCAACATGCCCTCCGGATACGCAGTACTCAAAAAGGTACTCGATCAGACTGCAGGGGAATCCCAGATCCTCATGAAAGTAGCGGATCTTAGACAGATCTGACCGGCTGAGCGGACGGCCCAGATACTGCTCGATGATCAGAGGCAGCTCTTCTCCGGCCGGCAGTTCCGGCTCCGGATCGTAAGCAGGAGCGCTTACAGGGACATCTTCCGTTACAGGCGTGATCTGTACACCGGGAAAACCGGTCTCGCCGGACGGGTTCAGACAGATTGACAGGATGAGACCGTTCTCATCGGTTGTCATAGCAAGAAGGTGCTCGCCCTCCCAGTAACGGAAGGCACGGATAACATCTCCTTCTGTCAGATGAAAGAAATCAGCAATGCTTCCGATGGATAGCTTGTGATCTCTGACCGGCTGCCAGCGGAGCAGGTAGAGGTAGATCTTCAGAAACTCTCCTGCGGCGCGCGGAAGGTAGAAATCGAAAAACGTATTGGGGATGGTAGTACTGTCTCCCAAAACGGATGTGGTAAGTGTGATTGGGTTTGTCATATGTGAACCTCGGATATCTGAATGTATATACGCAGTCATCTTGGCACACTCCCCGGAGGGAGAGGGCGCTTTCACGGCACAGAACTGCCGTGGGGACTACAGTATAACACAATTATCCGAGCCTGGGAATAGGAACAGGAGCCTGCGAAGGCGTTGATAAAAAGCAGTTCCCCTTTGTTAAAAAGTGGATAAAAATGTCGAATTTGCCCGAAAATGGGCATTTTCTGATGAAAAAAATATCCACCGGTTTTTACCTTTGGGGGAGGTGAAAATCGGTGGATAAAGTGGATAAGTATTATTTCAGCAGGTCTTCGCCTATGTTTACAACGTTTCCGGCTCCCATAGTTATCAACAGATCGCCGTGGACACATTTTTTTAATAAAAATTTTTCAATGGCCTCAAAAGTATCAAAATAATAGGCGTCGCAGCCCATTTCTTCCAGAAGAGCACGAATCTCACCGCTGCTGATGGTGCCGGGATCCTCCTCGCGCGCAGGATAAATCTTGGCAAGGACAACGTGGTCTGCAGCAGAAAGTGCCTTTGCAAAATCCTTCTTCAGAGCAAGTGTGCGCGAATAGGTATGCGGCTGGAATACGCACCAGATAGACCGGTGGGGATATCTTTTGGCTGCTTCCAGAGTTGCGGCAATCTCTGTCGGATGATGGGCGTAGTCATCGATGATCTCAACACCGCCGACAAATCCCTTGCGTTCAAAGCGGCGGTCTGTGCCGGTGAAATGATCCAGACCGTCCTGTACAGCCTCCATGGAGATTCCCAGTTCATCTGCAACCGCAATCGCAGCCAGGGCGTTAAAGATATTGTGGACGCCGGGAATGCGCAGATGAGCCCGGCAGAGCCTGCTGCCGCGGCAGATTACATCAAATACCGGATTGCCGTCTTCATCAAACTCTACGGCAGAAGCAGTGTAATCACTGGATGCATTCATGCCGAAGGTGATGACTTTACAGGGAAGCCCCTCTGTGATTTCCTCATAGCGGGGGATCTCGCCGTTGATGACCAGAATATCTTCTTCTCCGAGTTTTTCTGCAAAAAGACGGAAGGAGTGACGGATATCATCCAGGTCTTTAAAGAAATCCAGATGATCGGCGTCGATATTCAGGATCAGCTCGATATGGGGATCAAACTTCAGGAAGCTGTTGGTATACTCACAGGCTTCGGCAATAAAATTATCAGAATGGCCCAGACGGATATTGCCGTGGATGCCCTTGAGGACACCGCCGACTGTTACTGTGGGATCCTTCTCTGCGGCAATAAAGATATGTGAGAGCATAGAAGTAGTTGTTGTTTTGCCATGCGTGCCGGATACAGCGATTGAATTGGCATAGTGGGACATGATCTGACCCAGCAGGGCGGCACGGTCCATGACCGGAATGCCGGAGGCAAGAGCAGCGGCATATTCCGGATTGTCAGCATGTACAGCAGCAGTATAGACGATCAGGTCTGTGCCGGGCTGAATGTTATCTGCTTTCTGCTCATAAACAATCTGTACGCCAAGAGACTCCAGATGCTCGGTAACGGGAGTTCTGCGAAGATCAGAACCGGTGATTTTAAATCCTTTTTCCAGAAGAATTTCGGCCAGACCGCTCATGCTGATGCCGCCGATGCCGATAAAGT
>CAMHFW010000066.1 GCA_946184675.1 uncultured Clostridia bacterium | reverse complement strand
CTGCATGAGAATCCATACCGTCTTCTTCTACAATCAGTGCCGCGGCTGTCCTCAGCTGCGGCATCATGCTGTTATCCGTCTTTTTGATAACGATGATACTGCCGGGTTTATAATTCCCGGCCAGACTGGCCTCATTTTCACATACGCAAAGATTGCCCGAAACAATCTTACTGCTGGTGGAAACGCCCCTTCCCAGGACATGGCCCACTACATGTACCTTAATCATATTGGTCGTGCCGGATATGCCAAGCGGAATACCCGCCGTGATCACAACAACCTCGCCCTGACGGACGATACCTGCACTCTCCGCGCTGTTGACAGCCAGTTCAAAGAGCTCATCGGTGCTGTCTTTTTTCCCAATCCGGATCGGGGTAACGCCCCAGGCCAGATTGAGCTGTCTGCGAACCTGCTCTTCCATCACACAGGCTACAATCGGAGACTGGGGACGGTATTTAGAAAGCATCCGGGCTGTAAAACCGGATTTTGTAACCGTTACGATTGCTGACGCATTCAGATCCAGCGCAGTGGTACAGCAGGCATGCGAAATTGCATTGGTGATATCCGGATCCCCCGGCTGTCTCCTCTCACGAAGAGCCTGACCATAATCGATAGCTGCTTCCGTAGTCATTGCGATTCTCGCCATGGTGCGGACCGCCTCAACGGGATATTTGCCCGCAGCGGTCTCACCGGAAAGCATGATCGCGCTGGTATTGTCATAAATGGCATTTGCAACATCGGCCGCCTCTGCTCTGGTCGGTCTGGGATTATTCATCATGGAATCCAGCATCTGCGTCGCTGTGATCGCTGCTTTTCCAGCCTCACAGGCCTTGCGAATCATAATCTTCTGCAGGATCGGTACTTCTTCAAAAGGAATCTCCACGCCCATATCTCCGCGGGCTACCATAATGCCGTCTGCTGCCCGGATGATCTCATCAATGTTTTCAATTCCCTGACGGTTCTCGATCTTGGCAATGATACGGATATTCTCTCCGCCATGTTCGGTCAGCACCTTCTTCATGTCCAGAACATCCTGGGCTGTCCTGGTGAAAGATGCCGCAACAAAATCATAGCCGTTCTCTGCCGCAAATACCAGATCTTTGTAATCTTTTTCACTGATAAAAGGCATACTCAGCTGGCAGTTAGGCACATTGACGCCTTTATGATTGGATACCGGACCTCCGTTTAATACACGGCATGCAATGTCAGTCTCTGTCAGATCCGTGATCTCCAGTTCAATCAGTCCGTCATCAATCAGAATCCTGCCGCCGACCTTGACATCCCTGGGCAGATTCTTGTAGGTGATGCTGACAATATCCTGAGTCCCCTCGATATCTCTGGTCGTCAGGGTAAAATAATCTCCCTTTTTTAATAATACCTTACCCTCTTTAAAATCGCCCAGACGAATCTCCGGCCCCTTCGTGTCCAGCAAAGCAGCAACCGGCAGTCCCAATTCATCACGGACTTTCTCAATGAGTTTCAAAGTTACGAGATGTGATGCATGGTCGCCGTGCGAAAAATTCATTCGAGCTACATCCATACCGGCGAGCATAAGTTCCCGAAGTTTTGCTTCTGTATTACTTGCAGGTCCAATGGTACATACGATCTTCGTTTTTCTGATGGCCATGTTATCCTCCTCTTTATTATGAGCGGCAGAACAATCAGAAGTCTGCCGGGTAGATCTCCTTTTCCTTCATAGCGGCGATTGCTGCGCATACCTGAGGCTTATCCTCCTTATAAGTAACGCCGAACCATTTGTCCGCTGATCTGCGTACTGTAACATCCGCCTTACCGCTGTCAATCAGGATACTGACTGCTGAAGGCAGATAAAACTCCGCTTTCAGCGGATTTAACGGTACTTCCTTTTCAAGGAAACTCTCAAAAAGTCCCCCCAGTTCCTTCAGAAATCCCTCAGAGTATCCCCAGAAATTCATAGAGACTGTCTCCTCCGGGGAAATCTCCGTGAAGGTAACTCCCCCATCTTCCGAATAAGCAGCGCCGTCTCCCTGCATCACAATATAAGTCCTTTCTCTGATGCTGCGCAGATACCCCTTGTCATCAACCGTGCAGATTCCTCTGGACACAGACCCGTTTTCCGTGAGTGTATTGCCCAGTCTGTAGCCAACCATGGCATAATGCTGTCTGTCATCGTCTTCAGTGCCGGTCAGGACATCATAAATCAGTGAAAACGCTTCCGGCCCATAATAGTCATCTGCATTGATTACTGCAAATGGGCCATCGATTACTTCACGGCAGCTATATACGGCATGTCCTGTCCCCCAGGGTTTCTCCCTGCCTGCCGGCACCAGATATCCCTCCGGAATATCTGCCAGATCCTGAAATACATACTCTACCTGTACATAATTTGAAATCCTGTCCCCGATTGCTTTGCGAAAAGCCTCGTGATGTTCCCTGCGAATGATAAAAATAACCTTCTTAAAGCCTGCACGAACAGCATCATAAATGGAAAAATCCATGATGATATGTCCCTGATCATCGACCGGATCGATCTGTTTGAGCCCACCATATCTGCTGCCCATGCCGGCTGCCATAATAACCAGTATCGGTTCTTTCATGCTCTGCTGCCTCCTGTCTCTGTGTAAACATCAGATGCCCCATTGCATCCTGTCATCATTTTACCATCTTCCCCATATCCGTGCAATGCCCGATCTGCGGTGCGCCTGGGTCTTCCGCGTCTGGGCCTGCGTACCACGCAAGGCGAGTCTGCCTGCCTGACAATTTCTGATAAAGGCTGTTGAAACAGATCTGACATCTGGATCAGTACGCCAATAGAAGGACGAATACCGCGTGCCTCCCAAAGATGGATCGTATTACGGTTGACCCCTAAGCGTCGGGCCAGTTCGTCCTGCGTCAGATGATTCTTGATACGGTAAGTTCTGATTATGATTCCCAGTTCTGTTGTCTTCATCTCATTTTTCATTGTCTTACCTCCTAGCGCCATCTTGAAACGGGATTCCCGTTTTTGCACCGGCGAATTATGTCGAAAAAGAAAAAACTCCCAATCTCTTTCGAGAATGGAAGTCTTTTGTATCTCTTATTCCTTTTCATCTTGCGTTTCCTCAGCGAACACATCGCCGTCATCATGAAAATCCGCAAATGCTCCGTCATCATCGTCCCCGGCAAAGATATCACCATTGTCAATGAATCCGGCAAATTCCCCTTCTTCCTCTTCCGGATGATACTCAGCTTCGGAAATCTCCGTGAGCAGTTTCTTTACCATGTCTACATCCTTTTTCGGTGTATACTTCTGGATCACGAAGCAGATAGCTGCAATTGCAAAGAACAGGAGCGAACGCAGAAAACCTGCTCCCATAGCCAGTTGGGATATTCCCCCAAGAAGCATCATGCCTACTGCAAACCACAGGAAAATGACAGCCTCTTTTTTCCGGGTAAAACGACCGCTGATCCGGCTTCCGCTGCCCTCAGGACGAATCTTTCCCTCAAAACGTGTGGCCAGATAGATTCCCGATCCATCGCGATGCAGGAAAACCATCAGATCGTCCGCATCATGCAGACCATAATAACAGTTAGAATTGCCATACGCACCGCGGTTTTTAGAATTAAGCACTACAACTCTGGAATCCCAGATCTTAAGCCAGGTCTCCGGGTCGTGTTTGCTGGTAACTTCATATGAACCCATACACATAAGCCTCCGAAAGTTTGATTGCCCTGAAAAACAGAGCCTGTATACACCATTTTACTAAACTTTACAGAAGTTTTCAATGATAACCAATATTTTTTTGTCAGATTTTGCTTTTTGATAAAAACTATGTTAGACTGAGTAAAATCTGATTAACGGAGGATCACTATCATGAAAGAACTGACAGTTGGCTTTATCGGTCTTGGCCTGATCGGCGGTTCCATCGCCAAAGCACTTCGCAGAACTACTCCCGACATCCGGATGATTGCATATAACCGGTCAAGAGAAAGCCTTGTCGCAGCCATGGCTGACGGCACGATCAATGAAGCGACCGATCAGATCGATGACTCTTTTTCCAAATGTGATATTGTGATTCTCTGCATGCCGGTTTCCGTAAATATTTCCTGTTTATCCGTATTAAAAGACCTGCTGCCGCCATCCTGCATCATTACAGATGTAGGCAGTGTCAAAGGCAGTATTCAGGAAGCTGCGCGCCGGCTTGGCATAGAAGACCGTTTCATCGGCGGACATCCTATGACCGGATCAGAACGGACCGGCTATGCCAATGCCACAGATCGTCTGCTGGAAAACGCCTACTATCTGATCACTCCCTCCATGTTTTCGGATGAAAACAAAGTCTCCAGGCTCAAAAAACTGGCAGCCATGACCGGCGCTGTCCCTGTTGTGATCGATTACAGGGAACATGACCGGGTCACTGCCGCAATCAGCCATCTCCCCCATGTAATCGCCTATGCTCTGGTCAATCTGGTCAAAGATCAGGATTCCCAGGAAGGTCTGATGCGCCAGCTAGCAGCCGGCGGATTCCGCGATATCACAAGGATCGCCTCCTCCTCCCCGGACATGTGGGAATCTATATGTCTGGAAAACAGCGGTCCCCTGCTGGATGCCATTGATATATATGATGCCTCTCTGCAGAAAGTGGCTGATGCCATCCGGACCGGAAGCGGACAATCCCTTCACAGTTTCTTCCAATCCGCTAAAGATTACAGAGACGATATGCCTTCCCGCATGAACGGCAGCATTATGCCCGCATATGAAATATACGCCGATATCATCGACGAATCTGGTGCTATCGCTACCATTGCGACAATATTGGCGTCTAACGGAATCAATATAAAAAACATCGGGATCATTCACAACCGTGAATTTGAAGAAGGTGTCCTCCGCATATCTTTTTATGACGCGGACGCAGCAGAAAAAGCAGCCTTGCTGATGGCTAAATTCTCCTACAATATCCGGAGAAGATAATCAGTCAAGGCTGACAAAATCAGTGATCTTATGAGTCAGAATGAACATAAAAGCATCCACCATATCATCGGTCGGAAAATGGCGGAACTCGCCGCTGGTCCAAGCCTCCAGCATGCTGGCCAGGGAAATGGAATAGTGTCTGGCTACCAGGGATTTTGAGATGATCTGGTTACTGGTCTCCGGGGGGATATAGGCGTTGTCCAGAACCGACATGATCAGCTGGTAAAGCCTCTTCTCCAGCATCTTCTGAAAAGAATTCTGGCCGCCAACCTGAAAAGCCTTGCGATAAAAGGCTTCATCATTTTTCATGCTGACAAAAAGCAGCTTGATGCCCTCTGTATACATCTTCTGATCAAACATGAGCTGTACCTTATCAATGACCTCCTCTGTCAGAATGGTCTCAAGCACCTCATACTTGTCATAAAAATAATTGTAAAAAGTAGGCCGGATCACACCGGCTTCATCTGTGATCATACGGATCGTGATTTTCTCAAAAGGATGCGCGTGCATCAGTGTTTTGAGACTGTCACAGATCATCGTTCTGGTCATCTTTTTCTTACGGTCCAAAGCAAATCCCCCTGCATGTTCTTTTCCATATGAAAAGAGACTTAGATATTGTATTATATCACACTTTTCCAAAAAAGAAACCCGGATTTCCCAAAAAGGGGAATCCGGGTCTTTTATAATCCGATTTCAGATCAGTCTTTTGCGTAATTGTTGTAAGTTTTGACATGCTTCTCCTGGGCATTCCAGATTCTGTCAGCATTGGGCTGCCAGTTTGCTGCATACTCCTTGCATTTTGCGCAGAGATGCTCTACGCTCTCCGGAGACTCCAGGTTGGTGCTGTGAGCGCCTGTCTCATGCACCATCTTCTGCAGAAGCTCCGGATTCTCCAGCATCGGGCAGGGACGAAGATGGTTGTGATTGAAGGGCTGACCCTTGTGGTAAGCCATAAAGAGCGGGCTCTGCAGGATCTCCAGGATGGAGCTGTCATGAATGTTAGCGTTGGAATAATGGATAAATACGCAGGGCTCCGCGTCGCCGTTGGAGTTGATATGGAAGTAGTTTCTTCCTCCGGCGATACATCCGCCTACATACTCACCGTCATTCTGGAAGTCCATAGGATAGAACTGGATATCGCTCTCCTTAGAACGGATATAACGGATTCTCTTGATCATGTATTCACGCTGCTCCATTGTAGGCATCAGCGCAGGTACAGCATTGTTTCCAACCGGCATATAGTGGAAATAGAAACCGTATCTTGCACCCTTCTCAGAAATCATGCGGAAGAACTCATCACTGGTAACTGCATCGATATTCTGGCTGGTATAGCAGATGGATGTACCAAAGATAATGCCGTACTTTTTCAGCAGGTCCATAGCGCGCATAACAGCTGCATAATGGCCTTCACCGCGGCGGGCATCATTGGTATCCGGCGTACCTTCGATGGACAGCAGGAAGGTCAGGTTGCCCAGACGAACGCATTCCTGACAGAAAGCATCATCAATCAAGGTGGAGTTGGTAAACATAGCAATCTCTACGTCGCGATGCTTCTCAGCCAGACGGATGATATCCTTCTTACGCACGGTAGGCTCACCGCCTGTCAGCAGATAGAGATATACGCCAAGTTCCTTGCCCTGGGTAATGATCTTATCCATATCTTCAAAGGAAAGATTGTACTTATTGCCATATGTGCCAGACCAGCATCCCTTGCAGTGCATGTTGCAGGCTGTGGTCGGGTCAAAGAGAATCAGCCAGGGAATATTGCACTTGTAGATCTCTCTGTTTTTACGGATGGTCTTGGTGCCGCGCAGGAATGCTTCAAAGCCCATGTTGAGCAGGGTCATCTTAGCGACATTCTTATCTGTCTCATCAATGATGCTGTTGATATAGCGCACCCATCTGTTATCAGGGTCCTTGACTACTTCTCTTACCTTTTCAAAAGCTTCATGCGGATAATCGCCCTTCCAGAATGTCTCTGCCAGGTCGATGATATCCAGGTAAGCCTGTGTTCTGTCCTTATAGAGTTTGGACAGCACTCTGTCAACAATTGCAGAAGCTGCCGCTCTCTGGGCTTTGTGGGATGCTTTTTCAAAAACCTCTGTCACTTTATTTGCCATAATGATTTCTCTCCTTTTTTGCTTTATGATACTGGCCATTCCATCTGTGCAGCTTTTAAATGGATACAGCCATATATTTGACAATGATATTGACTGCCGAGATCAACAGCAGCAGGCCGCCGATATTGTACGCCTTCGTCTTTTGTTCATACCCCAGCCGGTAGCCTGTATAGATTCCTCCGATTACAACCAGAACGGTAATGATCAGCATGCTGAGCGCCACAGGAGTTATGATCGTTCTCATAAAACCAAAGCCCACTCCCGCGATCACGGCATCGATTCCTGTAAAACAGGCTGCGATACAGACCTGCCCGGCCCTGACATCACTGAGCCGTTCCAGGATCGGTTCATTTCGCCAGGCCTTATAGAGCATATAGATCCCGAGCGAAATAAAAATAATCACGGTAAACAGCTGCCACAGGGGACGCATCACGCTCACCGCATCTGACAGATAGGGAATCCGCATGATCCAGCATCCTGCAACTACAGCGCCGACCTGCCACAAGCTGAAAATCAATATAATCTTGATCAGTTTGGACCGCTCAACCTTAAGCAAGACTGCGCCATAACAGACTACAACGGCAAAAACATCGAGCGAAAGGCCTATAGAAATTACAATAATTTCCAGAAGGCTCATATACGCAAAACCCTTCCTTCCTATTCTTTTGCCATTTTGCTTTTGCAATTATAATCTATCTGAATATTATTGTACATATGCACAAATAAAAAATGTGTCGGCAAACAAATACACTTTCGCGAAAATGTATTTATTTACCGACACACTTTGCACAATATGGTAACTATTCAGAGCCATGCAGATTTTTGGACAAGGTGACATGGAAAGCTTGCTTTCCTAAGGCACATTGAACAAAAATCTATATGGCGAGATGAGGCTCTGAATAGTTCTCGTATTATAAAAAATCAGCCTCTTATCTGCCGCAGCACTTCTTGTACTTCTTGCCGCTGCCGCAGGGACAGGGATCATTGGGCATAACCTTTTTCGGTTTTCTGACCGTCATAGATCTCTTCTGCTCTTTGTAGAGTTCTTCTCTTCTCTCCTGGCTGAGCAGATCATCCCACTGGGGCAGTTCATAAAGCCAGTCAGCCTTGGCTGCTACCATGTTGTAATAAAGCTTCTCCAGATCGATGTCGATATTAACAACAGAATCACGCTCGATCTCATCCACCGGATTGGGCTGCTTGATGCTCTCGTTGATGCCATCCAGGAAAGCGCCAAAATAAACCTCATCCATGCCGAACTTCTCTGCAAGCTCTGCAACCGTACCTGTATGGGCCTCTACGGGCTGTGTCAGAAGCTGTTCATAGACAGCCTTTTCCTTCATGTAATAATCAGTCCAGAAGTCCTGTGCCATCTTCTGATTTGCATTGTACTGCTGGGCAAGCTTATCCCATTCTTTCATTAAAGTCATATTATAATACCTGTCTTTCTTCTGTGATTTTCAAAGGCAGCGCCGTATCAGACGCGTCCATTGCCTATTATACAATCAATGTCAGGCAATTTCAACGTTCAATTTTTTTCATCCTCTTATTTCACACAGAATCTTTTCCAGGAAACCGGCACAGCCCTCCTCAATATCTGTGTAAGCTGTTTCAAAGTCATCGGTATACCAGGGGTCTGCCACAGGACCGGGCCTGTTCGTATAATCCATAAGCAGAGATAACTTTCCCTCCGGATCTCCGCCGAAGACCCGCTCCATATGGCGGATATGATGCTGCTCCATGGCGATAATATAGTCGTAATGCCTGTAATCCTCTTTTTTGATCTGCACAGCCCGTTTTCCTGTGCAGTCAATACCATGCGCAGCCAGCATCCTTCTGGCCGGCGGGTAGACCGGGTTGCCTCTCCCATTCCAGATTTCTTCGGACGAAATCGCACATGAGGCAATCTCAAACTGATCTTCCAGGTGACGTTTTTTTACCATCTCTTTGAAAACAAACTCTGCCATGGGGCTCCTGCAGATATTGCCCCAGCAGACAAACATAACTTTTTTCATCTCTTCATAACCCTTCAAAAACCCTGTATTTAAGCCACTTTCAGAGCTTTTCCATTTCATAACTCTACGCATCTCTACGCCATCTTACGCCACGTTTTCGTAAAAATTGGCGTAAGGTCTGGCGTAAGGTTTGGCGTAAATTCTGACGTGTTTTCCGGCATATGAAACCTGACAATCGGAGCCAATTTCTGGAGCTGATCTGCCGCATGATCATAGCTGGAATGAGAATAAACATTCAGTGTCACTCCTACATCAGAGTGTCCCATGAGATACTGCAGATTCTTAATATCCATCCCTGCATTCGCCAGATTCGTACAGAATGTATGACGAAATACATGAGGCGTAATATTCGGTAGTTC
>CAMHFW010000065.1 GCA_946184675.1 uncultured Clostridia bacterium | reverse complement strand
GCATGGTATATTCGATCTCACGCAGGATCTGGCTCTTCTCGTCTTTGTAGATTCCGTTATGCAGAAATGCCCTGGCCTGCAGATAAGGCATCTCTTCTCTGCGCTTGTAGACAACACGGGCATATTTTTTCTTCAGTTCCAGAAATACTTTAGCCCTTTCGGTTACCTGCTTTCCGTACATGCGTACACGCATCTTTTCTTTGTATTTCGGCTTCTCGATGGAAGCACGGATCAGTTCATATTTTTCTGTGTCATAATAGATATTCTGAATCGTATAATTGGTGAAGTCATCCGACTCCATATACTGCGGGAGGATCCTGCAAAGCGCCCTGTACTGGTCACCTGTCAGCAGATTTTTTTTCTCATAACGTTCAAACACCTTTTGTGCCATGCTCTCATCTCCTTTTTTCAGATCGCTTTCTCTGATCTGCAATAAGAATATCAAAGCAATAGGTACAAAAGGTGTGTACTTTGTGAACGTTTTGTGAAATCAGAAATCAAATTTCCGGTATCCGTTATCTTCTGCTGCCAGCCGGACTTTCTCTTCTGTCTCCTCAATAACAGCCTCAAATCCGGTCAGGGCGGCGAATGGGGAAAACTGGGCAGCCCGCATCTCCATGGAGATATGTGTCCGCCGCTCAGACACATGGTGCGGAAGATCTATGATATCATCATAAGGCCCTTTCATGATTTATGCCCTCCGATCTGATTATTCCTTTCAATCATGGTAGCGCCTTCCTGCAGATCCGTTCCTTTCAGGATGGCATTCTTACCGTATTTTTTCTTGATCCCCAGAAGAGCTTTCTGCAGATTCTTCTCTTTTTCCAGACCGGCTCTCTCTTCTTCCTTTTTCTTTTCCAGAGCCTCATAGTCCGTAAAAAGATCCATCTGCTCATAGACTGCCGGTTCTTTTGCCTCTTCTTCCTGCAGAATATTATTGGCCCCCAGCGTGATCCGCCGGATCAGAAGGGATTCATCCGCGATCCGGTCAAAGAGGTCCATGACAGCTTCCAGAATCTTCCTGGAGGAGGAAGTATGTTTTCCCAGATTCGCAGACCCATGTGCATGCTTTGGAACCTTTCTGCCATAATAGTCTGTAGCGACCTCTCCATGATAAGCGGACCTGCGCACCTGATCCTGCAGATTTTCAATGTCATAATTGAGCGTCAGAACCATCTGGTCTGTCATCAGCTGCTTATCCACCAGATCAAGCGCCATGGCATCTGCCATCTCCATCACGACCACTCTGGCCTTTGCCTTATCATAAGGAGACATGAGGACCTGGGCGGTGCTGATACTCTTTGATTTAGGCTGATAGGCACGTATGTCTGCAATCGTGACCGGCTCCCAGCCCCAGGCATGGTCTATCAGAAGTTCTGCATTGATTCCGAACAAACGGTACAGCAGATCCTCATTGTGAAACTCATCTGCTCTTCCCAGACTGCACCTGGCGATGTCTCCCATGGTATAGAGTCCGTTTTCCCTGAGCTTTCGGGCGTATCCGCGTCCAACGCGCCAGAAATCCGTAATGGGCTGATGGGTCCAGAGTTCCCGACGGTAGCTCATTTCATCCAGCTGAGCGATCCGGACACCATTCTCATCCGGCTTCATCTTCTTGGCGTAGATATCCATGGCGATCTTAGCCAGATAAAGATTGGTTCCGATCCCGGCAGTCGCAGTAACACCGGTTTCCTGCAGGACCTCCATGATCATTTTCATGGCCAGGTCATGTGCAGAAAGCCCATACAGAGATAAATAGGAAGTTGCGTCGATAAATACTTCGTCAATAGAATAGACCTGTATATCCTCCGGAGCAATGTATTTCAGATAGACATGATAAACTCTGGAGCTGTAATCCATATACAGGCGCATGCGCGGCGGAGCAACTATGTAGTCAAGGGATAATCCGGGATTATTTTTCAGCTCATCATCCAGGTAGGAAGCCCCTGTAAACTTCCCGCCCGGCGCCTTTTTCAGCCGTTGGGCATTTACTCTGGCAGTTCCCTCTACGACCTCAAACAGGCGGGCCCTGCCGGAGATGCCATGAGCCTTCAGAGAAGGCGAAACAGCCAGACAGATAGTTTTTTCTGTCCGGCTGGCATCGGCTACGACCAGGTTTGTCCGCAAGGGGTCCAGGCCTCTCTCAAAACATTCTACAGAGGCGTAAAATGACTTCAGATCGATCGCAATATATATCTTGTCCATCTTTACGCCTCCTTTCTTTATTCCTCAGGGAGGATGAAATTAGTTCCGTCCGTCAGAATGGTCAGTGTATCTCCTTCGTCATGCAGGATCATACCAATCACATCCGCATATTTCGCATGATAGATCTGACCTTCCTCATCTACGATATAGATATAGGTATTGCCCTGCTGCACAATGGTCTCGATCTTGCTGATCATGATCTGCTTTTCTGCAAAGGAAGACGTATCGATTTCAGGCACCGCATCCTCTGTATCAACTGCCTGATCAGCAGAGATCTCTCCCTTCACAAGCATATTGTATTTTTCAATGCAGGCCTTCTGGGTAGAAGCTGTCGCTACCATATTGTACTGATTTACATTGACGGCAGCATACATTTTTACCAGCCCATTCGCGTCTTTGAGAACCATAATGTATGTGGGAATGTTATCCACATTGATCAGGCTGGGGAAAGATGCCTTGTAGTTCTTTTCCTGCACCTCGCCCTCGGCACTTCGCATGGCAGAGAACTCATCCGCCCCTGCACAGGTGATAAATCTGGTCTCTTCCGTGCGCTCGTTGGAAAGAATAAATCCCAGGTTGGAGCTGTCCCCGTTGACACTGGTTACGCCTGTATAGATCCAGATATCACCGCCCTTGGCGATATAACCGAAATCCGGATACAGGGTATCTTCATCATCGTCCCGGCTCATCGTGGTCACCCTGCGACAGTCCTTCTGTCCGAACAGAGTGTTCAGGAAACCGTTCTGCAGCTGAGCGGCATCATTGTACTGAAGACAGATCAGATCACCGTCATAGATTACATCAACCCAGCCGGGCAGATCAGCTGCTGCATACCTGGTCATCTCACCAGTCACGGGATCTGCAATCACGGCTCCCATGACCTGCTCGCCGCCGAAAAGACCTATTGTATAAGTATAATAAGGAGCGATGTACCAGGGCTTCCCGTCTTCATCAATCTCAAAATGAACATTGCGGAACATCAGAGACGGATAATGAAATCGGAGCTGGCGGCCAAGATTCCTCTGAAACCAGGCTGAGGGCACATACTTCATCCCGTTCTCAAGCGATACATAGTCCGCATCCATATCAACGGGATCCACAACGACATAACCGGGAACACCCTGTTCACGGTTTCCCATCCACTTGAAGAAGCCATCAAAACGCAGGGCGGCAACCTTGACCGGCCTGCTGCTGTAATCAATCTGAATATAGGAACCGACATTAAACTGGCTGACCAGATTGGTCAGCGATCCGATCTCACGATCTCCCAGCATCTGCGCAGACGAAGTATCCATGAGTGCGATCGCGTCTGATCCCTCCTGAGAAGGGATGTCCTCCACGCTGCCTTCTGTAACCTGAAGAATCCTGCTGTATGCTTTTGCGTGAAAAATACGGGCACTGAAGGCTGTCCCCAACACAAGAACCAAAACGGCAATGACCGTAAGAATCACAGGAATGCGGAAATGTTTTTCCTCTTCCTTTTTCACAGACAGGTATACAGCTTTCACAAAGATGTAAATCAGCAGCTCAGAAATGAGAAATCCCCAACATGAAAGACTCTTGATATTGAGTGCCGGCAGCTCTTTATAGAAGCGGGCCAGGCCGATCACAAGAGTGATCAGGAAGGGAATCAGAATGCTTTTCAGATTCTGCTTTCCTCCCCTGCCCAGAGTCTGCCGGTTGAATGTTGCCCTGAACCAGTCAGGCATCTGCACGTTGACATTATAGCTTTTTCCCTTGTTCATCATTCTGCTCCCTGTACTCCCTGCTCTTTTCCAGAGCTTCTTTCACGATATAGGCAACAGTTCCTCCGGCAACAGTCACAGCAGCCGCAAGCTCAATGATGTCTCTGGCTATGACCTTACGCTTGATCACGATTTTTCCAAGTTTCAGCAGCGACAATTCTATCACTCCTTTCCGCTCTTTCTAGATCTCATGTCCGGATGCTTTGAGCACCTTCCTGACCCTGTCTCCAAAGAAGAGTCCCAGCAGGGTAAGTACTGCATCTTTTGGAATAAATGCAGCGGCAGAGTAAATCATGATAGCCCCGAAATCACTCTGGGCGACATGTGACCACCACCATCCGCCGAACACTTCCACAGCAGCAAGACCTGCCATGGCACACACAACTGTCATAAAGATCCTCATCTTTCGGTTTTCCATGTTAAAACGGATTCCGCACAGAGCAACCATAACAGGCCAGGCCATCAAATAACCGCCGGCCGGGCCCACCAGCCTTGCAGGTCCTGCTCCAAAATTAGCAAAAACCGGAGCTCCGGCCAGGCCAACCAGGATATAGATCACTATGGCGCAAAAACCCCTCTTCCAGCCAATCATCATGCCGATAAAAGCCAGCCCGAAAACCTGCAGAGTAACCGGAACGCCTGTGGGCATTGGGATAGAAATCTGTGAAATCACTGCCATCAATGCCGCCATCATTCCGATCAGAGCAATATTTCGAACGGAAATCCTGCTGCTTTTTACCTTTTCATTTTCCATTTCTGTCTCGCCTTTCTGCTAGTAAATTTATATCCAGGGTGTTTCCCACTGGAACCTTTTCATATCGACGCGGCCGTCTGTAAACTCCACGCCGTCTGCCTGCAGAAGCTCGATTTGCCGATTGCCGCCGCCAAAGGCAAAGGCCTCAGATACTCTCCCATCCTTTGTCACCACCCGGTAACAGGGGATGCCTTCCGGATCCGGATTGACATGCAGGGCATAGCCGACCACACGCGCCCACCTGCGGTTGCCTGCAAGAGCGGCCACCTGTCCGTAGCTGGCCACGCGTCCACGCGGAATCCTACGGACAACTTCATATATTTTTGAAAAGGTGTTTTCCTGATTTTCCATGGATGATCATACCCTTTCTGTTTACAGCACGCCCGTTCTTTTGATAAAATATACGTAAAGAAAGGAGTGATTTTATGTTGTTTCGCAAAAAATCCACGCAGACACAGGACTACGACAAAGAAAACCTGGAGCCTGCCATTCTCTGCAGTATCTGCACCGGCGAACAAACTGCCGGCTTTCGTAATATACACAACGGCAAATTCACCGGTGTCATGCTGATCCGTTCAGACAAGGAACTGGAGGCTTTTAAAAAAACCTACGGTCTTACCGGTGAGATCAAAAAGATCTATTAACGCATCAGATATGAGAAAATAAGTGCGCTCAGCTTCATGCTGTCATGCTTGAGCGTCCCGTCCGCCGTCGTCATCAAATCCTCTACGATCAATTCATAAGGCTTGCCTATGATATTTTCATAATCGATACGGACCGGATTCTTCTGCTCCTGGGTCTCATATCTGACCAGCATCTGGGGTGACACCTTTGTATTGCTGGCTATGACCACGTCAATGGTTCCCTGGCCCAGATAATGCTCCAGCACATTCACATGATCGCTGACACCGAATCCGTCCGTCTCACCCGGCTGGGTCATGGCATTGCAGATGTACATGACCTTTGCATCCGCTTCGTGAATGGCATCGACCACCTCACCGCAGATGATATTCGGGATGACCGAGGTGATCAGGCTGCCAATGCTGAGAATGATCAGATCTGCCTCCCGGATGGCGCTGATAACTTCCGGCAGGACGTGCGGCTGCTCTTTATAAAAGAGGCTCTTGTACTTGCGGTGTGCAAATGTGATCTCTTCTTCTCCTTCGATCACATCTCCCTCAACGGTTTCACCCATCAGAGTCAGAAAATCCTCTGAGAGAGGCAGCACGGTATGCTTCACATCAAGAATCCTGCTCAGGTACTGAATGCTTGTTTTCAGGCTTCCGGTCTCATTGATCAGAGACGTAAGAATCAGATTGCCCATGGCATGGCCGTTCAGATCGCTGTAGGTTTTCAGCCGGTATTCCATCACATCCCGCACTTCGTCCGGAAGCGTGGAAAGACTGCTGAGGACCTTACGGATATCGCCGACTGCAGGGGTTGAAAACTCTTTGCGCAGTCTGCCTGTACTGGAGCCATCGTCAGATACTGTGATAACAGCAGTGATCTCTACAGGGAAATATTTTAAGCCGCGGAGGACATAAGATGTGCCGGTTCCCCCGCCCAGGATGACGATTTTTTTTCTTGGCTGCATATGGATTCCTCCTGCTTTGTTTTCTCTAGACATATTGTATCCTTAAAGACAGAATATTTCAATAGGAGGGTATTATGACCTTTCGCTACGCTCTATTTGATCTCGACGGAACTATATCCGCATCAGCTCCCGGCATTACCAGAAGTGTACAGTATGCACTGGCCGCGGTTGGAATCGATGAGCCGGATCTGCACAATCTGGAGTCCTTTGTCGGTCCCCCGCTGAATGTAGAGTTTGAACGCCGATACCATCTTGATCCGGAGACAACAGAATTTGCTGTCAGCAAATACCGGGAATACTATACACAGCAGAAGGCTATTTTTGACTGCAGCATGTATCCCGGGACCAGGCAGATGCTCTCCGCCTGCAAAAATAACGGAATCCGGCTGGCGATCGCCTCCAGCAAACCGCAGCCCTTTGTCATTCAGATCCTGGAGAATTTCGGGATCCTCCACTACTTCGATATCGTTGTAGGAAGCATGATGCATGAAGAAAAAGGGAAAGCGGGTAAAGATCAGAAAACGATGCTGGTAAGGAAAGCTCTGGATCAGCTGCGCAGCCCGGGCGGCACAGATTCTGCTGATGAAGACCGCTTCCGGAAAGGATGCGCCATGATCGGGGACCGCAGTTTTGATATGATCGGCGCAAAAGAGAACCATGTCTTCGCCCTGGGCGTCAGCTTCGGATACGGCAGCGAAGAGGAACTCCTATCGGCAGGGGCAGACCGGATTGCGCATTCTGTAAAAGAACTGGAACAAATATTAACGGGACAGCTGTAAACTGTCCCGTAATTTTTACAAAATGTATATTCCTTCTGTTTTGATTGCCTCACGGCCGATCAATGCCCGCAGATCTTTTTCCTGATCCGGCTCCGCCATCCAGGCCATACCGCAGCCGGCAGAGATTTCTCTGGGCAGCGGAATCAGGCGGCCGGGCAGCCCTGCCGCACGGCATTTTCTCTCCATCTCGATTGCCTGCGTAGTAGAAGGAAAGGCGATGATCAGTCTGGGTTTTTGTCTGATCATTTTCTTTTTGCCTGCGCTTCTTCCAGAACCTTCCGGTAAGGCAGAAGCATCCCTTCTGTCATCTTCCCTCCCATTTTTTTTCGCATCACGGGATTCGTCATCATAGCTCCCGCCAGATACATAAAAGCTATCTTGCCGGGCTGATTCTGCGGGAAATCATAAAACTTATGCTCCTTATAGAATCGGTGGTCTTCCTTCATCAATCCGCGCATCTGGAAGATCAGATCCCGGAAGATCTTCAGGCCGCCCACTCCGTAGAATCGTTTCGGCAGGCTGATCCCGGTCCGCAGGGCATAAGTCAGTTCTGCCGCCAAATCACAGACACCCTTTCCGTCGGCGGCGATTCCCGCCAGGAAATTACCGCCCACATCTGCCCTTGCTTCCATGATCATACGCAGATTGGGCTCTTCGTCCAGATTTCCGCAGACCAGATAACCTACCGGCATGCCCATGGTAACGGTCCTGTGGCCATTGCAGAACTGCCTGTCATCATACATCTTAAATCTGGCTCCCATGGAATGATCCCTGATCTGAAATGCATACACTATGGCCGCAGCTGTCTGGATCTCTTCCCGCAGGAAGCGGTCAAAGCCGTCCTTATAGATACAGACGCCATCCGATGCGCAGCGGAAGCAGCCCAGACATCCTCCTTTGAAGGGATACTGCGCAAGATCGACCACTCTGGAAGGTCCCTGATATCGTGACCGGAAATCCGCAATCATCTCACTCAGAACACGGGATGCGGACGGATCAAGCGGATTATCACTCAGGTCTGTCACAATCACAACCTCATTCTCCGGCCGCTTTTTCCCTTTTTCAGATGCAACAGGCTCCCATTTCACCTTCTTTTCCGGCATGGGAACATAGTAAAAAGGCCTTTCTGCAGGTCTTTTTATGACCGGATCGCAGATTCCCTTTCCGGCTCTCCACATGATATAGCGGAAAAACTGTCTGGCCTCCTTCTGGCCCTTTTTATGAAGCAGATCCTCCATATCCGCAGAAAGAGCCCCCAGATAAGATAAGCCCATATCCTGGCAGTTTTCCTTGATGAAAGCAAGCGCAGTCACATCATAGAAATGCTTGGATGTGGTAATCTGGGCTGCCTTTTTCCCTGCGATATGCAGATTGCCGCTGCTGATCTGGATCTTCATCAGTTCTATAAAACGATGCAGCTGGCTTGGTACAATAAAGGTGTAGACCGGATAGCAGAACAGGAGCAGGTCTGCCGCTTCCAGTTTTCCGGCTGCTTCCTCAAAATCCTTTTCCAGCTTTTTGATCTGTCTGCCAACCTGCAGGAACTCCCAGCTGTGACCCGGAAACATCTTTTCCCAGTATAATACTGTCTGCAGGGTGACGCTGTCTTCCCCTTTCGGACTTCCCACCAGTACACAGATTTTCATCTGTAAAACCTCCCTTATGATGATGTAATGATTTGTCAGATATTTATTTTCTGATCATGGATATGATCGCAATGATCATGACCAGGATCAAAAGAGCATTTAAGATTCCCGCACTCAGAGATATGGCCACCATGCTCCCGATCACTGCGCCTGCAGATCCGAATATCACCGCGGCACAGGCCAGCTTCTGATGATAGGCTCCGCTCCGGATGACCGGCAGGCCGCCGCCCATAGGACCGATGCAGGCCATAACCAGAACCATGGTCAGAGTGCTCAAAGGGCTCAGTCCCAGGAGAAGAAAGATAGCCGTATTGGCCGGTTTCATGGGAACTCCCATCATATTGACCACACCTGCTGCAAAGGAAAGCAGGACTGCCAGGGCCAGTCTGACTCCGCTAAGTCCGGCGGCTGTCCCCGAAACGCCCCGGGTCAGACCGATGCGCAAAAGCAGGGCCGCAAGTGAAAAAATCAGGGCTATGGTCATAAATCGCCTGACCTTGCTGCCATCCAGACCTGTCATAAACCTGGCACCGGCACTGCTGCCTGCTGTAATGGCAATGCAGCATGGGATCAAGGTCGACAGGCGGACCGGGTTCTCTACCCGGAGCAGGAAAAAGGCGATGATGGCTCCCGGCAACAGGCAGGCACAGACCAGTGTTCCCGGAAGATTCCTGTCTTCTGTAATCTTCTGCCTGCTCAGCAGCAGGGTATTGAGCAGAAAGTCTGAAATGCCCACTGTAGCGCAGAAATAAATTACCGCCTCCCAAA
>CAMHFW010000064.1 GCA_946184675.1 uncultured Clostridia bacterium | reverse complement strand
GCTATTCGGTTTCTTAACAACAGCCACAATTCCTAATATAGCTGCTGCAGCACCTGTTCCAATCAATATGCCCTTCCATAAACGCATGTTTTCTGTCCTTTATATATACAAATATCAGATCTTCAGCGCCTGCAATGTCTTATCCACAACACGCTTCCGGTCAAAGTTTCTTTCTATCCTCTTTTGGCCTCTCCTGCCCATTTCCTCTCGCTGCTCGGGAGAAAGGGCTAAAAATGCCTTCATAGCCCGATAGAGTGATTCTCTGTCTTTTACAGTTGCCAGAAATCCTGTCTCACCGTCTACTACTGCCTCCCGGCATCCGGGAATATCTGAGCAGATCAGTGCTCTTCCGGTGGCTGCTCCTTCCAGCAGCACATTGCTCATTCCCTCATGCCAGCTGGGCAGGACCACGCAGTGAGCCGCTTCATAGTAGGGCTGGGGATTTTCCTGGAATCCATAAAAGTGGATAATTCCTTCTCGGTCCATCTCTTCTACTTTTTCTTTATAATCATCTTCAAAGAATCCAACGAAGTCGAACTGGACTTTTTCCCCGTACTCGGCTTTCAGGCTTTCCATAACCGGAAACAGCTCGTCCATCCCCTTTTCCCGCATGATGCGACCAAGATACAGGAAACGGATGCCGCCTTCTTCGGAAGGATAAGGCTTTTCCTGGTAGAGGTCCAGATTGACCCCTGCTCCGTGCAGGAGGGTAATTTGCCGTCTGGGAAGAATCCTGCGCTGCAGGAAGATTTTTGCATTCCCTGTATTTTCAAAAAATACCGTTCGTGCCTTTTTCAGTGCCATTCTGTACAGAATCGTTGCGGCAGCTGCCATCTTCTTGCTCTGGAAAGCCGTTCCCAACCCCTGCACGTTCGCCGCATAGGAAACATGCAGCAGACGACACAAGAATCCGGCATAGATATTGGGCTTAATGGAATAAGTGATTACCAAATCAGGCTTTTCTTTCTTTAAAAGCAGCAAGTACTCGACAAACAGCCGACCTTCCTGCAGGGGATTGGTGCCACGCCGCTCAAGTTTAGTCTCGATGCAGCGGCACCCCAGTGCTTTGAAATCATCCTCATGTCCCACGAAGGGAGTACTGATGACGACCTCTCCCTTTTGCAGGAGCTTTTGGATCAGTTCCTTGCGAAACTGCCAGAGCATATAGGAATGATTCGTGATGATCAGAAACTTCATTTAATCCTCTTCTTCCTCTTCGTCTGCTGTCTTTACTTCTCCACGCTCCTGGGCCAGCTTGGCTTCCCGAAGCTGCCTTTTCAGTTCTTCATCGCGTTGCTCCTGGACGGCTTCTTTTTCTCCGTAACCATAGCCGCCGTAGCCGCCATAGCCATACCCGTATTTGCGTCGGCCATAGCCATAGCCGTAACCATAGCCATAACCATAACCGTAGCCATAGCCATAGCCGGTGATGCCGGATTCCATGTAGTTCATGATATAGCCCAGCATGGTGATGCCGGTATCGGCAATAGTCTCTACGCCTGCCAGGATCTGATTGATTCTGGAGTAATCCTGTCGGATGACGAAGGCAACGCCTTCAGCCTGCTGTGCGATCAGGGATGCGTCAGACAGCATGCCGCAGGGGGCTGCATCTATGATCAGATAATCGGCTTCTGCTGCCAGATCATTGATCAGTTTGGCAAAGGCTTCCGAACCCAGCAGAGAGGTCGGATTGCCCACTGCCTTGCCGCCGGGTAGGATGCGCAGGCGACCGTGTTTGCCATAGGGAATCAGCAGGTCTTCATAGCTGCGCTCTCCCTTTATGACATCGATGGTGCCGCCTTCAGGTGCCTCCAGCCCCATAGCCTTGGCAACGGCCGGGCTTCGAAGGTCTGCATCAATGAGAATAACTTTTTTGCCCTTGCGGGACATAGAAATGGCCAGATTGACAGAGATCGTGGTCTTGCCCTCGCCTGCGGAGGCACTGGTGATCATGATCTTTTTGATGCCCTTGGCATCGGTCTGACGGACCAGTTTGGTCCGGATACTGCGCATGGCCTCTCCCAGGGAATTGCCAGACTCGTTCTGGTCCATGAGCACCAGGGGTTTATGCGCGCTGCTTCTCTTTTTAAACTGTACCTTGGGCACCTCGCCCAGGGAAGTAAGGCTGACATATTCTTCCAGCTGGCTGCTTCGGCTGATGGTCTGTCTGCCGGAGGAGACCAGGAAAAGGAAAAGGAGACCAATCAGCAGGCCAATCAAGGCCCCCATCAACATATGGTTGAGATACTCAGGCTGATTTAAAGGTTCCGTCGGTACGCCAGTCTCACTAAGCAGATCCAGCTGGGTACTGCCGATGACGAATTCCGCCACGGTAGGATAATTTTCCTTGACAGCCTGCAGGACATCATAGGCCGTCTGAGGATCCGCAGCCTTGACCCGGATGGTGAAAAGGGCTGTATCTGTGACTTTATCAACGGTGATAGTAGCTGGAATGCCATTCATGCCCAGGCTCTCGGCAACCACCTGCCTGAGGACACTACTGTCGAGCACATACTGGAAGGATTCACTCAGCTGTTTTGCCATAATTGAATTGTAGTAGTCTGAGCTGCTGCCGGTCGTGGTCTTTCTGGTCACAACGAAAGTAGAGCTTGCTTCGTAGGTTGGCGTATAGGTCAGGCGGGTATAGCCGTAGGATATGCCCGCACCCAGCACAATCAGGATGGCCACCAGCCACCAGAAGCGGCGGAAGGCCTTCCACATGCCATCGACGATAATCGACACGCGGAGCAGATCATCTTCACGGTCTGCCCGGTTCATGGTTTGTTCATTTTCCATAATGCCCTCCGTAATTGCCGTAGCCATAGCCATAACCGCCGTAACCGCCGTAGCCGTACTTGTCCGTGCTGCCGGCGCGCAGGCCGGAAGCATCGTTTAGTACGCAGCCGATCACTTTTCCATTAGTTGCATTTAAAACATCAATACTGTCGTTGATGTCGCGGGCCAGGACCGTATCCTGGCGGATAACCAGCAGGGAAGCATCACACAGCTGTGCTATATCCACAGTCTCTGAAACCAGGGCCATAGGAGATGTATCTACAATGACATAATCCATCTGCTGTCTGGAGAAATTCAAAATATATTCATACACGCCGTTGTTCAGGTACTCATCCACATTGAAGGACGCTGCCTTGTTGACGATCAGGTAAAGATTTTCAATCTTGCTGGCATGAATCAGATTAGTGAAATCTCTGTGCTTGCGCAGAATCTCAGGCAGGTTGACTGCCTCTTCCTTGGGAACCTCAAAATAGAGGTACTGAGTCGGTTTGCGGAAGTCGCAGTCGATCAGGAGAACCTTCTTTCCTGCCTGGGCCAGGGTGACTGCGATATTTGCCGCTACCGTGGATTTTCCTTCATGCTCGCCGACAGAAGTCACCATGAGAACTTTTGCTTCCGCACGGTCCAGCTGGCTCTGCACACGGGTAGCCGTCATTCGGGTGGATTCCGTAAAGCGGAAGCTGAGCAGAGGATTGGTAATCAGCAGACTGCTGACGGTACGCTTGGAATCCTTGCGTTTTACACGCTTTTTACCCTGCTTGTCCCGGTAGATGGTGCCAAGATGCCTTGCGGCAATCTTGTCGGAAATATCAGACTCCTTCTTAACCGTGTCATTGAGAACGTTCATAAGTCCGAACAGGAGAACCCCAACTGCAATACCCAAGATAAAATAGCGGACCAGAATATGACGGTCATTGACCGTGCTGACCGGTCCCTTGGGAATGGAAGGCTCCTGCAACACTTCCAGGAGAACGCTCTCCATGACATAGTCAGTAACCTTGTTGTAGTTGTCCATGATGCAGCGGATAGTCTTGTAGGCTGTCATGGGCTCGGAAGCGCGTACAGTGAGCGTCATCAGGTTGGTGGACTCCAGCACGCTGGCACTGGCTGCAGCCGGAAATGTCTCTACGCCTAACTCCTCCGAAACCTTTCTCTTCATAGCGTCACTCTCGATGATGGAAGAGAAGACCTTGGCTGTGGACTGCGCGTGGGAAAGACTTCTGGAGATATCATTGCTCCGGCTCTTATAGCTGACCACAAAGACCGACTGTGACTGGTAGACGGGCTTATAGCGGAAATGCGCTATACTGTCTCCCAAAAGGGCGACTGCCAGCCCAAGCAGCAAGATCGCCCACCAGTGGCGGAGAATGGCCATCAGGAAGGGGATGATATCGATTTTTTCCAGGGATTTGTTTTCATATTCACCTGCCATATCTCATCCCTCCTTTAGTTTACGACCACGACAAGGCGCTGGCTGCCTGTGCGGTCACTCTCATCTTCCAGACGGTAGAGGATCTCATAGACCCCTTCCTCGTTCCAGTCAACGGTGTTTGCTATATTGAAATCGCCCTTGGAAAGGCTCAAAACGTCGTCATCTTCATTGGTTTTCCCGTTTGTGGCGTAGAGTGTGCTGCCGCCCTCTTCACGTTCGTAGCTTGTCCGCTCGTACTCAGCCGCAATCACATAATCCCAGGGGTCGATCTTGTCACCCTTTTTGACATTGACCAGATACTGGCTCAGCGTGATGGACGGTGCTCCCTGAGTGTCCTTGCTGTCATAGACGGTTACGGTGACAGGCAGCTCTACCTTGTCACCCGCGCTGTTGGATACCGCGAATACCACCTCGTAATCGCCAGGATTCTCACCATACTCAGCCGGGATTGAAGAAATCTCGATATTGTTGGAGATATCTCCATCGATTTCATCGGATGCTGTCAGCAGAGCCAGCGGATCATCACATTTGGTGATGGGCAGCTGCAGAGGGCCTGTGAGGGCAAACTTGGGAGACTCATAGTCTGTGTAGACGATATTTCTGGTGACCTCGGTCACCTTGCCCTGGGAATCTGCCACGCCGATGGTGACGGTTCTCTTGCCTCTGCCTGTAAAGCGGCTGAAGGACTCGACCAGGAGCTGGTCGGTCAGGTCACCGTCTTCCGGATCGGTGGCAGTTATGCCTGCCAGGATCTGCTCATCCGTCACGTCAACCGGTACTTCAATGGTGGCAGTATCCATACTGATCTCCGGCGGCGAGCCGGCATTGGCCATGTAGTCCCGGACCTGGGTAAATCCGAACAGGACAGCAGATATGAAAAAGAGTACGATGATAATCAGATAACTTCTCTTCATGATGCTTGTAAAGCTCCTCGTTTCTTGTTTTATTCTGGATGAACCTGCTTTTGCAGTTTCTTCTCTTTTTTACTGCCAGAAATGCTTTTTCTTTCTGGCGATTGGTCGCCCGTGCAAGAGAACGGGCTGATCATTAATGATCTTTTCCGGATTTCTGGTCAGGACCGTATGTGCGTAGTGCTCTCCTGCATGGTCTGTCAGGTAATCCCGGATATCTCTCATCCAGGGAGTTCGCACGTCTGGCCTGTGGGCGTCACTGGCCACGCAGGTGATCAGGTCATGTTCCATCAGGATCCTGGCGGTTCTGTGGGCCGCGGACCCAAACCTTCCGAAAAAGCTTCCCTTGTTGACCTGGATCCGGCAGCCGGCGTAAAGCCAGTTGAAGACCAGCATGGGATCGTCCTGGACGCAATAGTAGCGCTCTACATGGGCGATCAAGGGCGTTATGCCCTGAGCCTGCATATCCTGCAGACGATTTTCGATCCAGGCGGGCGGTGCCCCGAAGGGGACTTCGACCAGATAGTAGCGGCTTTTATTTAAGCCGGTCAGCCTGCCGTCCCGGATCTTACGGTCCATGTCCTCGCTGGCATAGATTTCCATGCCCCGCAGGATGGTCAGCGGGATTTTTTCTTTTTTAATTGTATTCTCTAGCTCATCAAAGGCGGCCGTCAGGGCCGGTGAGCAGAAGTTTTCAAAGCGCCCCATCTGATTGCTGTGGGGCGTGGCAACCAGCGTCGTTACGCCGCTGCGCGCAGCCAGGTCTGCCATTCCCAAGGTGTCATCCATATTTCTGGCCCCGTCGTCCACGCCGGGCAGTATGTGCAGATGAAGATCAATCATTCGCCTCATCCTCCGGATTTTTCCAGATTTTGTATTCGGGCACGATCTCCTGCAAGAGTCCGCGTATGTCGCTGCCCGAATCCTCCAGCAGGGTCTCCATTCTCTGGAGCTGCTCATGCAGCCTGCTCTCATCCTCTGCGGGAAGAGATGCTGCAAAGATGCCTTCTCTTGCTGTCTTCTGTATATTTTCGTCGTCGATCAGGAGCTCCTCATAGAGCTTCTCTCCGGGACGGAGCCCGGTGTAGACGATCTTGATGTCTTCTCCCGGTTTGAATCCGCTCAGGCGGATCATGTTTTCGGCCAGTTCGCGGATGCGGACGGGCTCTCCCATATCCAGGAGGAAGATCTCTCCGCCTTTGGCCATGGCGCCGCACTGGAGGACCAGGCTGACGGCCTCGGGAATGGTCATGAAATAGCGAATGATATCGGGATGGGTGACGGTGACCGGGCCGCCTTCCGCGATCTGTCTGCGGAAGATGGGGATCACGGACCCGTTGCTGCCCAGGACATTGCCGAAGCGGACTGCCGCGAATACGGTATCTGACCGCTGGGCCATGCACTGGATGATCATTTCACAGACGCGCTTGGTCGCACCCATGACATTAGTGGGGCGGACAGCCTTGTCCGTGGATATGAGAACCATCTTTTCTGCTTTGTAACGGTCTGCAGCCAAGGCTACGTTGCGGGTGCCGAATATATTATTCTTAACCGCGTCGTGTGTGCTTTCCTCCATGAGGGGGACGTGCTTGTGAGCGGCCGCATGGAATACCAGGTTGGGGCGGAAGGTCTCAAAGAGGCTCATGACACGCTCTTTGTCACGAATAGAGCCGATCTGCACGTCCAGGTCCAAATCCGGATGGAACTTGCGCAGCTCATTCTGCACTTCGTAGGCATTGTTCTCATAGATATCGAAAATAATCAGCTTTTTAGGCTCATGCATGGCGATCTGCCGGCAGAGCTCGCTGCCGATGGAACCGCCGCCGCCTGTGACCAGGACGGTCTTGCCGTGGACATAATCCATGACTTCTTCGATCTTGAGATCCACCGGATCGCGGCCCAGCAGCTCCTCGATCTCCACATTGCGGAGCATGGAAACGCTGACTTCGTCATTGACGATCTGATAGATGCCAGGCAGAGCCTTGATCTTGCATCCGGTCTGCTGACAGATCTCCAGAAGCTCCCTGCGGCGGTCGCCGGTCAGGCTGGGGATGGCGATGACGATCTCTTCGATCCCGTATTTTTCCGCGCAGCGGGGGATATCTCTCATGCCGCCGACAACGGGAATGCCATGCAGGAGGGTGCCTCTTTTTCCTCTGTCGTCATCAATGATACAGGGGATTTCCCTGCGCAGATGCTTGCTGTTTTTCATTTCCCTGACAATCATAAATCCCGCTGCCCCGGCACCGACAATCATGGTTCGGACCTTCGGGATGTCTTTCATGTCGAAAATATTGTGCTTTGCGATCCGCAGGAAGCGGTAGGAGAAGCGCACCAGTGTCGTGATGACACCCAGCAGAAATATGTAGAGCAGAGGGTAGCTGCGGGGCATGGGAAGACCCAGCAGGCGCATGCCGACAATCTGCACAATGGTGGAAAGAATGATGGCAATGATTGTATTGCGGGCTTCCACCGTGCTGGCAAATCTCCATAGCGTTGTATATAAACTGCAGATTGCAAATATAAGCAGGGTGCAGATCACATTGATCCACCAATACTGCTCGAGTGAATCGAGAAACTGCGGATCTATGGCGCCGAAGCTGAAGTCACACCTGATGTAAAGGGCTCCCGCCATGGAAATGACCACGGCAAAGGCGTCGATTACCGCAAGCAGGGCGCCGCGCAGCAGCATCTCTTTATTACTGAATCTCTGGCTGAACCAGTCCATTTATATCATTCCTGTCTGTTCAAAACATGTCTGTTCACTATTGTCAGTTTGCTGAAGCGTTTATTCTTCTCCTGTTTTCTTCGTCCTGCAGACAATCGTCTGTCCGTATCTGCCTGCTGTATCTTCTGCCTTTACATTGACCCGGAAGTAGTATTCGGTATCGGGGAGAAGTCCCTCGACCCTGGCGCAGGGTTCGGTCACTGCGTCGATCATATCTACATATTCCCAGATCCCGTTATCATAGCGCTCGATCAGATAATCGGCCGCGTAGATGTTTTCTTCCCAGTAAAGGAATACCCAGTCACTGCCGGCGGCTTCCTGTCTGAGTCCGCGGATCCTGCGGCGCTGTGCGCGATCTTCCTCCGCTGCCAGAACCGGTGCCTGGGAAAGCCAGGACATATATTCGCTGCATTGTTCATGCTCGATGGCAATCCTGTTTTCTTCCTGCGCTCTGCTTGTGACGTCCCGATCCAGAATGATCCGGATAGCTTTCTGTCCGTAGCTGTAATAGCCGGGATGGTACTGATACTCTTTTTCTCCCTCCCAGAGGATGGCGACATCAAAGACGTCTACCGGGAAAGGAATGATATGGCATCCCTTTGCCGCATTTTCAATCTCTGTGAAAAGGAAGCGCATCAGCATGTTGCAGCGGCCGATGCGGACGCTGTTTTCATAGGTCCTGAATTCATCTCCGTCCAGGTATACCGTGGAGGAATAGTGCTCATTTACAATGAGCTCCTGCGGTGCGTATACCTCCAGGATCTGCCGTGCTGCAATACCGATTACAAGTTTCCAGCGGTTTCTGCTGCACTGAAGGGGGTCTGCCTCATCCTCCTGCGGACCTTCCAGCATCCCTGTGTCCTGCAGATCGATCAGGAGATAGTCTGCCTTTTTCTCAAAAAGCGGCTTCAGATACTCTCTGACTGCCCTCTCATCCTCTTCCCGGCTGCTTTTGCTGTCCAGGACAATCTTTCTGATGCCTGAAAAGGGCAGCTGCGCTTCGAAGCGGCTCTCCGGTGCCGGGAGAAAATCTGCTGCTACATAATCGCCCAATATAGAATAACTATTCATTGCACTCACCCTTACTTATCGTCTCTAGTCAAAACGGCTGCGTTCTCAGTTTTTCTTTTCTATGCGGCGGACCCTTCTGACGCTGCCCGGTGCTGCTTTTTTGACAGCGCCTGCGGAAATCGCCCCGGCCGTATCTTCTGCTTCATATGCCCTGGGGGTCTCTCCTGCACGGGCTGTACCGCGGACATGTGTCCCGGAAATATGCCGGTCTGCAGCGGACTGCGCCGCTGTTGATGCTGCGGTCTCGGCTGATGCTGATGCTGCGGCCGTGTTTTCCGGCTTTACTGCCTGTTCAAAGGCCAGCGCGATGGCATCTGCTACATCGGTTCCGACCTGCTCATAATCCTCTTCATCGATTTCCTGATAAAAGACTGACAGGTCCGGCTCTGCCTTCCTGCCTTTCTTCACCGGAGTGGCCGGAGCCTGCTCCGGCTGAGTCCCGATGATTTCAGAAGCCGCGGCCTGTTCCGCTGCTGTCTCTGCGATCTCATCAGCTGCCGCCTGTTCCGCTGCTGTCTCTGTGATCTCATCAGCTGCCGCCTGTTCCGCTGCTGTCTCTACGATCTCATCAGCTGCCGCCTGTTCCGCTGCTGTCTCTGCGATCTCATCAGCTGC
>CAMHFW010000063.1 GCA_946184675.1 uncultured Clostridia bacterium | reverse complement strand
ATGGGCGCAACCGGCGCTTTCCTGACCTGCAAGGCACTTGATTATCTTCAGGACAACAATAAAAAGCACGGAATGGTTACCATGTGCATCGGCGGCGGAATGGGCGCAGCCGGCATTTATGAAATGATCTGAGAAAGAGGGAATGCATCATGACAGCAGCAGATATTAAAAACGTAGCTTCCATCGGCGGCGGAGTGATCGGTTCCAGCTGGACCGTACTCTTTGCAATGAAGGGACTGAATGTTAAATTATATGACATCAATGATGACTGTATCGCAGCAGACAAAAAGACCATTGAATCCAATATCGATTTCCTGGTGGAGAACGGTGCAATCGCAGATAAGGATGCGGTTCTGTCCAGAATCAGCTACACTACAAGCATGGAAGATGCTGTAAAGGACGCTCAGTTTGTACAGGAGAGCGGCCCGGAGCGTCTGCCCATCAAGCAGAGCATGCTGGAGCAGATTGAGACCTATGCACCTGCTGACGCTATCTATGCGACCAGTGCATCCGGACTGCCGCTTGGACAGATTACAGAGAAGGCAGTGCATCCTGAGAGATGTGTCGGCGGTCATCCTTACAATCCGCCTCACCTGATTCCTCTGGTTGAGATTACAAAGACCGAGAAGACAGATCCTGCCAATGTAGAGCTTGCGAAGGATTTTTATCAGAAGCTGGGCAAGGAAGCCGTTGTTCTGAATAAGGACTGCCCCGGTTATATCTGCAACAGACTGCAGCTTGCAGTATTCCGCGAGATGATCGACCTGGTAGAGCGCGGCGTCTGCAGCGTAGAAGACGCAGACAAGGCTCTGACCTTCGGACCGGCAATCCGCTGGGCAATTTTCGGACACAACATGATCATGCAGCTTGGCCACAAGGACGGCATGAAGGCTATGATGGACATGCTGGCAGGCGGTTACAATCTCTGCGCGGATATCGCCAGCTGGGATACACTGCCGGATGACTACGGCGCAAAGGCTCAGGCTGAGATCGACCAGATGATGGCAAACTTCCCGGATGAGATTGGTCATACCAATCAGGAGATTGCCCAGTATCGTGACAAGATGCTGATTGAGATTTTAAAACTTCATCACAAATTCTAATCAAAAAACAGACATAAATAAGCAAAGAGCCAGTTTTCATACTGGCTTTTTGCCGTAATACGGAGGAGAACATGAAAGCAGTTGTGATTGATCGTTTCGGAGGACCAGAAGAACTAATATACAGAGAAATAGAAAAACCGGTTCCCGGTCCGGATGAAGTTCTGGTTAAGAATTTATATATTGGCGTTGGAAAGCCTGACTTCGTGATGCGAAGCGGGATCTGTCCCTTCCTGGAAAAGATGCCTCCCAACCTGACGGTCGGCAATGAATGTGCAGGTATTGTAGAGGCAGTGGGAGAGCAGGTGACAGGAATCGAGCCCGGTATGCAGGTGGGTGTCAATTCCGGACTTGGTTATGGTGCTTACGCAGAGTATATTGCTGTGCCTCAGAAGTTCGTAACAGTATTTCCAGAGGAGTTTCCAATCAAATATGCTGCTGGCTTTCTGAATTATATGGTAGCCTATGCATTGCTTAATGAGATTGGCAGAGGTACAGACGGTCATTCTCTGTATATCCGCAGTGCTTCCGGAGGAATCGGGACTGCTGTGATTCAGACAGCCCTGCTGGAGGGCTGGCAGGTTGTGGCTTCAGCAAGCACAGATGAGAAATGCGAGTATCTGAGGTCTCTGGGAGCACAGGGTGTGTTTAATTATCAGACAGAAAATGAGAAGGAAGCGGTTCTCAGACTGACGGGCGGGAGAGGAGCGGACCTGATCCTGGATCAGCTGGCAGGTCCTCATATGAAGGAAGAGTTAGAGTTTCTGGCGGATTTTGGTATGATCGTCCTCTATAACTGGCTGGAGGGCAGTCCGGAATTTGACCAGCTGGAGACCATCATTGGCCGTTCCAGTCATGCTTCGGCTATCCGGTCCTTCTCATTCCATATTTATGATGACAAGCCGGAAAGGCTGGCAAAGATCCGTAAGATCTGTATGGACAGGCTGATAGCAGGAGACCTGGTACCGGTGATTCAGGCGGAGCTGCCGCTGGCAGAAGCCGGGAAGGCGCATGAACTGCTGGACGGCCACAAAGTCCTGGGGAAAGTGATTCTGACACCCTAGAAAAAGCATTTTCTAATATCAAGCTATAAAAAAAGAGCGGATGAATAATCATCCGCTTTTTATAATAGCAGTATAAAGTTGCTTAGGAGAAGATGGCTGCCGGATTGGCTGTCAGAAGGGCTTCAATCTGATCCTCGGTCATGCCGCGTTTTGCAAGCCCCGGGATGACTTTTTTGCCGATGGTGCGAATATTGGCATCCTTCATCAGCTCTTGCATCTTCGGGGTCATGATCAGGCCGCGGCCCAGATTGACATTAACAGAATCATGTCCGAGCATAATCTGGCTGCCGTACCCCTTGTCAACGAGAGTTTTGATCACATCCATACGCTCCTCATCGGTCGGTGTATGGAAAAGTTCTCCCTCCAGACCGAAACGGTCCATATTGATGTAGACACCCTGCTTCAGGACACGCTCATGGTAGTCGATATCAGTGCTGCCGCACATGTGGCCGATGGCAATCTTGCCGGGATCAGCGCCTTCACTGATCAGAAGCTGGGCCTGCTCCGGTCCCATAGTACCCAGCTGGGTATGGGTAATAATGACGCAGCCGGTCTCTTTCTGGGCTCTGGCAGCTGCCTTAAAGAAGATTTCTTCCATGGGAGTAATCTGGTTATAGCTGCTGGCCAGTTTGATGACGCCGGCTTTAACGTCAGTTCCTTCGATACCCTTTGTCAGCTCGGTATACATCATTTCAAAAATCTCTTCCTGAATATCAGCAAAGCCTTTGCGGAAGTTCCAATAGGCAAAAGCACTTTCATCCTGGAAGTAGAAGCCGGTGGAGCAGATAATGTTCATGCCTGTCATATCTGCAATCTTTTTGAGGAAGCGGGCATTTCTGCCGCATTCATTGGTGGTAGCGTCAACGATGGTAGATACACCGTAGGCACGGGCATCTTCCACAGCCTGCACGCAGTCTCTGGTATATTCTTCTTCTTTGAAACCGCCCAGGGTAGCATCTCCCTGAAATCCGGCAAAGCCGAAGAGAAAATGCTCATGCATCAGAGTCCTGCCCATCTGCTGCGGAGAGATAGTACCATTTACAGTATTGATCTGTTTCATGTTTTCCTCCATAGTAAATAATTCTGTATTATTAGCAGGTAGTTGTTCTGAAAAGGCCACTCCCTGGGTAGTGGAGGAGTGGCCTTTTGTAAGGTAAACTTGAGAATTATCCTTCGTATTCGCCCTTGAGCTTAAGAACTCTGATGATAACACCGCCGATCAGTGCAAGTACACCGAAGATGATATACGGAACGGTGAATCCGCCAAACATAGTGGAGGTAACAGCCAGCGCCAGGAAGGAGCAGGATCTTACAACACCTACGATTGTGTTCATTACAGAGAAGGATACGGCGAAGTCTTTACGTCCGAATACAAAACCGGCCATGGAAGGAGCGAAGTTGCCGTTTCCGCCGATTGCGCAGCCAAGCATGAAGAGACCGATGTACATCAGGTTGCCCGGCATTACCAGGAAAACGATGCCTACCAGGTACCAGATACCGAACAGGAAGGATGCCTGCTGGGTACCAAGCTTCTGGTCAAGTACGCCCCATGCCCAGGAACCGATACAGCCGATCAGAGCTGCGATGGTCATCATGGTAAGAGCGCCTTTCAGGTCCAGACCGCGAGTGGTCATGAAGAAGGGAACCAGCTGGGACATAATGCCGACTGTTGCAAGACCAAAGAAACCGTAACCAACACCAAGTGCCCAAACGATGGGTTTCTTGAGAACATCGATGTAGGTAAGGGAGCTTTCCTCGCCACCGAGCTCATCCTGTGCGATCATCTTGGCAACCTCAGGATCATTATCCGGATAGCAGCCGGCATCCTCAGGCTTCTCATGTACGAAAATAAGTGTGATAACGCCTACGATTGCGATGCATACGCCCATGCAGGTCATAGCGCCGGCAATGTTGCCTGTCAGTCCAAGGAAGAAATTGAGAACCCAGTTAACCAGAGCAGAAGCAAGGTTCATACCGATGGTGGTAAGACCCATAACAATACCCTTTTTGGTCGGGAACCAGTTTGTGGTAATGGACATACCGCAGATCAGAGCGAATGCGTTGATCAGGGTTACCATGCAGATCAGGGTGATCAGGTACATGGTGGGTGTTGTGGAATTGCCGTATGCAGCTGCTGAAACGGCTGCGGCAAAGAGAGTAATAACGGTTGTTTTCTTAAGACCGATGGCCTTGATGAATTTGCCCCAGAACATGGTCAGGATCAGGGCGATGATTCCGGCGGGGGTGGAGAAGGACAGGATCAGTGAGGAGTCCCATCCGTGAAACTCCGCCATAGCGGGAACGATGGTGTTCAGACCATCTACGGTCAGACCGGTCATGAAGAACAGAAGCAGTACTTCGTAACCTACGATACCCCATCCGCGGGCACCGAAATTATAACCTACTTTTTTTGTATCAGTTGTTGGCATTAATATAATCCTCCCTAAATATTATTAATCTTCTTTTTTAGGCCTGTAAGGCTTCAGATTCTCGTTAAGTGCGTACGGGTTAACAGCTTCTCCGGCGTGAACCTTTTCGAACCACTCGAAAGGCTTGGTACGGAAACCTGCCCAGCTTTCTCTGGTCGGAATCTGCTGCATCCAGGGATCCTGATAGCGCCAGTCGTTGGTCAGACTGATGTATTTCTCATCCTGCTGTGCTGCATTGGTGTCACCCATGTCACCTGCTGCGATACGGAGAAGAGAACCGTACTGCTCGCTGACAGTGTGAAGCTTGAGATCATCCATGAAAAGCTTCTTAAGCGGGCGCTTTGCCAGGTTGGACATGATGGTTCTGTTCTCGTAAGGCATGGTCTTCCACATGCGGGCAATTTCCCATGCACGGTCAAGAACTTTGCCCTTCGGGCAGATCTCGCTGATCATACCCCAGTCAAGCATCTGCTGGGCAGTCCACTGACGAGCGGTCATCATGTAATAGGTGCCTCTCTTGGTGCCGAAATAGTGCTGTGCCATAAGTCCCATGCCGTCGCCGGGAACCAGGCCGCCGTGTGCGTGAGGAACTTCCATCCAGGTATCCTCGGAAGCGAGGGTCACATCACAGAGCATAGCGGAATCCCAGTGGAAACCGGAACCGGGAATAGCACCGATGGTAGGAACATCCAGGTCAAATACCATGTTTTTGATCAGGTTGGTGTCATCAAAATACTGATGCTGGAAACGCTCCTTAGGAAGCTCGGAATAGGTTTCCCAACCGTTGGGATCGGACTCGGTCATCCAGCTGTCGCCGATATGAGTGAAGATTACGATCTCATTCTTGTAGTCCAGAGAGATCCAGCGTGTCAGCTGGGAGCATGCACGGTGGGACATACCGCTGTGGCACATCTGATGGTTGTTGGTCTTCCAGGTTACCTGGAGGATGCCATCCTCACGGTAGAGGTCTGCAAAATCTTTGAACCACTCTTTATATACTTCAAGCTCAGGTAATTCTACGTAAGGGGCTAAAGGTCTTACTTCAGACATTGTTTATCTCCTTTATTATTTTATTATTGAAAATGATGGATTAATACTTGTACCAGTCAGGTTCGTTGCTGTGCTCGAACTCGTAGGGATTCTCAATCTCGCCGCGCTGTACCTTCTCAAACCATTCGTTTGCGCGCTTGGGCATATTTACCCAGAGATCTGTATTCATGGGCTGCTCCATATCCTTAGTCGCATATCTGTAGTCGTTTACGCGGCTGATATACTTCTCATCCTGCTGTGCGGAATTCTCATCGCCGAGGTCGCCGGCAGCAACACGAAGAAGGGAAGCATACTGCTCGCTGACAGTGTGGAGCTTGAGGTCTTCCATAAGAAGCTTCTTCAGCGGACGTTTTGCCAGGTTGGACATGATGGTTCTGTTCTCGTAAGGCATGGTCTTCCACATACGTGCGATCTCCCATGCGCGCTCAACAGCCTGTCCCTTCGGAGTTACTTCGCTTACCATACCCCACTCAAGCAGCTGAGGAGCCGTGATCTGACGGGTGGTCATCATGTAGTAGTTGCCTCTCTTGGTGCCAAGATAGTGCTGGAACATAAGTCCCATGCCGTCGCCGGGAACAAGGCCGCCCTGTGCGTGAGGAACCTCAATCTTGGTATCTTCGGTTACGATCGTTACATCGCAAAGGAAAGCAGAATCCCAGTGGAAGCCGGGACCGGGCATAACGCCGATGGTAGGAACATCAATGTCAAATACCATATTCTTGATCAGGTTGGTGTCGTCAAAATACTGGTGCTCGAAACGCTGTCTGGGAAGCTGGGAATAGGTCTCCCAACCATTAGCGTCAGACTCGATCATCCAGTTATCACCGATGTGGGTGAAGATGATGATCTCGTTCTTATAATCGAGAGAAAGAACGCGTGTCAGCTGGGAGCAGGCACGGTGAGACATGCCGCTGTGATGCATGGGACCGTCGTTGGTCTTCCAGGTTACCTGAACGATGCCGTCTTCACGCTTCAGATCTGCAAAGTTCTTAAACCACTCTTTGTACTCGTCGAACTCGGGAAGCTGTACGTAAGGCGCTAAAGGTCTGTTTTCTGTTGCCATGTTTGAACCCTCCTTGATCCATTAAAAATATGTTTTTGTTTTACGATTCAGTTTCAGCTGCAGGGTGTATGAGAATGCCCCTGTTTATGTTTTAACGATATCATCCGGGCAAAAAAAAAGGAAATTCTCAATTTCCAAGGTGGTTATGCGATAAGTGTATAACCATCCTTTTTTTGAGAATTTCCATCCTTTGAAAATCTACGATATACTAAACTCAGAAAAGAGGTCAGCCATCAGGAGACTGGCGTATGATTCCGGGTGAAGTCCCGGAACTCATTGACAAAACTCTGCAGGGCATCATTGGAATTGTTTTTCTTCCAAATAAGATTGAGAGAAATCCTGCAATGAGGATCAGAAAGGGGTATGTACCGCATCGTGCTTGGCACGCCGCCTTCCAGGTACTCCGGAATAATAAAGAATCCACGGTTGATGCTGGCAAAGAAGATGCCTTCCTCTACATAATTGATCTCTTCAACAATATTGCATTTGGCTCCTACTTTTTTAAAGAGCTGGCGATTAAAGTCAGCAGTGGTCGGATTCTGAACCGGATCAAAATTGATCATCGGGAAGCCGGAGAGATCACTGATGGAGAGAACCTCGTGATCAGACAGCGGGTGATTGGGATGCATGACTGCGCGGAGCGGGAAATGATTGATGGTCTCACTCTCCAGACCAGTCTGAAGATCTTTTGTGATATAAGTAACGATGCTGAGATCGATCTCTCCTGCATTGAGCTGGCCGAGCAGACTGTCCAGTGTTCCGCTGTTCAGATAAAGACGGACAGAGGGATGAGAAGCAGTAAACTTGCTGACAAACTCGGAAAGAAAACTCTGAGAAGCCATTGCAAGAAAGCCGAGTCTGATCTCACCGGTCGTATTCATGGAAGCTTCTTTCACCAGAAGCAGAGCCCGGTTGTAATGATCAACGATTTCCTTGGCTTCATGGTAGAAGAGCTCTCCAATGCTGGTCAGGTGGACACTGTGGGTGTCTCTGATAAAAAGAGGAGCGCCAAGAGTATTTTCCAGGTCATGAATATGACGACTGAGCGCAGGCTGGGTCAGATATAACTTGTTAGCAGCCTTACTGTAATTAAGAAGCGTAGCAAGCGTGATAAATTCATTCAGACGATTGATATCCATAAACATCTCTCCCTTTTGAATTTAGAATTGAAAGTATACTCCTGTATTATACCACAATTTTCTGGAGATGTAGAATAAAACAGTGCAGTAAGCATGTCTCATGCTTTCACAAATAAAAACATTAAATTGAAATTAAATGTGAGGAGGAACACAAGATGACAGAAAAGAGATCTGTTGTAGCAATCGCAAAAGAGCTTGACCAGGCTACAGGACTTGCAGATGTTCAGGCATCTGTGACAAAGGTATTTGATCTGCTCGGCGGCGTTACCAAGCTGATCGCCAGAGGCGATAAGGTTGTGCTTAAGCCCAACGCAGGTCATGCTGAGGGACCGGAGACTGCTGTATGTACCAGCCCGGCTGTAGTACGTGCCGTTATCCGCGAAGTAAAGAAGGCTATGCCCAGCAAAATCATCATTGCTGAGTCCGCTGCGATCGGATGCGATACCCTGGAGTGCTTTGAGGTTTCCGGTATTGCTGACGTTGTAAGGGCTGAGGCTGCTGCAGCTGAGGCAGCAGGCGAGAAAATCAAGATTGAACTCTATGACATCAAGAGAGATACAGATCTGATCAATGTTGCAGTTAGAGGTTACAAGTCCAACATCAAGCACTGCAAGCTTCCCCGTACCCTGCTTGAGGCAGAACATATTATCAACCTTCCTATTATGAAGGCACACGCTTCCATGGTATTCTCCTGCGCACTGAAGAATATCAAGGGAACCGTTCAGGACCAGGTGCATTCTACCATGCATCAGCAGAACCTTGCTCTTGCTATGATGGATGTTTGGTGGGCAGTTCGTCCGGACATCAACATCGTTGACGCGATCAACGTTGCTTCCGGTTTCTCCCCTCATACACCGACTCCTCTGTATGTAGGCTGCATCATGGGCTCCACAGACCCCGTTGCTCTTGACCTGATTGCATGCGATGTTGTAGGTATCGACACCAACGCCGTTTCCTACTTCAAGGCAGCAGAAGAGGCTGAGCTGGGTGTTGCAGACCGTGACCGCATCGATGTCATCGGCGAGAAGGTTGAGGATGTATACCGCAAGATGTGGATCCCTTACCTTGGTGATATGAAGAGCCGCTGGCCTGAGTACGATATCCGCTGCGAAGGCGCATGTTCTTCCTGCCAGGCCCTTCTTGCCCTGAACATGGAGACACTGAAAGCTCTTGGTATTTATGAGGAGAAGAGTGATATTTCTATCCTTTGCGGACCTAGAAACGAACTTCCCGACAAGCCGGCGGACAAGATTATCCTGCACGGAAACTGCACAAAGCGTTATAAAGACAAAGGCATGTTCATTCCGGGGTGCCCTCCGGGAGAGACTGGCATGTACCTTTCCATCAAGCTTGGACACGTTGTAGACGGTGAGATCCCGGGCTGCATTGAGAACGAGATTCGCCCGAACATGAACGCAGACCACCCGATCTGGGAGGCTTATGTAACCAAGAAGGCAGAAGAGTTCTACGGCATGCCTGCCAGCGAGCTTGCAAAGAAATACGAATAATCATACTACAGTGAGGTGAACCATGGCTTTTCTCAGAGTTGAAGCGACCCCTGAGCTTCGGAAATACATTAATACCATCTTTACGGATGAGTTTATGCAGAAGTATACCAATTTCACTAATTTCATGGACTTTCAGTCTTCCAGCTCGGTTTTCCTGAACTGGGGCTCCATCCTCTGGGTCTACAACGAAGAAGTCTTTGACGGATTTGTGAAAGAGAGCACACAGTTCTCCTCCTGGAATGAAATGGTGAAAGCGGCAGCAGACGAAACTTTCGTGAAGAAAGAAGAGTAATAACCTCGGGGCCGACCGGCGCTTTGCCGGCCGGCTCTTTGTTTTTCAAACAAAGAAAAAAGAGCAATGATTCGCTTTTGGCTTGTCATTGCTCTTTTGGTATATATGAGAGGAGAATCAATCGTCT
>CAMHFW010000062.1 GCA_946184675.1 uncultured Clostridia bacterium | reverse complement strand
ATACGGTGTCCGCAGTCTTTCTGGATCTGATAGATCTCATCCAGCATCTCCGACGGCAGCATCTGCCGCTCCAGCCCGCCAAGTGTCGAAGCACAGAAACGGCAGCCCATCCGGCAGCCGACCTGTGATGAAATACAGACACTGTGACCATGATGGTAAATCATCAGAACACTCTCGATGATCCGGTCATCCGGAAGACGGAAGAGATACTTTCTCGTTCCGTCAAGTTCAGAGATCAGCCGGTCTGCTGTCTCCAGATGTATCAGAGATGCTGTCTGCGTTAGACGTTCCCTCAAACTGCGCGATAAATTGGTCATGTCTGAAAAGTCATCTGCCAGTTTACCGTGCATCCAGTCATAAATCTGGGCCGCCCGGTATTTCTTTTCTCCCAGGGTCCCGGTCACAAATTCTTCCAGTTCCGGCATCGTCATCGATTTGATGTCTGCTTTTTCCATGCCTTTTCCTCCGATGCTTTTATCGTACACGCCTGAATCTGGCAATATAAAACCCGTCGGTTCCAAATCTGCCGGGAAGGATCTGAATTTGCCCCTGCGCTGTCCGGGAATCCTTTAACGGATCCGGCAGGAAGGGATCCAGGCTCTCCGCTTCAAAACGCGTATCCTCTAGCATCCATTCTCTGATTTCTTCATTTTCCTCATCCGTGAGGGTGCATGTGCTGTAGACCAGAACGCCGCCCGGTCTGACATATTCACGGCTGGCTGTAAGAATCTGCTTTTGCAATTCTGCCAGAGAACGGATCTTTTCCGGGCTTGCCTGATAGCGTATGTCTGCCTTCCGGCCCAGAACGCCAAGTCCTGAGCAGGGAAGGTCTGCCATCACGATATCTGCTGACGCCACGTCCTCTTCCCTTCTGACACAGGCATCCCAGACCATGGTCTGTACATTCTCCGCCTTTGCTCTTTGCAGATTATCATCTATTCTTTCTGTTTTTGCATGTGAAATATCCCTTGCAGAAACGCTTCCGCTGCCGCCAAGCAAGTCCGCCATATGCAGGCTTTTTCCTCCCGGAGCTGCACACAAGTCAATGATGCGCTCTCCGCCCCGGATTCCAGTGCAGACTGCTGCCAGCATGGCGCCTTCATCCTGTACGGTGATCCTGCCCTGAGCGAATTCCTTCAGAACCAGAAGGCTGTCCAGTCCTTCCAGATGCAAAGCCCAGGGGAAAATCTCCCCTTTTTGTGCTCTTACGCCTTGTTCTGCAAGAGAGCGGATGATCTCATCCGTCTCTTCAGGCCGGCGTACACGAACCGTCACCTGCTGCGGCCTCTGCATATATTCAGCCATTTCTTTACAAGTCTGGAAGGAATAACGTGAAAGCCACCTCTTCCCGATCCACTCCGGCAGCGAATAGCAGAAGGCAAGATATGCCGCGGGATCTTTCCCGGGATCCGGCGTCTTTATGCTTTCTTTTTTTGCGGCCACGCTGCGCAGAACGGCATTTACAAAGCCGCTCATGCTGGAAAATCCGTGCCGCCGCGCCAGCTTGACAGATTCATTAACTGCCGCGCTGTCCGGCACCGAGTCCATACACATAATCTGAAAAGCGCCCATGTAAACAATGACACGGACCGGCATCTTCAGTTTTTTTGTCCTGATATCCGCGCACTGGAGCAGAACCTGATCCAGATAGAGGATATTCTGCAGAGTTCCCCGCATCAGCCTGGTCATAAAAGCGCGTTCCTGCTTGTCCAGCCAGGAATATCTGTCCAGAGTATCCGACAGGACCAGATGGGATGGCATTTCTTCCTTTAATATATGCAGGAGCATATCATATACAAGTTCGCGGGTATTGACCTGCGGTTTCTGCTTATGTTTAGTCATTATTCCGGTATCCTCTGGTCAGAATCAGCAGACGCAGAAGCTGAAGAGACATGGCTGCTGCGCTTGCAACGTAGGTCAGAGCTGCTGCCCCGAGCACTTTTTTGGCATAGGTATTTTCCTCGCCCTGCAGGATTCCCGAATTCTCCAGCACCTTAAGTCCTCTGGAAGAGGCATTGAACTCTACCGGCAGAGTGATCAGGTGGAAGGCTACAACTGCAGCAAAGAGCAGAACGCCGACCTTGATCAGGATGGGAATACCTCCCAGGATGATGCCCAGAATGACCAGGGGCCAGGAAAGGTGGGCGCCGAAATTAGCCACGGGCACGATTGCCGACCGCAGAGAAAGGGGCACATAGCCCTGCTGGTGCTGCACGGCGTGGCCGCATTCATGGGCCGCAACGCTGACAGCTGCCACACTGGTCGACCCGTAAACGGTATCCGAAAGGCGGAGGGTCTTGCTTCTGGGATCATAATGGTCTGTCAGGTCTCCTGCGATCCTGCCAACCGTAACATCTGTGATTCCCTCCTGACGCAGGATATACTGAGCAACCTGTGCGCCGGTCATCCCCCGCACCGCCTGCACCCTGCTGTACTGGGCGAAGGTGTTCTTCACCTTGGCCGAGGCAAGCATAGAAAGAATAATACCAACGATGACAAGAAGATATGTCGGATCAAAATACATCGGATAATAACCCATAATAACCTCCTGTTAGTGTCTGCTCTATTCCGGCTTCCTGCCAAATACTGTGCCGGCAGGAATGGAATGTCCTCGCAGAAAATCCTGACTGCTCATGCGCTTTTTCCCGGGCAGCTGCAGACTTGTGATCGACAAAATGCCGTCTCCGGTCTGCACAAGCAGGGTATCTTTGCTGCTGATCACCTGTCCGCAGACAGGGCCGTTTTCATTTTTTTCACAAACCTGGGCTTCCCAGATTTTGAGCATTTTCCCGTCCATCCAGGTAAATGCTCCCGGCCAGGAAGTCATAGCACGGATCCTTCTCTCGATCTGAACAGCAGACTCTGTAAAATCGATCTCACCGTCTTCTTTGCTGATCATGGAAGCATAAGCACCGGTCAGACTCTCATCCTGCTTCTGCGGGATAATCTCTCCTTTTTCCAGACCGATCAGGGTCTCTTCCAGCAGGTCTGCTCCCAGGGCCGCCAGCTTGTCATGCAGGCTGTCCGCCGTCTCCTTCGGGTCAATCGGAACTTCCGCCTTGAGCAGCATGTCTCCGGTATCCAGTCCTGCGTCCATCAGCATGGTAGTGACGCCTGTTACAGTCTCCCCGTCCAGAATCACATGCTGGATAGGGGCTGCGCCGCGGTATTTGGGCAAAAGCGACGCATGGACATTGACGCAGCCAAGTCTGGGAATATCCAGAACTTCCTGGGGCAGGATCTGTCCGAATGCCACTACAACAATCACATCCGGCTCCATCTGGCGCATCTTTTCGATCAGGTCCGGCTCCTTGCGCAGGCGCTGCGGCTGATAGACAGCAAGGTCATGCTTTACTGCCAGCTCCTTGACCGGAGAAAACTGTACCTGCTTTCCGCGGCCCTTTGCCCGGTCAGGCTGTGTCACAACAGCCTCAACCTCAATTCCCATATCAATCAGTTTCTGCAGCACCGGCACGGAAAAGTCCGGCGTACCCATAAAAATCGCTTTCATCTGCGATCACTCCTCTGTCTCGTAATCTTCTTCGTAGTCTTCCTCATCCGGATCCGCATATACTGCCTCGTGAAGTTCACCCTCTACCTTTTCTGTATACAGGTGACCATCCAGATGATCAAACTCATGGCACATAGCCCTGGCAAAAAGACCCTCTCCCTCCACGCGGAAGGGTTCCATATTGATGTCGAAAGCCTCTGTTACCACACGCATGGGCCTGCGCACGCATCCGGCCATACCGGGAACACTCAGGCAGCCCTCATCGCCCACCTGCTCGCCCTCAGTCTCCACGATGCGGGGGTTGACAAAGACATAAGGTCCTTCTCCGACATCGATGACTGCGATCCTGCGCAGAATGCCGACCTGGGGAGCCGCCAGGCCTACCCCATTCTGCTCATACATGGTGTCCAGAAGATCCTGGGCCAGTTCCTGCAGGCGCGGGGTCATCTCCTTTACCTCACGGCAGTTTTTATTCAAAATCGGATCTCCCTCAAAACGGAGCTTTCTGATTGCCATAATTACTTTACCTCCTCAATGTGTCAAAATAGTGAAATTGGATCCATATCATAAGAAAAATATATTTTTTTATCCAGGCCTGCCTTCTTCAGCGATTCCTCGATCAGCATGCGCAGGCGGATCAATTCCCTGTCATCGGGACATTTTAAATACATCACATAGCGGTAGAGATCTCTTATTTTTGTGATGGAAGCCCTGGAAGGCCCAAGCACCTGTACCGCAACCCGGTCCGATTCTGCCGCCAGCTTCCTGGCAAACTGCATGGCCTGTGCCGTCTGCTCATCATCTGCTCCCTCGGCCGTTATCATCAGCATATGGGCGCAGGGCGGATAGCGCATCGCCTGCCGGAACTTGATCTCTTCTTCATAAAATGCCTGATAATCCTGTCTGGCTGCCGCCTGTATACAGTAATTATCCGGCTGATAGGTCTGAATGATCACCCTGCCTGGATCGCTTCCCCTGCCGGCCCGGCCGGCAGCCTGGGTCAGCATCTGAAAGGTCCGCTCCCCGGAAAGATAATCGCCGGAAAACATAGACAGGTCTGCTGCCAGAACTCCCACAAGTGTTACTTTTGGGAAATCATGTCCTTTGATGATCATCTGGGTTCCGATCAGGATATCTGCCTCTCCGGCTGCAAAGGAACGGATGATCTGCTCCATGTCATTTTTGCCGGAAGTCGTATCGCGGTCCATCCGCAGGAGCCTGGCCTGCGGGAACTCCTTTCGCAGCATCTGCTCCACCTTCTGTGTCCCGATCCCGAAAGCCGCGATATGCCGGGAACCGCAAGATGGACAAAGATCAGGCAGAATCCGCTCTGTGCCGCAATAATGACAGCGAAGCTTTTTGCCGCTATGCGAAGTCATAGAAACATCGCAGTGAGGGCATTTAAATACATATCCGCAGTCTCTGCAGGAAACAAAACCCGCAAATCCGCGCCTGTTCAGAAAGAGCATCATCTGCTTTCCATCTGCCAGGCACTCCTGCATGGCCTGGCGGAGAGATTTGCTCAGGATACTGAGATTTCCGATCCGGAACTCGCTGCGCATATCGATGATATCAACCGGCGGGAGCACGCTCCCTTCTTTGGCCCGGTGATTCAGCGTGTGCAGAAAATATCTGCCCTGCAGGGCATTATAATAGGTAGTAAGCGATGGTGTCGCGGATCCGAGCACCAGGCTGGCCCCGGAAAGCCGCGCCCTCTCCAGAGCTGTTTCCACCGCCTGGTAGCGGGGCGTGACCTCGCTCCGATAAGCGCCGTCCTGTTCCTCATCGATGATGATCATGCCAAGATGGTCAAATGGTGTAAACAAAGCAGATCTGGCACCGATCATGATCGATGCTTCTCCCTTGGAAGCACGCTCAAACTGATCCCAGCGCTCTCCCCGGGAAAGCCTCGAATGCATGACGGCAATCTGATCGCCGAATCTGGCATAAAATCTGGAGACCGTCTGCAGAGTCAGTGAAATCTCCGGAATCAGCAGAATCACCTGCTGTCCGCTCCGGAGTACCTCCTCCATGAGTTCCATATATATTTCCGTCTTGCCGCTGCCGGTCACTCCGTGGATCAGATGCACTGGCACCCGGGATCCTTCACTTCTGGACCGGTGGGAAGCGATCACTGCATCCGCGATTCTTCGCTGGTCAGCATTGAGTACGACTCTTTCCCAGCCGTCTAGTCTCTCCCTGACCGCCTGCCGGTAGATCTGCTCCGTCTCCTGGCGGATCAGGCCATCCCTGAGCAGGCTGCTGATGGTAGAAGCAGAAATGCCAAGGCCGGAAATGGCCTTGTCACGGGTAATCGCCTGGTCCTGTTCCTCCAGCATGGCGCCAATCATCTTCACGCGGGCTCGTTCCCGTTTGTTGTCCTTTTTTTCTTGATAAAATTTCTCAGCCTGCTGGCGGCTGCTCAGAATATAAGTTACTTTCTGCAGGCCTTTTACAGGCTTTTTGACCGGCATGACCGTCCGGAGGGACTGGGCCATAGTACCGCCGTAGCGCCGATGCATCCAGTCTGCCAGCATGATCAGCTGACTCTTTACTCCCGGGATTTCTTCCCTGACCTTTGCAATATCACGGATCCGGTCCTCTTCAAATCCCGGCTGGGCCGAAAGCCCGACCACAATTGCGTCCAGCAGGCGGCCGCCCTTTCCAAAAGGGACTTTCACACTGCAGCCAATAAACACTTTGTCCAGAAGATGGTCCGGAACGCGATAGGCAAACACACGGTCCACGCTGCGCACAGACAGATCCACAATCACATCCGCATATGTACTCATTATCGCGTTGCCTCCCCTCTTCCAGCCAAATAATTCCTGAACATACTGAGCAAATATTATACCATACTTTCTACTCATTGAATAGATAGAAAAGGGGTATTCGCTCATGTATGGTTTTTGTAATACTTTTGTCATTGTTTACAAATATTTTATTTTTTTCAGATGTTTTTTATAAATACCGCTTTATTGCTTGCGAAAAAATACACGTTATGCTAGAATGAGACTGGAGTTTTTATATTTGCATATCTGTTTCTTTATACGAATTGAAACCTGGCGGTCCGCATTCTGAGACAGATTTATGCAGATAAGATTTTAAGGAGGTATTGTTATGTTAGCTATTCTTGCTTTCATACCCATCATTGTGACAGTAGTCCTGATGGTTGGATTTAACTGGCCCGCTAAGCGTGCTCTTCCGCTCGCATGGATCCTGGCAGTTATCTTCGCTATCGCAGTATGGAAGATGAATATCGGCAGAGCCATCGGCTTTACCATTTCCGGTATGCTCGACGGCGTTACCGTTTGTGTTATCATCTTCGGCGCTCTGCTGATTATGAACACTCTGACTCAGTCAGGCGCTATGTCTTCTATCAACCAGATGTTTAACAGCCTTTCTCCGGATGCTCGTATCCAGGCTATTATCATCGGCTTCATCTTTGGCGCATTCATCGAGGGCGCAGCCGGTTTCGGTACCCCTGCAGCTCTTGCAGCTCCTCTGATGATCTCCGTTGGTTTCCCGCCTCTTGCAGCAGCTATCATTGCTCTGGAGTTCAACTCCGTACCGGTTTGTTACGGTGCTGTAGGTACTCCTACCAACTCCGCATACGCTACCGTACAGCAGGCTGTTACTGACGCTGGTATCGACGGCGAAGGCTGGAAGATGGCTCTTACTCTTCACACAGCCATCCCTCTTGCAATCGGCGCTTTCGTTATCATGTTTGTAGGCGTTGCGATCCTCTGCCGTCTCTTCGGTAAGGACGCTGAGCACAAGGCTATGAAGAACGCAATCGAGGTTATTCCTTTCATCGTTGTAATTGGTATCGTATTCGATGTTGTTTACCTTGTAATTGCTGCTTTCATCGGTCCCGAGCTTGTATCTCTGGTTGCTGCCATTGTTACTCTGTTCGTATCCATCTTCCTTACCAGCCGCGGAATCCTTGTTCCGAAGCATGTATGGACATTTGGTCCGAAGGAAGAGTGGGACAAGAGCTGGCTCTCCACAGAGCAGGTTGCTGCACCTGATACCACCGTTAAGATGGGTCTTGGCAAGGCATGGGCTCCCTACATCATCATCATCATCGCTCTCGTATTCACCCGTGTAGGACAGAAGTTCGGTATCGGTTTCCTGGATGCTATGAAGAACTTCACCATCGGTACCGGCCAGTCCGGCGCTCTGTTTGGTGCAAACTTCAACTGGGCAATCCTCTGGAGCCCCGGTATCATCTTCATCATCGTTGGTCTCCTGACCATCGCGATCCACGGCATGAGCGGCGAGCAGGTTTCCGCTGCATGGAAGAAGTCCTTCAGCATGCTGAAGGGTGCTGCCATTGCTCTGCTTTTCGGCTGCGCACTTGTTGCAATCTTCCGTAACACAGCAAACGCTGACCTCGGTCTCGGCTCCATGCTGAACGAGATGGCTAAGGGCCTTGCAGCTATCTTCCAGGGCGCTTACTTCATCATCGCTCCGTTCATCGGTGTACTCGGATCCTTCATGTCCGGTTCCAACACCGTATCCAATACCCTGTTCTCCTCTCTGCAGTTTGAGACAGCTACCATCCTTGGTATGAACACTGTCCTGATCGTAGCTCTGCAGAACCAGGGTGGTGCGATCGGTAACATGGTTTGCGTAAACAACGTAGTTGCTGCCTGCGCAACAACTAATACAAACGGTAACGAGGGTAAGATCATTCGTACAAACGCTCTTCCTATGGTTATCTTCTGTATCGTTGTTATCGTAGTATACCTCATCGAGGTAGCTATGGGCGTTAACCCTTATCCGATGTAATAAGTCATCTGAACTTATCACATCAGGCATATTAATTTTAATTACCAGGTAATGACTGGCGGCAGCGGAAGCTGCCGCCTGATTATTTAAAGGGAGTTGTAATCATATGAAAAAAGACATTCCGGTATACATTGTTCTGATCATATGCGGTATTATCATGGTCTACTGCGGATTTACCTTTTACGGAAACAAAGGCGGTTACTCTGCCCTGCTCAGCATCGGCATCATCGGCTATCTGATCTTCAAAGATTATCAGGATAAGAAGCAGGCCGAAAAGGAAAGCAAAGAAGCCAAAAAGGCCGGAAAAAAAGTCATGACAGCCGGAAAGAAAAAAGACACTCCCAAAAATATCAGCGGTGTAGCCAAACGTTCCACCAAGGACAAGGATCTGAACCGCAAATAAAACAATCTCATATTGACATGCTTTTACAGCTGTGCTATGATAGTAGCGCAACTGACGGATAGTTGTTCTGAGCAAGATGTTTTGTGGGTAGATGGCGGTATGCCGTCACTGCGCCCGATTACATCTTGTTTTTTTGTGCGTTTCTACAAGCGGTGCGTGTCCAGACCATAATTGGCTGCTGGAAGCTTGCTTACAAGCAGACACATTATGGACTGGACACATAGCGCGACAGCGCAACATGAGCATGCAGCGCAGCGGAATGCGAATACGCACCGCGCTGTCCAAGTCCAGGCACAAGCGATGCACAAATGGAACATAAAGCACGGTGGGAGCCCGCTCACACAAAAGTGCTTTTATGCGAACAGATGTAGAGCGCGACATGAGCATGCAGCGCAGCGGAATGCGAATGTGCACCGCGTTCTTACTATAATAAGGAGAGTGTCATATGAAGTCTTTCAGCAGCATTGAGAAGGGTTATAACAGACAGTTTGCAGCAGCTTACGCCGCTTACATGATCGCGGGCAGCTATTTCTACAAATGCGAAGCTGCTAATTCTTATGAAGAAAAGCACCTCTATCTTCATTACGTAGAGATGCCCATGGGCAAGCAGATCGACTGCGAGAAACGTATTGATGATCTGATGCAGAATATCGAATATAACGATCCCGAGTTCATTGAGAGCATCTCTAATCTCAAGTGCAAGGCTGCCTTTTACAGAGACGGTGATGATTTTATCGTAGATTTCCGCACCGGCGGCTTTGAGAGCCTGCAGGTGCTTGTAGACGCCGGAGGACGCTGCACCATCGCCCTCTCTTCGTAGATATAGATAGTATGGAATCGGATAACAAGCAAAACAAGTGGTTGCGACAATCGAAATTGCTGCGCCACTTGTTTTTTTTTCGCGCGAACGGGTGGACAGTATGAACTTGTTTAACTTGCCTTTCATACTGTCCTCAATTTTCTAAATGCCGACTCATGAAGGCAGCGCTTGAGGTCCAAACAGTACGAACTTCCCTAGCTTGTCTTTCATACTGTCCAGGCTCCCAAAAAAGCTGACTCAAGCTGACAATGCATGAAG
>CAMHFW010000061.1 GCA_946184675.1 uncultured Clostridia bacterium | reverse complement strand
GTGGTGGTAGAGACTGCATACAGGAGTCTGCAAAAGCCTGAGGCCTACCACCACAAAACTTGTTAAGCGGAGCATATGAGGTAGCAGGTCCCTCCGGGGAGTAGCAGAAGAGCCAGGCCTACCACCACAAAACTTGCCAAGCGGAACATATGAGGTAACAAGTCCCTTCGGGGAGGGGTGAAAGAGCCGGGCATACCACCAACAAAAAAACAGGGGACTGATCAGATGATCAGTCCCCTGTCTCATGTTATATCATTTTATTTGAAATATGCTACGCCGCTCTCGAAGATGAGCTGGTTCTGGTCGCCGCTGATGTTCTTGGCTACGCCTTCGCCGATTCGCTCGGAGTGTCCCATCTTGCCCAGGATGCGGCCGTCCGGGCTGGTGATGCCCTCGATGGCGGCATAGGAGCCGTTGGGGTTATAATCCTCGTTCATAGTCGGTGCTCCGCTCAGGTCAACGTACTGGGTAGCTACGCAGCCACTGGCAAAGAGTTTGTCAAGCCATGCGTCGCTGGCTACGAAACGTCCCTCACCGTGGGAGATGGGGATGGCGTATACACCGCCAAGCTCTGCCTTGGACAGCCAGGGTGACCGGTTGGATACGACCTTGGTGTAGGCCATCCTTGAAATATGGCGTCCGATGCTGTTGAAGGTCAGGGTCGGGGAATCCGGCTGCTGGGGGGTGATTTCTCCGTAGGGAACCAGACCGAGCTTGATCAGGGCCTGGAAGCCGTTGCAGATACCCAGAGCCAGACCATCGCGCTCATTCAGGAGCTTCATAACAGCTTCACGCAGCTTTTCGTTGCGGAAGGCGGTGGCGATGAACTTGCCGGAACCCTCAGGCTCGTCACCGGCAGAGAAGCCGCCGGGGAACATGAGGATCTGGGCATCGGAAATGCCCTTGACAAAGGCCTCTACAGACTCGCGAACACCGTCTGCGGTCAGATTTCTGAATACCTGTGTCTGTACCTTGGCGCCTGCCCGCTCAAAAGCTCTGGCACTGTCATACTCGCAGTTGGTACCAGGGAATACAGGGATAAATACCTTGGGCTGCCCGATAGGATGGGTGCAGATCCGCACATCCTTGCAATCAAAGATCTGGTCTCTGACTGTTTCCTGCTTTACGCCGGAGCTGGTCGGGAATACCGGCTCTAAGGTGCCTGTCCAGGCTGCAATGGCCTCATCGATAGCGAGCGACATATCCTGATAGCAGATGACAGGATCGCTGATGACCTCACCGAAGATGGTGTAAGGCACCTGGATGCCGGCCAGCTTGTCTGCCGGTACTTCAGCCAGGATGCAGCCGTAGTCAGCAGGACGGAAAAGGCTGTCTGCCGGGATCTGATCGTTGATGCGCACGCCGAGCTTGTTGCCGAAAGCCATCTTGGATACAGCAGCCGCTGCGCCGCCGAAACCAAGGGTATAAGCGGAAATGATGGTGCCGTTTCCGGTCAGCTCGTGGATGGCGTCATAGAGGGCACAAATCTGGGCATAATCCGGCATATCAGCAGCATCGCGGGCAATATCAAAGCGGACAATGCAGCTGCCGGCCTTTTTCAGCTCAGGTGTGATGATCTCCTGCTGCTTTGCAACATCAACTGCGAAGGAGATGAGGGTAGCAGGTACATGGATCTCATTGAAGGAACCGGACATGGAATCCTTGCCGCCGATGGAAGGCAGGCCAAATCCCTTCTGGGCAGTGTAGGCACCGAGCAGAGCGCTCATGGGCTCGCCCCATACCTTGGGATCTTCGGTCATGCGGCGGAAATACTCCTGGAAGGAGAAACGGATCTTCTTGTAATCACCGCCTGCGGCAACAATCTTGGCCACAGATTCCACAACCGCGTAAGCTGCGCCGTGATAAGGGCTCCAGTTGGACAGATAAGGGTTGAAGCCGTAGCTCATCAGGGTAGCGGCATCAGACTTTCCTTCCGGAACCGGGATCTTGGCAGCCATAGACTGGGTCGGTGTCAGCTGGTAGCGGCCGCCGTAAGGCATATAGACGCTGCCTGCACCGATGGAGGCGTCAAACATTTCAACCAGACCGCGCTGGGAGCAGACATTCAGGTCAGACAGGCAGGCAAGCCAGGCAGCCTTTATATCGCTGTGGTCAGGAATCTGATCAAAGTAGCTGTCGGCTCTGGAAGGAGAGGAAACAACAACTTCGGTCTCCTGATGCGCGCCGTTGGTATCCAGGAAAGCACGGGAAATATTTACGATTTCCTTGCCTCTCCAGCTAAGAACCAGACGGGGATCTTCGGTAACGACTGCCACGCAGGTCGCTTCCAGATTTTCTTCGTCTGCATATTTCATGAATGCATCGGCATCCTTGGGATCGATGACAACGGCCATACGCTCCTGAGACTCGGAAATAGCAAGCTCAGTACCGTCCAGGCCGGCATATTTCTTGGGAACCTTATCCAGGTCGATCTGCAGGCCGGCAGCAAGCTCGCCGATGGCAACAGATACACCGCCCGCGCCAAAGTCATTGCATTTCTTGATCAGAACGCTGGCTTCGGGACGGCGGAAGAGACGCTGGAGCTTACGCTCTGTGGGAGCGTTGCCCTTCTGTACTTCTGCGCCGCAGGTGTCGATGGACTGGGTATTATGAGCCTTAGAAGAACCGGTAGCGCCGCCGCAGCCGTCACGGCCGGTACGGCCGCCCAGCAGAATGATCAGATCGCCCGGATCCGAGGTCAGTCTGGTAACATTTTTGCGGGGGGCAGCTGCCATAACAGCGCCGACCTCCATGCGCTTTGCCACATAGTCAGGATGGTAGATCTCATTGACCAGGCCGGTCGCCAGACCAATCTGGTTGCCGTAAGAGCTGTATCCGTGGGCAGCTTCCGTAACCAGTTTTCTCTGGGGCAGTTTGCCTTCAAGGGTATCAGAAGCAGCCACTCTGGGATCAGCAGCACCGGTTACACGCATGGCCTGATAAACATAAGTACGGCCGGAAAGCGGGTCGCGGATGGCTCCGCCCAGACAGGTAGCAGCACCGCCGAAAGGCTCAATCTCAGTCGGGTGATTGTGGGTCTCATTTTTGAAGTTAACCAGCCACTCCTCTGTCTTGCCGTCCACCTCAATGGGAACGATGATGGAGCAGGCGTTGATCTCATCCGTGTCTTCCTGATCCTGGAGTTTGCCGTCTTTTTTCAGCTTTTTCATAGCCATGAGGGCAATGTCCATCAGGCAGATGAACTTATCGCTGCGTCCGGCATAGACCTCTGCGCGGTCTGCCTCATAAAGGGCAAAGGTATCCTTCAGAACCTGAGAATAATCACCCTCTTCAAAGCTGATGTTCTTCAGCTCGGTCTGGAAGGTGGTATGGCGGCAGTGGTCGGACCAGTAGGTATCAAGAACGCGGATCTCTGTCATGCTGGGATCACGCTTCTCCTCTGCCTGGAAGTGGTCCTGGATGAACTGGAAGTCACGGAAAGTCATGGCAAGGCCAAGAGAATCGTACAGTGCCTTCAGCTCAGCTTCCGGCATAGAGCAAAAGCCGTCAAAAATCAGGACATCATCCGGCTCGGCGAAATCCATAGCCAGAGTGTCAGGCTTCTCTGCATTATTCTCTCTGGAATCAACAGGGTTGATGCAAAAGCTCTTGATCCGGTCAAGTTCCTGCTGTGTGCAGCTGCCGTCAATGACATAAGTCACAGCGCAGCGGATCACAGGATTTTCATCGGGGCTCAGCAGTCTGACGCACTGCTCTGCGGAATCGGCTCTCTGATCGAACTGGCCGGGCAGGGCTTCCACAGAAAAAACAGCCTCATTGCCATGAACAGGCAGGCGCTCTTCATAAAGAAAGTCTACCGGGGGTTCCGAAAAGATGGTGACCTTCGCTTCTTCATAGGTCGAGTCTGATATGTTTTCCATGTCGTAGCGAACCAGGACCCGTACGGACTTGACAGATGAAATTCCCAGATATTCGCTGATATTAGAGTAGAGTTCTCTGGCACTGACAGCATAGTCGGGCTTTTTCTCTACGTAGATACGTCTCACTTTGCTCATGATGACCTCCATTTCGTGTGCGGTGTTTGATGAGACCGCGCGCGGCGCGCGATGCTCCTGCGTGCTTATTGCGAATCATAATGTATTCCTAATCATACCATAAAAATAATCGGATGGGAATATGCCTGCCCTGCTTTCCTGCCTGCGGGAGGGTGACAAAAAACGGGGATTTGTTATTGCTTTTTTGGTACATTTACATGATAATCATAGTAAAAGCAGCCGAAGGAGGAATTGTATGAGCATGCTGGTTTTGATAAAAGGAGCCGGAGATCTGGCGAGCGGAATCGCCTGCCGCCTGATCCGCAGCGGTTTTCAGGTGATTATGACAGATCTTCCCAGGCCGACAGCCGTTCGCTGCACGGTAGCTTTTTCTTCCGCGGTTTATCAGAAAGAGGTCTGTATAGAGGGAATCACCGGAGTCCTGGTATCAGATGCCGGGGAGGCACAGGCTGAGGCAGCTTCCGGCAAAGTGGCTGTACTGACAGACCCGGAATGTCAGTGCCGCGCGGCCTTGCAGCCTGACGTTCTGGTCGATGCCATCATTGCCAAAAAAAATACAGGAACCAGAAAAACGGACGCTCCCATTGTCATCGGGGTGGGACCCGGCTTTATCGCACCGGAGGACTGCCACTGCGTGGTAGAGACCAAACGGGGACACGATCTGGGCAGGGTTTATTATGAGGGCAGTGCCATCCCCAATACCGGCGTACCGGGCGATATAGGCGGATTTACCATAGAGCGGCTGATCCGCAGCAGCGGAGACGGCATGTTCGAACCAATCGCATCGATCGGAGATATTGTACAGAAAGGACAGGTCGTTGCCAGGGTTGACGGCAAGCCGGTTTGTGCCCAGATCGACGGTGTCCTCCGAGGCCTTTTGCCGGCCGGGACACCGGTGACAGACGGCATGAAGGCAGGAGATGTCGATCCCAGATGTGAGGTCAGACACTGTTATTCCGTATCTGACAAGGCAAGGGCGATCGGAGGCGGTGTCCTGGAAGGGATTCTGCATGAAATGGCCATCCGCCGGAAAGAAGGTTGATGGTATGGGAAAAAAGGTATCCTGTATCATACTGGCGGCAGGAAAGGGCGAGCGGTTCGGCGGAGATAAGCTTCTGGCGCCAGTCAGAGGAATTCCCATGATCTGCCGGGCTTTTCAGGCAGTTCCCGGAGAAGCCTTTCACCAGGTTGCTGTGGTAAGCGGGGAGGAGAGGATTCTGAAACTTGCCGGGCGGGAAGGCTTTGTGCCTGTGGAGAATTCCCTCCCTGAGGAAGGAATCAGCAGGAGCATACGGCTCGGGATCCGGGCACTGGAGCCCTGCGATGCCATCCTTTTCATGGTCAGTGACCAGCCCTTTCTGAAAAAGGAGAGTATTTTGCGGATACTTGACAAATATGCGGAGAACCAGGACTGTATCATCGCTCTTGCGCACAAAGGGGAAAGCGGCAATCCGGTCCTGTTTCCCAGGGAATACTTTCAGGAACTGGAGGCTCTGCAGGGGGACAAAGGCGGAAAGACCGTTATGAAAAGGTATCCCCTGCGGCAGAGACTGGTGGAAGTGCCGGAAGAGCAGCTCTTTGATATCGATACAAAAGAGATGCTGGAACATCTGACAGAATAGAAAAAGACGCTGCTTTTTGATGAGAAAGCAGCGTCTTTTCTGTTTAATCTTCCTGTATGTCTTCAAATAGTTCGTCAAATTCATCTTCATTGAGCAGGTCATCCAGGTAGTCGGTCACATTGTCAAGCTCATCATCGTCATCGATGGCCTCGACAAGAAAATCACCGTTCTCCAGAAGATGATAACGGTAGGTGCAGATCTCGGCATCCTCATCAAAGCCGCCGTCACTGTCCTGAGGGAGAAGGGCGATATACTGCCTGTCATCCACGCTGAAGATCGATAAGACCATGTAATCCAGCGGGGTGTCCCCGTCCGTCATCAGAGTAATAATACTGTGACTGCCCGTATCAGAATCCAGTTCCATTTTTTACCTCATTCAAAATTCTGTAATTGTCAGCAGGCTTGTGCTAAGCACAATCACAAGTAAGTATACAGGATGACAGCGCATTTGTAAAGTTTCCTTTGAGGAACAAGTGCCGGTTTTATTCCGGGTAAATCAGCCTGTCAGGGCCGATGCCGGTCAGAACCTGATCCAGATACCGCGCTGCCAGATACTTTGCCATAGGCAGATTCTGGTCCAGCCAGTTGCCGCACTGGTCGGGGGCTGCTCCGGGGATTTCTCCCTCAAAGTCCCGGATAAAGGTGAACATTTCTGTCATGAGAGGGACCAGTTCACGGGAAGTATAATCGCCTGCCAGCAGCAGGTAGCAGCCTGTCCGGCAGCCCATAGGTCCAAAATAGACAACACGGCTGCCAAAATCAGGGTGGTTGCGCAGGAAGGTTGCTCCCAGGTGTTCGATGGTATGCAGCTCCGCAGTATTCATAACAGGCTCCTCATTGGGACTGGTCATGCGAATGTCAAAGGTAGTAATCACTTCGCTGCCGAAGCGGTCCTTGCGGGATACATAAAGTCCCGGCTGCAGTTTGATATGGTCAATGGTAAAACTTGCGATGGTTTCCATAATAGCTGCTCCTTTCCGGATAATTTCCGTTACAGTATACCATAAAGATGCTTTCTTGTTGAGCGACTTACAAAAATATGATAAAATATCGGATAAATCAGGGGTCGGAAGGGTCCGGCCCATGCTCTGAAAGGAGAAGATTATGGAAGACAGATATGTTGCTTATGCGGGTACTTTCACCAGAGGAGAAAGTGAGGGCATTTATATTATGGATCTGACCATGCCCCGGCCGACACTGAAGATCCGGGACGTTTTCAAGATCAACAATCCTTCTGTTCTGCAGATTTCTGCGGACGGCAGGTATTTATATTCTTCTTTTGACGGCGGTGTTGCCGCTATGCGGATCCTGGAGGACGGCGGTCTGGAGATGATGGGGACGGCATCTGTCAACGGACTCAGGCCGGCATCTCTCTGCGTTGACCGGGCAAACCGGTATCTGGTGAGCGGGGGGTATCATGACGGCAAGCTTACCGTTCTGAAGATTCAGAAAAACGGCAAGGTCGGAGAGGTGACCGATGAGATCTTCATGAAGGGACTGGGCAGCGTCGGCGGCAGACATTATCATTCCCATATCAGGTGCGTGACATTTACGCCCGATGAAAAGTATCTGGCCGTTGTTGACCTGGGAATGGATCAGGTACAGGTCTTTGCCTTTGATCATGAACACGGAAAGCTGAAAAAGCATTCCATTATTCGCTGTGAGCTAGAGTCCGGCCCCAGAGATATGGTATTTTCCCATAATGGGAAGTTTGCCTATATCCTGCATGAATACGGCAATTATGTGACCCAGTATGCCTATGAGGAGGATGGGGCTGTCTTTACGAAGGTGCAGCAGCTTTCCACCCTTCCGGAGGACTATAAGAATTATAACAGCGCGATCTGTCTGGAACTCTCGGATGATGACAGGCATCTGTTTGCCAGCAACTCCGGAAATAATTCTGTGGCGGTTTTCGAGATTGAGCCGGAGACCGGACAGATGCGGCAGATCTGTGTCCTTCCGATATCCGGAGAGTTCCCCAGCGACACCCTGATTATGCCGGACGGGATCCATTTTGCGTCCGTCAATCAGGAGGGGAGTTCCATTACCATGTTCAAGATCAACTATGAGAAAGGATATTTTGTCATGGACGGAAAGCCTGTCCACATGCCGTATCCGGTCTGTATCCGCCTGCATAAACTATAGGACACTATCCTTGTTTTTCAATAAATTCTTGCAAATAGCGTATGAGATTGGTATGATATAAGGCGTTGCAATCGACATAATGAAAAATGACATATACATAAGTAGAAAGAAGGATTTGAAAAATGAAAAGAGAAGACATTCGAAACGTCGCGATCATTGCCCATGTTGACCATGGCAAAACGACGCTTGTAGATCAGCTTCTCCGTCAGAGCGGCGTATTCAGAACCAATCAGGTTGTTCAGGAAAGAGTCATGGACTCCAATGATATCGAGAGAGAACGAGGCATCACCATTCTTTCCAAGAATACGGCAGTATATTACAACGGGGTAAAGATCAATATCGTAGACACACCGGGCCATGCTGATTTTGGCGGTGAGGTAGAGCGTGTCCTGAAGATGGTAGACGGCGTTATTCTGGTGGTAGACGCATTTGAAGGACCTATGCCCCAGACCAGATTCGTTCTGAAAAAGGCGCTGGATCTGGATCTGGCTGTCATCGTCTGCATCAATAAGATCGACCGTCCCGAGGCCCGTCCGGAGGAGGTTATCGATGAAGTCCTGGATCTGCTCATTGATCTGGACGCTACCGATGAACAGATTGAATGCCCCTTCGTTTTTGCTTCTGCCAAAAGCGGCGTAGCCAGCATGGATGCCGACGTTCCCGGCACAGATATGAAGCCTCTGTTTGAGACCATTCTGGAGCACATTCCTGCTCCGGAAGGAGATCCGGAAAAGGGTACCCAGGTGCTGATCAGCACGATCGATTACAATGAATATGTGGGCAGGATCGGTGTAGGCAAGGTAACAAGCGGCGAAATCAAAGTGAATCAGGAAGCTGTAATTGTCAACCACCATGATCCGGATAAGTTCCGCAAGGTGAAGGTCAGCAAGCTCTATGAGTTTGAGGGCCTTGGGAAAACAGATGTTGACAGCGCCAAGATCGGCTCTATCGTTGCCATTTCCGGTATTTCAGACCTGCATATCGGCGACACACTCTGCTCTCCTGATTTTGTAGAGCCCATTCCTTTCCAGAAGATTTCCGAGCCGACAATCTCTATGAACTTCCTGGTGAATGACAGCCCGCTGGCAGGACGTGAGGGCAAGTATGTGACCTCCCGTCATCTGCGTGAGCGTCTCTACAGGGAGCTGAATACGGATGTCAGCCTCCGCGTTGAGGACACCGACAGCATGGATTGCTTCAAGGTATCCGGCCGCGGCGAGCTCCACCTTTCAGTTCTGATTGAGAACATGCGCCGTGAGGGTTATGAGTTTGCAGTCAGCAAGGCGGAAGTTATTTTCAAGAAAGATGAAAACGGCAAACTGCTTGAGCCCATGGAGCAGGCTTTCATTGATGTTCCCGATGAGTTTTCCGGCGTTGTGATTGAGAAACTCAGCTTCCGTAAGGGTGAGCTCAAGGCCATGTCATCCGCTAACGGAACAGGCACCCGTCTGGAGTTTCTGGTTCCTTCCCGCGGCCTGATTGGATTCCGCGATGAGTTTATGACCAGCACCAAGGGCAACGGAGTTTTAAATACACTTTTCGCAGGCTATGGCCCTTATAAGGGAGATATCGCATACCGCAAGACAGGCTCTCTGATTGCATTTGAGCCGGGTGAGAGTATCACATACGGCCTCTTCAATGCCCAGGACCGCGGCCCTCTCTTCATCGGACCGGGTGTCAAGGTCTATCAGGGCATGGTAGTCGGCGAGAATCCCAAGGGCGGAGACATCGAGCTCAATGTCTGCAAGCGCAAGCAGATGACCAATACTCGTGCTTCCGGTTCCGACGAAGCACTGAAACTGGTGCCCCACCGTGAACTCAGCCTGGAGCAGGCACTTGATTTCATTGAGAATGATGAACTGGTTGAGATTACACCGAAGAATATCCGCATCCGTAAAAAGATTCTGGATCCTAAACAGAGGATGCGCGCAAACAAGAAATAACGTCGAGGGAGACAGGGGACGGTTCTCTGTCTCCCCTTTTTCCAAGGAGTATCGGCACAAAAACAGCCAGGAAATCAGCAAAAACTGATTTCCTGGCTGTTTTTGTATGTGAAGAGGGGGGAGACAGAGAACCGTCCCAATGTCATTTAGATAGCCAAGAACGATTTTTTAGT
>CAMHFW010000060.1 GCA_946184675.1 uncultured Clostridia bacterium | reverse complement strand
TGAAAAAGGCACTGGATGAAACAAAGGATCAGAGCTATGTACTCTATTCCATGACACAGGAACAGCTGGCTCACACCAGGTTCCCATTGGGGAATATGCGAAAATCCCAGGTTCGCAAACTCGCAGAAGAAAATAACTTTATCAATGCTGCAAAACCGGACAGTCAGGATATCTGTTTTGTGCCGGATCATGATTATGGCAGATTTCTGGAACGGTATACGGGTAAATCTTATGCTCCCGGTGCATTTTTGGACACAAAGGGAAATATCCTCGGCATCCATAACGGAACGGTGCGCTATACCATCGGGCAGAGAAAAGGCCTCGGAATCGCCCTGGGAAAAGCCATGTATGTCAAGGCAATCAATATAAACGAGAATACCGTGACACTATGCGAAGAATGCGGCCTGTATTCAGATTCACTGACTGCCATCGAATTCAATTGGATCAGCGGTGAGGCACCGGTTACAGCTATTCCATGTCAGGCAAAAATAAGGTATCGGCAGAAGGAGCAGTCTGCCACTGCATATCCAATGCCCAATGGCACAGTGAATGTCACTTTTAAACATCCGCAGAGGGCGATTACGCCTGGGCAGGCAGTTGTCCTGTACGATGGTGATATTGTTCTCGGCGGAGGCAGGATTGCTTAAAGGGGAACAGACTTAAGCTCAAACGAATGGAGATGTAGAAACAGAAAGATGCTCTGCTGTGAATGATGGTTCACAACAGAGCATCTTTCTGTTTTTTTTATTATAGTGTTTAATTGCCGCCGGTAGTGCCGCCGGTAGTATTGCCGGTACTGTTTCCCGAAGTGGAGCTGCCGGTGGAAGGCTTGGTTTCTGTTTTGGCATCAGCACTGGTGTGTGTGCAATACTCCTTAGGCATCTCCGAATAGCTGTTGAAGTACTTCAGTGTGAGCCAGCTCTGCGGTGTTGCGGAAGTACCAAGCTTGCCGCAATGTGTACAGATATAAGCAGGGATGAGCTGGTGAGAACTGCAGTACTCGGTCGGGATGGTATCCTTGGAGAAATACTCAGTAATGGTAGGGCATGCCCCGTTCGGCAGAAGTCCAGAATCGGAGCAGACCGTAGCACGCTCGATTGTGTTGGGCATTTCAAAGTCTGCAGGCTCATAGCCTTCAAGTACTTCAGACATGATGTCAGCCCAGAGATACTTGTGTTCCTCGTGGTCATAAGAGATGTGCCCTTCCATGGAGATACTGTTGTCATATCCCATCCAGATACCTGCAGTCAGGTAAGGAGTATAGCCTACGAACCAGAGGTCAGTCGTGTTCTCTGTTGTTCCGGTCTTTCCGGCTTCTTTGATGCCGTATTCACTGATCTGAGCCGGTGTACCGGTACCAGAGGTTACAACATCCTCCATGGCGCTGGTCAGAAGCCATGCGGTTGACTCTTTCATGGCAACGTGTGTCTCGGGAACGTTATCAATCAGGACATTGCCATCCTGGTCCAGAATCTTGCTGTAGAGAATAGGCTCTGTATAAACGCCCTTGTTGGCAATGGAAGCGAAAGCAGCTGTGAGCTCCAGATTGCTGACGCCGTTGTAGATGCCGCCGAGACCGATGGGAGCGAAGCAGTCATTCTCCTCATCAATGGTTGTGATGCCGACTTTTTTGATGTAGTCGATGGCAAGCTCCGGAGTAACATCTTCAATCAGGAACTTAATGGTAACTACATTCAGAGAGTTCTGAATGGCCTTGCGCATGGTGGTTTCCGCATTGGAATAAGTCCTGGAGTAGTTGTTGACTTCGTATCCGGTAGGTGAGGTGTACTTCTCATCCTTCTTTGTGCTTGCCAGAGTCAGACCGCATTTATCAATACCGGGAAGGAATACGGCCAGAATCTTGAATACGGAACCGGGCTGGCGCAGAGCCTGTGTAGCACGGTTAAAGGAGCGGTTCTCTGTCTTGGGACCGCGGCCTCCGGCCAGGGCAAGCACCTTGCCGGTGTGCTGGTCCATGATGACGAAGGAGGACTGGGACTGTACCGTCAGCTTAAAGGACTCTGCAATAATGTCCTCCTCTTTGATTCCCAGATCCTTCTTAAAGGTTTCAACTGCGTCCCGCGCATCATCCTTGCTGCTGTAGAGAACGCTGTAATAATCTCCATAGTAGGAGATCATGGAATTTTCATCAATGTTGACCTCGTCTCCGTTTTCATCCTTGTAAGTCAGAGCCCAGCGAAGCAGGTACTCGGAAGAGGAGAAATTGCTGTCGTCCAGATAGTAGCTGTCCAGGATCTTCTGGATGGATTTGTCCTGGGTCATATAGATGCGCAGACCGCCGCTGTAAAGGGCTGTCCAGGCCTCCGCTTCGGTGTAGCCGAGCTTGGACTGCAGGTCCTCAACGACCTGATCGATGACTGCATCCTCAAACCAGGTATAGATCTCGGACTCATCTACTTCATCGGTGACTTCCTGCACGCGGGAGTATACATCATCGGCGACAGCCGCGTCATACTCTTCCTGGGTCAGGAAGCCAAGAGAGAGCATATTGTTCAGAATCTTGCTGCGTCTCTTGGAATTGATCTCCTGGTCTGCATTCGGATTATTGTAGGTGGGAGACTGGGCGATACCTGCGATTACGGCTGCTTCGGAAGCAGTCAGCTCGGAGGCGGGTTTATTAAAATATGTCTCTGCGGCAGCTTCGATTCCGTATGCGCCGCAGCCCAGATTGATCGTATTGAGGTAAGCCTCCATGATCTCATCTTTGGAGAGCTTTTTCTCCAGTTCTATGGCAAGGTACCACTCCTGGAATTTACGAGTAAATCGCTCCAGAATATCGGTTTCATTGCCGCCGTTAAATACCGTGATCTTGATCAGCTGCTGGGTAATGGTGCTGGCGCCTTCGGAGAAGTTGCCGGAGCCCAGACCGACGAACATTGCGCGGACGATTCCGCGGGGGTCGATGCCGTTATGCTCGTAAAAACGCTCATCCTCAATCGCGACGAAGGCCTCCGGAACAACAGCCGGAAGATCCTCTATACGCACGACGGTCCTGTTGGACTGTGCACCGACAAGCTCTATAGCTTCGGTGCCGTCAGGATAATACATAACGGATTTGAATTTGCTGGGCATAATCTGGCTGGTGGAAATCTCCGGGGCACTGTCAATGATACCGCGGAATCCGCCTGCAATGGCAGCAATGCCGATCGCAACCAGAATCACGACTGCAATCGTGGAGAAGCGGAGCACATTAAAGCCGACTTTTCTCTCTATTTTTGAAGCGGCTGAACGGATCCGCCGCCGCTGTTTTTCCGTATTGTGTTTGCTGTAATCCATGCGAAACCTCCTTTATCGTCTCATTATAACAAATAGGAAGTTATAAATCAACTATTAGGAAATGGGCCTCTTTTGCTGGTGATTCCGAATGAAACATGATAAACTGAAGTGGCAGTCAGCAGAAAGGAGCGGTAGTGATGCAGGATCCGGCACAGGGTATGGTATTGTCATACAAAACAGTCTACAAGGGCGGTACGGCAGAGATTGTAGAGAAAAAGTCCCGCTTTATCGCGCATATAGCCCCTGCAGGCAGTGAAGAGGAGGCAGTTCGTTTTATTGAGGAGAAGAGGAAAGCCTTCTGGGATGCCAGGCATAACTGTCATGCTTTTACGGTAGGGCTTGCACCGCAGATGAGCCGGTGCAGTGATGACGGAGAACCCGCGCAGACTGCAGGCAAGCCTATGCTGGACGTGCTGCTTGGGGCGGGTCTGAAAAATACAGTGGTTGTTGTTACACGATATTTCGGCGGGACTCTCCTGGGGACCGGCGGGCTTGTCCGGGCTTATTCATCGGCAGTGCGGGCAGGTCTGGAGGCAAGCGTGGTCATTGAGAAGCAGCTATGCAGCCGCATGAAAATCCGGATGGATTATTCTATGCTGGGCAAGATCCAGTTTCTGGCTGCAGATCTGCAGCTTCCGGTCGTTTCGGCCGCCTATACGGATCTGGCAGAGATGGAGGTTCTGGTGCCGATGCCCGCGAAAGACCGGTTTTTGAAAAAGATTACGGAGGCGTCCGGCGGCAAAATCATTCCGGAAGAGGAAGAGATCTGTTACGGGGCACAGGCAGACGGGCAGACTATAGTCTTCCCTTTATAAAAAAATAAAAATACTTTGTGAACTTTGTGTGAAAAACGTTCCTATTTTTACCGGAGTGTGATATAACTCACGGGGAAGTCCTGTACTTCTTTCATTATGTATCGAACGATAACTGGAGGGAAAATATATGAAAAAATCAATGATCGCACTGTTGCTTTGCATGGCCATGGTGCTGCCGCTGGGGGCGTGCGGAAACAAAGAGTCAGCTCAGACAGGGACTGCTGCTTCGGAAGAATCTGAGGGCGGAGCAGATACTGCAGATTCGGAAAGCTCTGCAGAGACAGAAATGCCGGAAGATCCCTATATCTATGCTTTTGAATATGATCTGACCGATTATGTGAAGCTGTGTGATTACAAGGGACTGGAGTATACCACAACGGATACATCTGTTACAGAAGACGAGATTCAGTCCTATATCGATTACATTCTGGAGTCCAGCAGCACCTTTGAACAGATTACAGACCGCGCTGCCGCAGACGGAGATACTGTTGTGATCGATTATACCGGTACCATCGACGGCAAGGAGTTCAGCGGCGGATCTGCGGCCGACTATGAGCTGACACTGGGATCGGGCACCTTCATTGAAGGTTTTGAAGACGGTCTGATCGGCGTTACGCCCGGTGAGACTGTGACTCTGGATCTGAAATTCCCGGACGATTATTACAACAGCGATTACGCCGGTAAGGCAGTAAAGTTTGAGACGACTTTAAATTATATTGAGGGTGACCCTGTCACTCCCGAGTGGAATGACGAGTTTGCCAAGAATCTTGGCGTGGAAGGTGTAGAGACCGCTGACCAGCTGAAGGACTACTTAAAGGAGAATATTGAAAATGACAAGATGGCCAGCAATTCCTACTCCATCCAGAGCGAACTGCTGGATAAAGTAGTCAGCCAATCTGAAATCGTGGAATATCCCGCTGAAATGCTGCAGAAGTTTGTAGATTCCGTGACAGAGAGCGTCAGGGAAGAGATGGAGGAAGCAGCGGAGCAGGAAACCGCGGAAACAGATGAGACTGCGGAAACGGATGAAACTGCGGAGACGAAAGAAACACAGACAGAGACAGCTGCAGATCCCAATGCATATTTCCAGGACCAGTACGGACAAAGTATTGAGGACTACTGCAAAGACTCTGTGAAGGAAATGATGGTCATCTGCGCGATTGCCCAGAAAGAGGGCATCGAGATCAGCGATGAGAAGTTTGACGAGGAGCTGGAAACCTATGCCCAGGAGAACAACATGGGAACGGCAGAGGTCTTAAAGAGCCAGTACCAGACCAATTATCTCAAGCTCAGCATGATCTATGACCGCGTCCTCAAAAAACTGCAGGAGTACGGCACTCCGGTCAAGGCAGAGGAGACTGCGGAAACAGAGACCGAAACAGAAGCTCCTGAAAAATAAGAGAGAAGCCATATAATAATAAAGAGATTCTATAGAAAACGGGCCCTGCGAATATTCATCAGAATATTTGAAAAGGGCCTTTTTCATTGACAGAAATGCATACTTATGCTATAGTTTTGCAAGAATGACGAATAATATACAATTAGTTGTGTGTAACAACAGATGGAGAGGTAGAGATGTCAGGTTTGGTTTGCAGTCTTGCCGGTACGGGAACCAGAGCATGGCTTTTGTATGCGGAGAATCCCGGTTTCTGGCAGAAATTTCAGGATGATTTTTATAAATGCTTCATCAAAGATAACCGCTATCAGATGCTGCTGGGCGGTATTGGTGTGACCATTAAGGTCTCGCTTCTGTCTGCCCTGCTCGGCGTGATCATCGGATTTATCATTGCCGTTTTCAATCTGAGCAACAGCAGGATTCTGCGTACGATCGGCAAGATCTATACGGATGTTATTCGCGGCACGCCGTCCGTGACCCAGCTGATGATCATTTACTTTGTTATCTTCGCGACCATCAAGTGGTCTAAGTGGATCATCGCTTCGATTGCCTTCGGCATCAATTCGGGAGCTTATGTCTCGGAGATTATACGAGCCGGAATCCTGTCTGTTGATAAAGGCCAGACGGAAGCCGGCAGGTCACTGGGACTCAATGCTTCCCAGACCATGACCAATATCATCATCCCGCAGGCCATCACCAATATTTTCCCTGCTCTTTGCAATGAGTTTATTACCCTGATCAAGGAGACCGCGATCGTTGGTTACGTTGGTCTTGTGGATATTCAGAAGGCAGGCGATTTTATCAAATCCGCAACCTACAAAGCATTTATGCCTCTGATCGGTACTGCCGTTATCTATTTTGTGATGATCAAGGTACTGACGCTCCTTCTGGACAAGGCAGAGAAGAGGATGAGGAAGTCGGCAATGCGCTGACACTGAGGGAAAGGATGTGAGGATATGATCCGCGTAGAAAATCTGCATAAGAGATTCGGGGACAATGAGGTCCTTACAGGAATCGATGAAAATATCGAAAAAGGCGAGGTAGTCGTAATCATCGGACCGTCCGGATCCGGCAAAAGTACTTTCCTGCGCTGTCTGAACCTGCTGGAAGTGCCGGATGAAGGAAAAGTATTTCTGGATGATCAGCAGATTAACGCGCCGGGCGTAGATGTCAATAAGGTTCGGCAGAAGATGGGAATGGTATTTCAGCATTTTAACCTCTTCCCTCATCTGACAGTCCGCGAGAATATCACCCTGGCCCCGGTCAAGCTGGGCAAGATGAACAAGGAGCAGGCGGATGCCAAGGCAATGGAGCTTTTGCAGATGGTTGGTCTGACAGATAAGGCAGATTCCTATCCGTCACAGCTTTCCGGCGGACAGAAGCAGCGTATCGCCATTGTCCGTTCCCTGGCTATGGAGCCGGAAGTAATGCTCTTTGATGAGCCGACCAGCGCTCTGGACCCTGAGATGGTCGGGGAGGTGCTGGATGTTATGCGCGATCTGGCAGAAAGCGGCATGACCATGGTGGTGGTAACACATGAGATGGGATTTGCCAGAGAGGTCGGCAGCAGACTCTTCTTTATGGATCAGGGATGCATCATGGAACAGGGCGTTCCCGCGGAGGTATTTGCCAATCCGCAGAATGACCGTACCAAACAGTTCCTGAGCAAGGTCCTGTAGAAAAAAGTTAAAAACGCCTCAAATAAGACGTTTTCATAGATCCGCCGGATGGCGGAGCAAACATTTATTTATCATGGAGGAATGAAAAATGAAAAAGTTTACAAAAATTATGGCACTTGGCCTGGCTCTGACACTGGCAGCAGGAGCACTCGCAGGATGCGGCGGTTCTGGTTCTTCTTCTAAAGAGACAGAGGCACCCGCACAGGAAAGCGCAGGAACCATCGTTTTTGGTACCAATGCGGAGTTCCCTCCCTTTGAGTTCACCACCACAGAAGGCGTAATCGGCCAGTATGACGGTATCGATATGGCAATCGCCAACAAGATTGCCCAGGATAACGGCATGACCGCTGAGATCAACAACATGGAGTTTGACTCCCTTCTGGTTGCTTTGGAGAACGGGCAGGTAGATGCCGTTATCGCCGGCATGACCATCACACCGGAGAGACAGGAAGAAGTTGATTTCACAACTCCTTACTATACCGCTACACAGGTTATGATCGTTCCGGAAGATTCCACGATCGCAAAGGCTTCCGATATGGAAGGCAAAGAAATCCGCGTTATCCAGGGTTACACAGGCGAGACCGCTGTTCAGGAACTCGGCTATGCTTATCAGTCCTTCAAGAAGGGCACCGAGGCAGTCATGGAGCTGGTAAATGGCAAGTGCGATGTTGTTGTAATCGACTCCGCGACCGCACAGAAGTATGTTTCTGACAATGAGGGACTGAAGATCGTAGAGGATGCTGAGGCGTTCGGCGCTGAGGAGTATGGTATTGCTGTAAAGAAGGGCAATGAGGAACTTCTTACAAAGATGAATACAGCCATCGAGTCCATGCTGGCAGACGGTACGATTTCTGATATTGCGGCACAGTACGCAGAGGCCGGCGAATAATCCGGAAACTGTGCAGGTTGTACAAATAAAGAGCAAGGGAGGCAGATAATTTCTGCTTCCCTTTTTACAATGAATATTTTATGATTAAAAAAGCATTTCAGCTTATATAATCGTTAGGAGGATGCATAAAGTGAAGGACAGAAAAATCTATTGCATGAATAATATATCCGAAAAGGGTACGGATGTATTTCGTGAGGGATACGAACTGACAGATAATATTGAAGAGTGCGCGGGCGTTCTGGTGCGTTCCGCTGATATGAAAGATATGGAGTTCCCCGAGGGACTTCGCGCGATTGCACGTGCCGGAGCCGGTGTGAATAATATTCCCCTCGACCGCTGCGCAGAGGCAGGTATCGTTGTATTTAACACACCCGGTGCCAACGCCAATTCTGTAAAAGAGCTTGTGATTGCAGGCATGCTGCTTGCGTCCAGAGATATCATCGGCGGCAATGAGTGGGTTCGCGACAATGCTTCTGACGCCAATATCAGCAAGACAGCAGAGAAGGCCAAGAAGGCTTTTGCCGGAACAGAGATCCGCGGCAAGAAACTTGGCGTAATCGGACTTGGCGCGATTGGTGTTCTTGTTGCCAATGACGCAGTAGCACTCGGCATGGATGTATACGGATTTGATCCTTACCTGTCTGTAACTTCTGCCTGGAATCTGAGCTCTTCCGTACATAAGGCTGCTTCTGTAGAAGAGATCTGCGCAGTCAGCGATTTCATCACCATCCATGTTCCCGCTATGGATTCTACAAAGGGCATGATCAATGAAGAACTGATCTCCAAGATGAAGGACGGCGTGGTATTCCTGAACTTTGCCCGTGATACTCTGGTAGATGAGCAGGCAATGGGCCGGGCTCTGGAGAGCGGCAAGGTACGCAAGTATGTTTCCGATTTTGCCAATGCAGGCAGCGTTACCTTCAAGAACACCATCATCCTGCCGCATCTGGGCGCTTCTACGGAAGAAGCAGAAGACAACTGCGCAGTTATGGCTGTACAGCAGATGCAGGATTATCTTGATAACGGCAACATTAAGCATTCTGTAAACTATCCTGACCTGGACGCCGGTGTATGTGATGTGGAAGCCCGTGTCGCTATCCTGCACAGAAATATTCCTAATATGCTGTCCCAGATCACTGCATTTTTCGGAAAGAACGATGTCAATATCGAGCATCTGGCAAACAAGAGCAAAGGCAATTACGCTTATACCCTGGTAGATCTTTCTCATCCTATGCCCAAGGACACTGTTGAGAGCCTCAAGAAGATCGAAGGCGTACTCAGAGTGCGCAGGGTGACAGAGCCGAATTTATGATGAATATTTTTACAGCAGCAGATATATTGCTTCCGCGCAAAGAGCATTCTCTTGAAAAGTGGGCTGTGATCGCCTGCGATCAGTTTACTTCTGAACCGGAATACTGGCAGGAAGTGCGCAGGCTCGCAAAAGATGATTGCTCGGCTGTGAATCTGGTGATTCCGGAGGCGGAGCTTTCCGGGCGCGGGAGCAAAGATGTCCGTCAGATCCATGACACTATGCTCCGATACATGCAGGAAGGAATCTATGAGGGATTCCCGGATGCATTTGTATATGTGGAGCGCAGACAGGAGGACGGCTCTCTCCGCAGGGGAATCGTCGGATGCCTGGACCTGGAGGCCTATGATTACATGCCCGGATCGGAGGCCCCGGTGCGGGCCAGTGAGCAGACAGTGATCGAGCGAATCCCGGCCAGGGTTGCGGTACGTGAAAATGCAGAGACGGAGACCTCTCATGTAATCCTTTATGCGGATGATGAGGAAAATGCCCTGATCGAGGCTGCATCCGCAGCCAGAGAAAGCGGAATCCTGCTCTATGATTTTGATCTGATGATGGAAGGCGGTC
>CAMHFW010000059.1 GCA_946184675.1 uncultured Clostridia bacterium | reverse complement strand
GCCATCCCTTTACAAATATGGTAGTATTAATCGACTCGGAAAAGTAAGAAAAAGCCGATGTCTTGATAGACGATTATGGAACATTCTAGGAGGAGTGTATCCATTTGTCGTCCATCAAGGCATCGGCTTTTTGCTGCAAAGCCAGAATCTCTTCCTCTGCCAGGTCAAGTTGTTCCCGGAACCTGTCTGCTTCCCACTCCAGAGACAGTTCCCGCTGCGTCACTCTTCCTCCCGGAATCCTGCTGCCCTTCGGGACATTTCTCAGCCCGCTGATCAGGGCCTGGTTCTCTGCCTCCACCGGAGTCTTTTTCTTTTCCAGATAATGCCGGTAGCCAAAGGGATAGTACCAGACCTGTCCGCTCTCCAGAACCAGAAGGGCATCTGCGACCTGTGAGACCAGATACCTGTCATGGGAGACAAAGAGCATGGTCCCCCGGTAAGCCTGAAAGGCCGATTCCAGGGTCTCCTTCGCCGGCAGATCCATATGGTTGGTCGGTTCATCCAGAATCAGCATATTGGGGCAGGCACAGAGAATCTCCGCCAATCTGAGGCGGGCCTTTTCTCCGCCGGAAAGCTGTCCGACCATTTCCGACGCCTGTGAGCCCCGGAAAAGATATCCGGCCAGATATTTTCTGGCATCTTTCTCCTCCATCTCCGGAAAATGTCTTCGAAAATGTTCGATCACACGCTCCTGGCCGTCCATTTCTGCTGTCAGCTGGTCAAAATAGGCAATGTCAGCGCCTTCTCCGAACTGATACTTTCCTCCCAGAGAAGGAAGCTGCCCCATCAGCGTCTTCAGCAGAGTCGATTTACCTGTGCCGTTTTTCCCGATGACAGCAATCTTCTGCCCCCGCCGGATCCGCAGGCTCAGTTCAAATAAGGGCAGTTCATAGCCGGGTTTCAGCTCTTTGGTCTCCAGGATCCACTTGGGTCCGGGAACCCTGGGACTGATTTCCCCTGTAAAAAAATGTGCGGCAGCTTCCTCCGGTTTTTGGATCCGTTCCATCCTCTCCAGCATTTTTTTGCGGGATCTGGCAAAGGAAGCTTTATTAGGTCTGTTCCGGAAACGGCGGATCAGTTCTTCTTCCCGGGCAATCTCCTCCTGCTGCCTGCGCCAGCGTTTCATAGCCGCAGCTGCTGCCCTCTGCTTTTCCTTCCGGTAAGCACTGTAATTGCCGGCATAACGGGTAAGGGTCCCGTTTTCCAGCTCATAAACCATGTCTGCCATCTCATCCAGAAAAAAGCGGTCGTGGGAAACAACCAGAACTGCTCCGGGATAAGAGCGCAGATATCCCTCCAGCCACTGGACTGACTCCAGATCCAGATGATTGGTCGGCTCATCCAGGAGAAGCAGGTCAGGCCGCATCAGCAGCAGACGGATGAAGGCAATCTTAGTCCTTTCACCCCCCGAAAAGTCGGAAAGCTTCTTCTCCTTATCCTGCTTGGAAAAGCCAAACCCCGTAAAGACCCGGTCATATTCCTGTTCAAAATCAAAACGGGCCCGGTCCCAGAGATCCTCCTCCGGGCAGACCGCCATGATCTCCTCCTGGACTGTCCTTTCACTTCCCGCAAAAGGAGTCTGCTCCAAGAGGCCGATGGTCACATTTCCCGAAGTATAGATTCCCTGATGAATGCTTTTTTCATCCTTTTCCAGAGGCAGCTGTCCGGCGATCATCCGCAGGAATACTGTTTTCCCGGCTCCGTTGGCCCCCACCAGGGCAGCCTTCTCACTCCCTTTTATGGTAAAATCAAAGTGTTCCAGGATAATATTCCCACCAACCGTCAGCTTTGCATTTCTAATCTGATACAGCATCCCACTATATCCCCACTTTTGCTCTTATTCTTCCTCCATTCCCAGGAGATAATTGATAAACTGCTGGGCAGTCCTTCCCGAAATGCCCCCGTGTGCAAGTTCCCAGCGGTTGGCTTCCAGGCAGAGCTTCTCATCGCTCATGCTGATGCCGTTTCTCCTGGCCAGCTCAATCACGATATGATTAAACTCTTTCTTAGACGGCTTCATATAGCTGATCTGCACGCCGAACCTGCTGACCAGAGACAGCTTCTCCTCCATGGTATCTGACCGATGCAGATCCTGCTCGTACTCCATATCATTGCGGTCATTCCAGGTCTCCCGGATCAGGTGGCGCCGGTTGGAGGTCGCGTAGATCAGGATATTCTCCGGCTTGGTCTCCACACCACCCTCAATGACAGCCTTGAGGAACTTGTACTCAACCTCGTCCTCTTCAAAGGACAGATCATCCATATAGATGATAAAGCGGTAATTCCGGTTCTTGATCCGGGCAATCACGCCGGACAGGTCATGGAACTGGTGCTTATAGATCTCGATCATGCGCAGGCCCCGGTCATAATAGGCATTGACAATGGCCTTGACGGAAGTCGACTTGCCTGTACCGGCATCGCCAAAGAGAAGGACATTGTTGGCTTTGCGGCCGCTGACAAAGGCCTCCGTATTGTCGACCAGCTTCTTTTTCTGGATTTCGTAACCGATCAGGTCATCCAGCATAACATGCTCCATATTGTTGATGGCATGGAAGGTTATATCCCCATCTGCAGCGGGAACAATGCGGAATGCCTTATTCAGGCCGAACATACCCACACCGTAATCCCTGTAAAAGCCGGTTACGGCATCAAAAAACGCATTCTCATCCGCTGCCTGCTCCAGCTTAAGGCTCAGTGTCTGCACCTTCTCGCTGACATTTTTATTATACATGAGCTCCTTTTTGCCAATGGCCTTGTAATGGGTCAGAACAGAAAAGCAGTCGATTCCCAGCTTCTGCTCAGCCGGGCCGAAATCGAAGTCAAAGAGCTCCTTAAAGGCGCGGAAATCGCTTTTTGCAAAATAATTGACGCTGCCGTCGCTGGCTCCTACCTTCTCACAGGTCAGGGTAAAGGGATTCTCATCCGTGATCAGCAAAAAGGTCAGGTAATTGTGCCAGAGATTGTGATCAAATCCGTAATCCGTCCCCAGCTCCAGAATTCTCTTGACCTGGGCAAAAATCCGGGCGATCAGCACATCCTTTGGCTGCGCCTCCTCATCCATCTTGCGGAAAATATCACCCAGCTGCATCAGAATGCTGTCCTGAGGCATACTGCCGAAAATCAAAAGTTTTGAAATGATATGATACATAGATTTTATACTCCTTGTTCTAATCTATCTGAATAGACTTTCTATTACTATTTCTCTGGCTTATTTATATCATATGTGAAACAAGTTTAATAGTTGTAATCTGTGTTTGTAATGTCTTCTTTTTTATGGTATAGTGAACCAAATATCGTCCGGGCTGCCTTATGCCGCCTGCAATCATTGAAAAAGAAAGGCCAAAAGTCATGAGTTTTGAAACCATGCCGATGGAGTTTATCCGAAAGCTTCCTGTTCCGAAAGATATCAAAGAAGAGTATCCTGTATCCGAGGAGCTCTCTATACTGAAACAGAACCGTGACGAGGAAATCGCCCGCATCTTTACCGGGGAATCCGACAAGTTTCTTCTCGTCATCGGCCCCTGCTCCGCTGACAGCGAAGAGCCCGTCATGGAGTATGTTTACCGGCTGGCCCGCGTGCAGGAAAAGGTCGCGGATAAGATCCTGATGATTCCCAGAATCTACACCAATAAACCCCGCACCACCGGAAAGGGCTACAAGGGCATGCTTCACCAGCCGGATCCGGAAAAGTCTCCGGACCTGCTGTCCGGTCTGATTGCAATCCGACGCCTCCACCAGAGAGTCCTGGAGGAGACTGGATTTACCTCTGCTGATGAGATGCTCTATCCGGAAAATCACCGCTATCTGTCTGACCTGCTCAGTTACGTAGCTGTCGGTGCCCGCTCTGTCGAAGACCAGCAGCACCGGCTGACCGCCAGCGGAATCGGCATCCCCTGCGGCATGAAAAATCCGACCAGCGGTGATATCAGTGTCATGCTCAACTCCATCGAAGCAGCCCAGAGCAAGCAGATGTTTGTCTATCGGGGATGGGAAGTCAGAACCCCGGGCAACCCTCTGGCACATGCCATCCTGCGCGGGTCTGTCAACCGTCACGGCACTACCACTGCCAACTACCACTACGAAGATATCATCCGTTTATACAATGCCTACATGGAAAAAGGGCTGGAGAACATGGCCTGCCTCGTGGACACCAACCACTCCAACTCCGGCAAGCAGTATCTGCAGCAGATCCGTATCGCCCTGGAAGTCCTGCACAGCCGCAGGCATTCCGAGGAGATCCGCAGTCTGGTTAAGGGCCTCATGATTGAGAGCTACCTGGTAGACGGCAATCAGAGCATCGGCGGCGGCGTATTCGGCCAGTCCATCACCGATCCTTGTCTTGGCTGGGAGAAAACAGAAGAACTGATCTGCAGCATCGCAGACCAGCTCTGATTCCTTCGCTATTCTTTATCAATCTCCGTCACCGTCAGCAGTCGGTCAGAGACCTGAAACTTCACATTATAACCGGCAAAAGCCATACCGTAGACCCGGGATGCCTCGCTCTGGTAACCCGGTCTGGGATCATGAGACAGGACCTTCAGGAGGGCCTGTCTTTTTTCTATGGGAATCATCTCCAGCAGATCCTCCGGACAGTCTACCTGCAGGCTGTAATCCCGAAAGCGGTCCGCAAATCCTGCTCTGGCATCCGGATGGGAATCCGAATGGGTCTGGTAGGGTTTGATGTCGATGATAGGGGTGCCGCTTAAGAGGTCCGCGCCTGCCACATGCAGAATGGGCCCCTTTGGCGTATCCCACTCGATCCCCTCCAGCCTGACTGAGGACAATCCCACCGGATTGGGCCGGTTGGGCGACCTGGAGGCAAATACACCTACCCGCTCATTGCCGCCCAGTCTGGGCGGACGGACCATAGGAGACCAGGTCTCTCTCTCCGGCGTCTCAGAAAAATGCCAGATCAGCCAGATGTAATCATAAGCCTCCAGGCCGCGGAGGGCATCCGGATTCCGGTACTCTTTGGTAAATACGATCTGTCCCTTCAGGTCCGGAACCAGATTGCTCTGTCTGGGGATGCCGAACTTCTCCTCAAAATCAGTATAGATATGCGCAATCGTTTTAAAAGTCATAGCATTTATCCACTTCTCTATCGGGCAACCTTGTTGATAATTGACCCGATGGACTCGATCCGGCACTCCACCACATCTCCTGCCTTTAAGAACTTCGGCGGCACAAAGCCCATACCGACACCCGCCGGGGTTCCCATGGCAATAATAGTACCCGCACGCAGGGTCATCCCCTGAGACAATTCACTGATCACATGATCAATATCAAAGATCAGCAGGTCTGTCGTGCTGTCCTGACGCAGTTCCCCGTTTACATATGACTTGATTTTCAGTACCGGAGGATAGGGGATGCTGTCTGCCGTCAGGATGCAGGGACCGATAGGAGTAAAACCATCCAGACTCTTGCCAAAATACCACTGTTTATGCTGAGTCTGCACATTTCTGGCACTGACATCATTGAGCACGGTATATCCGAAGACATAGTCTCTGGCCTCTTCTTTGCTGACCCCGCGGGCATCCTTTCCGATGATCACAGCAAGCTCTGCCTCGTAATCCAGACTGTCTACCAGATCGGCGTGGGCAGGAATACTTCCGCAAGGATCTGTCGCCTCATTGACCCGCTTGGAAAAATAGACCGCATAAGGTCTCTCCCCACCGAAAGCTTCCTTCTTATAACGGGCTGACTCCACTGCATGGGCCATATAATTGATCCCCAGGCAGATCACATCCTGCTCCGGATGGGTAATGGGAGCCTTCAGGGCAGCAGTCTCCAGCAAAACTGGCCCATCTGTCATCTGACAGTCCGGATCTTCACTCTCCGGTCTCACAGTCTCAGAGACCTGAGCCGCCGTCTTAAGAGTCAGCTCCTGCAGCGCTGCAAAAAGATCTGCATCCATCCTGCGGATCAGGCCAACCATATCTTCATTTAAAACGCCGGCAGCCTCGGTCGGATAGATCCACTTCTCATCCTTGCTTAGCACGCCTGTCCGAACCTTGCCATTGATCTCATAGCTCACCAGTTTCATCTCATTTTCCTCCCATCATGACTGACTCTCCATCTGTAATCGCCATTCGTAACCGGTCATCATTCTCATCACGAGTAAAATATAGTCCATTTTTTACTTTGCAGTCAAGTTGTTTACTCCTCCTGGCCGGATTTCATCCTGCAAAACAGGAATCTGCCCCCCTTTACCATGAACAAAAGCCTGTGCTATACTATATTCAACGTGATGATAACAATATTAAAGGAGGTCCCCGGTATGAAAATGCCCGAAATAACACTGAGTGAATCCCGAATCCTTCAGAACAGGCTGATGGTCAAAGAGAAACTGCCCATTGCCTACGCTGCCATTTTGGCAGAGGAAGCCCTTCACCGCTTCGATCCGCGCGTCCTGGAAGGCGTTCGCCTTTGGATGAATGATGAACTGACCTCTGACTTTACAGTAGAGGACGCTTCTATTGGGGAAATCGAAGAATACTTCGGTCTGACCGGTTTTTCCGCTCTCTGCCTCATGGACATTTACCTGAAGGATCCCGACTTTGTCCAGTATGGCGTCATGTGGTTTGAAGGGAGGTATTCCTGATGTTAGGGAAGAAAAAAGGGAAAAAGCTTAGTCCGAAAGCCGATGAGCTGAAACAGATCAGTCAGGACAACCTCTACCTCTATTTTACGAATGATAAGTGGGACAATATGGACAATCAGGGCCGTCTGGCAGTCCTTCAGGAAATAGAAAACCGCCGTGCGGCAGCTGACGGGCGCCGCCCGCTTACCGTAAAAATCGGCTCCAAAAAAGAGTTCTCTGATCCCGATCTGTATGGATATCATTCCGATCATAAGAAAGAGATCCATCTCAACTACCGATGGTTTACTGACAAAGCTTACCGGTTCGGCGGCGCCTCTGCGCTGGAAACACTACTCCACGAAGGACGTCATGCTTATCAGACTTTCCTTACACAAAACAATGTTGAAAACGACTCTCCCGATATCCTCAAGGAGTGGCTCTCCTCCGATGCAGCTTACATTGACGGCGGAGTTCTTTATGCACTCCAGTCAATCGAAGATGACGCCAGGCGTTTTGCCCGCCGCGAGCTTACAAAAATCATGAACAATCTGCTCCTTCGCGGTATCAACTGCCCTGAGTTTTTCTACCAGTATCAGGAAATCCTTCAGCGGGAAGACTATTTTATCCGTATTGCAAAAGAGTATCTTACCCTTGATGATCTGAATCATTATGAGGATCTTATTCTCCAATACCTGAAAGAAATGCGTCCTGACATGAATATAGATGACATTTCCCTATTTGATGGCGCAAGACTGATCCTGGATACTGATCTGAATGACACCAGTGACTTGATCAATCTTCTTGAGAAACTGGACCAGATGGCTGACGCCAAGCTTGGCAAGCTGCAGGAGAAAAATCTGAACCGGATGACAAACCTGAATAAGATGAGGTAAAAACAAACTATGAAAACACCTCCCGGCATTCTCTGTATGGATGATTCAGAATATAAGGGAGCCAGGATCCTGAAAATCGAAAAAGTTCCTGCTTATCTCGAGGATGATCCTGTATCTGAGATTCTGGCCAAATGCCGCCAGTCCTCAACTTCCGTAGAGCTGCTGGCTGTCTCTGACAGCCGGATCGCCGGAAAATTGAATATATCGCTGATCTTCCGCAGGACCGGTGCACATCCCTATGCGATCCTGCGGGATCTTGACGCCCTTGTCCTTTCTGTCAGAAACTCACTGCAGCAGATAGGCTTTTTGTGCGCCGTGATTCCGCAGGGCATGACTGTGCAGGAGCATCTCTCCCTTCCAGAAGGGAAGCATATAGCCAGTGTCTGCTTCTATCCGCCGGAGGGTGCTCCAGGCAAAATCAAAGGATACGTTCCTGGTCAGTACCGGTCTCCCGGCATGCCCCCAGTTGATCTTGCCGGCCTGATGCCTGTCCTCGCTTCTCATCCCGGCAGTCTGCTCATTCTCCAGGCTAACCCGACCCGTATTTATGCGCAGGAGAAAAAGGTCATCCAGTCACAGCAGACAAGACTCACAGCCATAGAGAAAGACCCCCTGGCCAAAACTGCCGCTGAAGTCTACAAGTCTTATCAGACGCTTTCAGAAGATCCGGGCGGCGTATGGCAGATCAGTTTTCTGGGAGCCGGCAGCTCCGCCTATATCAGTGATCTTGCGGCCAGAGCTTCTCTTTGCAGTATCCGGGCCAGTCATTTTTCTTTCACGATGCCGCCCTCCGGAACCTGGATTTATCTGGGAGACAAACTTCTGACCAATACCGTATTCCGGCAGGGGCACGAGCCGGAATACCGGGAAAAGCTCCCTGCAGCCGTTTTTCGTCTGACACACCTTTGTTCGCTCAGCGACTTTGCCCAGTCCTTCCCTGTCCCTCAGGATCTGTCCGGGATCGGCGGCCTGCAGATCAATCATATCGTCAGCTCGTCGGAACCCTTACCGGAATCTATGACCCGGCCGGACGGAATCCATCTGGGCCGGTATCAGAAAACAGGTCAGGACATTTACATTTCTGTCAAGGACCTGACGCGGCACGGTATCATTACCGGGAAACCGGGAAGCGGCAAGACGGTCTTTGCCCTGGGCCTGCTCTATCTTCTGCAGAAACACGAAAGCCATTATCCCTTCCTGGCTTTTGAACCTGCCAAAAAGGAATACCGGAGCCTCTTAGAGCTGATTCCGGACCTGCAGATCTATACGCCCGGAAACCAGGGGCTTTCTCCCCTCTATCTCAATATCTTTCTGCCGCCCAAAGGGGTTACCAGAGAACAATACCAGCCTGTTGTGGAAAGCATTTTCAGTCTGGCTGTCACCATGACCCATCCCCTGGATGTTATCTTCCCCCAGGTCATCTCGCGCTGTTATTCCCGCTACGGCTGGAGACCGGACAGTACCCGGGATGACAAGGGTGTCCGGATCTTTGGACTTCATGAGTTCATCTGTGAGTTTCGCAGGTTCGCACGGGGAAACTACGGCTACAATCAGGAAGATCTGCACAACATAGAAACCGGCGGTCTGGTCAGACTGGAGGAACTGCGGAACCAGCCATTTTTTGATACCAACGAATCCATCGATATCGAAACCTTACTCACACGCCCTACCGTCATCGAGCTTGATGCTCTCACCAACAACCGCCAGCGTGCAGTCGTGATGGGCACTCTGCTCTTCCAGATCATGGCATATCTGCGGCAGCGAGGCACCTCCTCCTCAGGCCTGAAAAATCTGATTCTGATTGATGAAGCCCACCTGCTCCTGGATCAGAATGAATCCGTAAATACCAGCAGCTCAGGGACTCCGCAGGCACAGAGCACAGTCCTGGAACAGCTGCAGAATATGATCCTGATCCTGCGTGCCTATGGAACCAGTATGATCTTTGGCGACCAGTCTGCAAGCCGTCTGTCCTCCTCTATTGTTGGCAACGTTAATCTGAAAATGATGTTCCGTATGGACAGTCTGGCAGACCGGCAGATTCTGAGAGAAGAGGCAAAAATGACTCAGGAAATGACAAACAGTATGATCTCACTCCCTTCCGGCCACGCCTACATGTCCTGTGACCAGATCTCTGATCCGGTCTATCTCGTTGTGCCCAATTATGAGGAGAACCTGCATTTAAACAAGCAGCTCCCGGATGATCTCATTCGCCGGCATATGAACATCAGCCTTTCGGCCCCCTTTTATCAGTGCAGCATCTGTCCCCAGTGCAATGGTCAATGTGATTACGCCACACGTAAGGATGCGCACTTTATTGCAGGGCAGCTGATGGATCACCCCTTCATCCAGCAGACGCTGGATCAACAGGTCAGTGCTTCCGTTGATCTGCCGGACTTTCTCTGGAAGCAGCTTCCGAAGGCAGCCAGAGAGGCCGCGGAGAAATTCTTTATAGAGACGCCAGATTTCTCCCGCCTTGCCGCCTGTACCCGTGTTCATATGATCCGGGAACTTCTGCTCCGCCCCGAATGCCTGGTGACAGAAGAAGTACTGATGACAGAGCCGAAGGAAGATGAAGCAGAATAATCATAATCACCCTTCCAAAGGGTGGTTTGCTCTAGGGCTATAAGCCCAATGAGCACTCGGCC
>CAMHFW010000058.1 GCA_946184675.1 uncultured Clostridia bacterium | reverse complement strand
GAAGAACGTTTTAAAGAGATTGACCGTATTGCGCAGTATAATCAGATGAAAGTATTGCTGGCTATGCAGAAAAACCGTGTCAGCGAGGCACATTTTAATACTTCCACCGGCTACGGATATAATGACCTTGGCAGAGATACTCTGGAGCAGGTTTATGCTGATATCTTTCACACAGAAGACGCCCTTGTAAGACCGCATATTACCTGCGGTACGCATGCTCTGACACTGGCTCTTGCCGGAAATCTCAGACCGGGCGATGAGTTATTATCCCCTGTCGGAGCTCCCTATGACACGCTGCAGGGTGTGATCGGCATCCGTCCTGAGCGCGGCAGCCTGGCAGAATACGGAATCAGCTATCGTCAGACAGAGCTGCTCCCCGATGGCAGTTTTGATTACCCGGCCATCCGCAGTATGATCAGTGACCGCACAAAAATGGTCACAATCCAGAGGTCCAAAGGATATCTTCCCCGTCCCAGTTACTCTGTACAGCAGATTGGTGAACTGATTTCTTTCATCAAGGGGATCCGTCCTGACATCATCTGTATGGTCGATAACTGTTACGGTGAATTCGTGGAAACCATGGAACCTTCTGATGTCGGAGCTGACCTGGTCGTAGGTTCACTGATCAAAAACCCCGGCGGCGGACTTGCAGGCTCCGGCGGATATATAGCAGGAAAAAGAGAATACGTGGAAAATGCCGCTTTCCGTCTGACATCACCGGGTCTTGGCAAAGAGGTCGGTGCAAACTTCGGCATCAACAGAAGTCTTTATCAGGGTATATTCCTTGCCCCCACAGTTACGGCAAGTGCATTGAAAAGTGCTGTATTTGCAGCTAATATCTATGAGAAGCTCGGTTTTACCGCAGTACCGGACGCCACCGAAAGCAGACATGATATCATACAGGCTGTTCTTCTTGGCAGCGAAGAGGCAGTGATTGCCTTCTGCAAAGGGATACAGGCAGCCGCACCGGTTGACAGCTATCTGACGCCGGAACCCTGGCCCATGCCGGGATACGATTGTAATGTAATCATGGCAGCAGGCGCTTTTGTTTCAGGATCCTCCATTGAACTGAGCGCAGACGGACCAATCAAGCCTCCTTATGCTGTTTATTTCCAGGGAGGTCTTACCTGGCCGCACGGAAAAGCCGGCATTATGATGTCCCTGCAAAAGCTCAAAGAACAAGGGCTCGTATCACTGTCCTAACTTTTTTACGGGTGTTCCTATACAAAACATAAGATTTATGATATGATATAATCAACTGTAATTATGTGTTCGCTCCGGCTGCCTGGAAAGGAGCAAATCATAATGACAGATAACAAACGTATGACTATGAAGGACCTGCCTGTCTCAGAACGCCCTTATGAAAAATGTGAGAGATTGGGACCGGCTGCATTGTCTGATGCTGAACTTCTGGCTATTATCCTTAAAACAGGACAAAAAGGGAAAAAAGTTCTGGATACGGCATATGAACTGCTTCAGATTGACGAAGCTCACCCGGGACTGGAGGGGCTTCTCAGGGTCGATTTAAACAAACTGCAGACCATAAGCGGCATTGGACGGGTCAAGGCCATTAATCTTGCTGCCGTACTGGAGCTGTCTGTCCGGCTTTCCCGGCTTCCGTTCCATGAGGGTTTTATCTTTGACTCTCCGGAAAAAGTAGCTGATTACTATATACATCAGATGCGCTTTTCTCAGCAGGAAGAACTTCATGTCATGATGCTCGACAGTAAAAACAGTCTGATCAGAGAGAGGATGCTTTCACTTGGTTCTGTAAAAGCGGCTCTGGTGGATCCACGCAGCATTTATCTGGAGGCTCTACGCTGTGAAGCAGTAGGGATCATAATTGTCCACAATCATCCGAGCGGAGATTCTTCCCCCAGCAGCGAGGATATTTCTTCAACAATACGGATTGCAGAAGCCGGAAAGCTTCTGGACATCCCCCTGATCGACCATATCATTATCGGAAATCAGACTTATACCAGTATGCGTGAGCAGGGCTGTATTTTCTAAAACAGACAGGATATGCTCCGCAGCTCAGGATAAATAACATAGATAAAAAGGGGGGCTTTTTTTGCCCAGCAGGAGATTCGGCATCGATGCCGGTTCCATGAATATAAAGATCTGTCAATCCGGCCGGGGAATACTGGCGAATGAGAAAGACATGATCGCCATTCAAAAGAAAAAAGAAACAATAGCAATCGGGAATGCTGCTTATGATATGTATGAGCGCACTTCCGGTGCTATTGTCGTGTCCGGACCTGTACGCGGGGGCGTGATCGCGGACATCAGCAATCTCCAGAAGATTGTTGAAGCGCTTCTTCGCAAAAACGGATGTACGCCCGGCTTTATACATAATAATCATTTTTATCTGTCTGTACCGACAGATGTCTCTGAAGTTGAGAAGAGGTCTTACTTTTCTCTTATTTCTCATTCTGCATACAGTACACGTAATATTTTCCTCGTTGAGAAGCCAATCGCATCTGCCATTGGCGAGAAACTTCCTGTTATGGAGGATACTGCTGTCATGCTGGTGGATATGGGGGCCGGTTCTACAGAGATCACGGTGATGTCAGCGGGCGGTATTGTTGTCAGCCGGCTGCTGAAACAGGGCGGCAACACAGTCAATGATCTGATTGTACGTCTTGTCAAAGAGCGCTGTCATCTTCTGATTGGCCAGAAAACAGCAGAGTATCTCAAACTGGAACTCGGCAGTGCCATCCCGGACTCCAAGCGCACTCTGAAAGTATACGGGATTGATCTGATCTCCGGTCTTCCCTCTGAAAGCGAGATTCCTGTTGACATCGTTTTTGATTCCCTCAAACCATATCTGATTGATTTATTCAAAGCGATACTCACTATGATCAGCACCATTCCTCCCGAACTGGCACTGAAGATCGTTGACAGCGGCATCAACTTTACCGGAGGCAGCTGCATGATTCCCGGCCTGAAGCAGCTTGCAGAGTCCGTTCTTCATGTCAAGGCAGTTTTTTCTGCGGCGCCGCTGGAGAGTGCAGCCAGAGGATTAGCCTGTATTATGCAGCAGCCTGCTGATTACCGCAGTGTGATATTCTCCCTGCGAGATTCGACATTTGAATAGGGAGGCTGGATATGAGACGCGGCAGAAACAAAGAAAACAGACCTAATACGGTATTTTTCATACTACTTTTATTATGCGCTCTGGCTATTGGCATGGGGCTTTTCCGTGATTTTACCGGAGGGACCGGCTTTCAAATTGCCAATGTCATTCTTGCTCCCATGCAGAAAGGAATCGGCAGTCTTGGCAGGCTGGCATCGAATACCTCCCAGAGAAACCGTACCATTTCGGAACTGGAGTCAGAAAATGAGCAGCTGAATGAGCAGATCGATCAGCTCAAATCCCAGATCAATTCTCTGGAACAGAATCTGTCAGATTACAATGATCTGCTGGAACTGTTTGATCTTTCGGAGAAGTATTCAGGCTATGATATGACAGGCGCCAGGATCATCAGCAAAGATCCCGGCAATTGGTATAACCGTTTTACAATCAATAAAGGAAGCAAAGACGGGATATCCACCGGCATGAATGTTGTCTCTGACAATGGTCTGGTCGGCATTGTCATCAGCACAACCCCCTCTACCTCTGTTGTCAGAAGCATTATTGACGACAACAGCAGTGTCAGTGGTATGCTCAGCAAAAATTACAATACCTGTATCGTCAGCGGAGACCTGACTCTCATTGACAGTAATCTGCTGGATGTGGAACTGCTGTCTGACAATACATCAATTGCAGACGGAGATGAAGTCGTTACATCTTACATCAGTGATAAATTCCTTCCCGGTCTTCTGATCGGATATATCAGCAATGTCAGCGATACACAGTCAGACCTTTCTAAACATGCGCAGCTGACGCCAGCTGTAGATTTTGAACATCTCTCCAATGTTCTGGTCATCAAACAGCTGCAGAACAGCGGCGGAGAGACAGGAGAGACCGGACAGACAGGAGAGACGCAGGAAACCTCCGCTGAGACAGAAACGGATGTTTCCGGTGATATCGAGACTGAAACGCAGACGCAGGAGGCAGGAGAATAAGGCCATGAAAAAGATCATTACCTACTTCGTACTGATTCTGCTTCTGTTCCTGCTGCAGAGCTCCTTTTTCTGTTATCTGAAGCTGGCCGATGTTGTCCCGAATCTTCTGATCATTCTAACTGTATCAGTTGCCCTGATGGACGGCAGAATGGAAGGATGTATTGTAGGCTTTTTATGCGGTCTTCTGATTGATATCAATTACGGATCCCTGCCCGGCTTGTATGCCCTGGGCTTTCTGCTGACAGGCTATCTGGCCGGATTTTTCAACAGGATCTATTACAGAGAAGATATCACCCTGCCGATTCTGATCATCGCAGGCGGGGATATTTTTTACGGATTATATATGTTCATCACCGGTTTCCTGAGCAGGGGACGCACAGATTTTCTCTTTTACCTGCGCAGGATCATCCTTCCTGAAACAGCTTACACACTGATTATTGCTATCTTTTTGTACAGACTGATTCTGATGATCTATGTCCGCTATCTGAACAAAGGAAGTGAAAGCAGTTTTGCTTAAAAATATACTGACCGATTTTTTGGGGCTTTTTCGGTCCAGAATCTTCATACTCGGTATTTTCTTTATTTTTCTTGGCAGCATCCTGCTTCTGAGACTATACAATCTTCAGATTGTCAACGGTGAAGATTATCTGGATACTTTCACGTACCGTATCCAGAAAAATATCGAATCCGCCAGTCCAAGAGGAACTATTTATGACCGCAACGGCGTTGTTCTTGCATACGATGAACGTTCCTATACGGTCACAATCGAGGATGATCCTCGTCTGACAGATAATCAAACCAGAAACGAAATGGTCGCCGCTCTGATCGGAATTGTTAAAAAGACAAACAGTCAGATGATCTATGATCTCCCTCTGGAGATTGATGAGAGTGGAAACATGGCATTTACGGAAGGAGAAAACTCCATCCTGCGTTTCAAAAAAGACGTCTATGCAACCGAAGATCTTTCGGCCTCAATGAGCAATGCCTCTGCGCAGGAAGTCTTTCTCTACATGCGTGATAAACTCTTTGAGCTGGGAGATGGCTATGATGACCAGACAGCACTTGAGATACTCTCCGTTCGCTTTGATATTTTCATGAAGCGCTACGCCAAGTACCAGTCTGTAGCGATTGTCAACAAGGCATCTGACGAACTGATTGCTGCAGTCAGAGAAAATGGTGATATTCTGCCTGGTGTAACGATCTCCCAGAGTTATTCCCGTGTATATCCGGATAGTATCTATTTCTCAGATCTTACAGGATACATCGGTTCCATTTCAGAAGACGAACTTACAGCGCTGGAAGAAAAAGGAAACACAAACTATTCCATGAATGATAATATCGGAAAGACCGGTATTGAATCTTATCTGGAAGAAAGGCTCAAGGGTACAAAAGGTTCCCAGACTCTCTATGTCAACAGTCTGGGCTCAATTCTGGAGACAACCGATGTCGTTGATCCTGTCCGCGGAGAAGATGTCTATCTCTCGATCGATGCGGATTTCACAAAAAAAGCATATAAGATGATCGAAGAGAGGATCGCCGGCATTATTCTGGCAAACCTTACAGATTCTGATGTAGATAAAGACAACAATGAACAGGCTCTGATCCCTGTCAAAGATGCTTACTACTCCTTCATCAAAAACAATATCATTAATCTGAAGCATATCAAATCAGATGAAGCCTCTGCCGGGGAAAAAAGTTTTTACAGCAAATACCAGACTTATGTTTCCTCCGTGATGAATTCTTTCCCTTCTATTATTCAGAAGAAGGATGCAGAGCTGGAAAAGGCATCTATCGCATTTATCAGCATGGCTAATTCTATGCTCCAGGAGGAGGGCGTGCTGAATGTATCGCATGACAACAGTACCTATTCCGCATGGTCCAATGGGGAGAGCAGCTTCTCAGATCTGATCAGGATAGCCATCAGCGACAACATGATCAATCTGGAAAATCTTGATCTTGCCAGTGAGTATGTTGATTCCGGTGAAATCTATAATGCGGTCCTTGCTTACATCCAGGCTAATTTGCCTGATTATGAGGGATTCGAAAAAAGAGCATATTACTATATGCTCGACACCGGAATTATAAGCGGAGAAGAAATCTGCCTTCTGCTCTATGACCAGGGTGTTCTGGAAGAGGATGGTGACAGTGATTATGAAGCACTTGCATCCGGATCTCTTGGCGCATATGGTTTTTTGTATAACAAAATCCTTAATATGGAAATTACACCGGATATGCTGGCGCTTGAACCCTGCTCAGCTTCCTTTGTAATGACAGATATTAAAACGGGTAAGGTATTATGTCTGATCTCTTATCCCGGTTATGACGCCAACCGGATTGATGACATCTCGTATTACTCGTATCTGCTCAGCAATGAGGCAGTACCCCTCTTTAATCATGCAACACAGCAGACAATCGCACCCGGATCTACATTTAAGCCGATATCTGCAACGGCCGGACTGGAAGAGAAAATCATAACCGGTGATACCTATATTTATGATGAAATCGAATTCCCGCGCGTAGAACCTCATCCCTACTGCTGGAACAGAGGAGGCCACGGTTCCCTCAATGTTGCCGGTGCCATTGAAAACTCCTGCAACTACTTCTTCTATGAGCTTGGCTGGATGATGTCAACCCAGCACGGAGAATACAATGACAATGAAGGTCTTGGTATCCTTCAGAAATATGCCAGGCTCTATGGACTGGACCGTGTCAGCGGACTGGAACTTCCGGAAACAGAGCCTCAGATCTCCGATTATGATGCTGTCAGATCTGCAATTGGCCAGGGCACTCACAACTATTCAGCCGCTGAACTGACCAGATATGTAACAGCCATCGCTACCTCAGGCACTCTGTATGACCTTACACTGATCGACCGCTTTGCAGATTCTGAAGGAAACATAACGGAAGAAAACAAAGCTGAGGTCATTGATAATCTCAATTTTTCAAAGGACACCTGGACACTTGTCCATGACGGTATGTATCAGGTATGCAATGTATCTCCTTATTATACGAAGATGAGCGGTCTGGGCATCGATATTTCAGGAAAATCAGGTTCTGCCCAGGAAGCAGAAAATGAGGCGGAACACAGCCTCTTTATCGGATATGCTCCTTCTGATAATCCGCAGATTGCTGCAACCCTGATCGTACCAAATGGATATGGCTCTCATAATATTCTGGACTTATATGCAGATCTGATTTGTGAATATTACGGAATTGAAGTGGAAAGAAACGGGAACTGCGATGTGGTAGGCAATACCAAGGACGGTACCGCCAGTCCCAAAAACCCGGATCTTCCCAGAAAAGCAAATATTCCCGCTTCTTCAGGTACAAACTCAGATTAAAGCAGTAAAAAAGGAACTACTCATGGTTTACAGACAAAGCAACACATTCAGGCTCCGGCAGGAGAGATATAACCTGCATATGTACAATTTCCGCCTGATTCTGGCGATTATGGCTCTCGGCACCATCGGAATCCTGGTCATCCACAGTGCGGCCGATGGTTATGCAGAGAAACAGCTGTATGGTTTTGCAGGCGGGCTCATATTGATGCTCGTTATTTCCCGTATCGATTATAATAAGATTCTCAAGTTTGCATGGCCCCTGTATGCAGTCAATATCCTGATGCTGGCTGCTGTCCGTCTCATGGGAACCACTGTCAACGGAGCAACAAGATGGTTTGGTATCGGCGGATTCCGGTTCCAGCCTTCTGAGCTCAGCAAAGTTTTCATGATCATTATTTTCGCTTACTATATCAACGACCAGAAAGACAGGATCAATCATCTGCCGACGCTCTTAAAAATTGGCGTGATCTATGCTGTCCCGCTTATGCTGATCGTGATACAGCCGGACCTTTCTACAACACTTGTATTTATATTTCTGTTCTGTGTCCTGATGTTTGTCGCAGGGCTCAGCTACAAGATCATAGGGGGCGTTCTGCTTCTGGCCGTACCCTCTATAGTCTTCCTGTTCTGGTATATACAGCAGCCCTTCCAGGCGCTGCTCAAAGACTATCAGGTAGACCGTGTCATGAGCTTTTTACATCCTTCCGATTATCTGCTGACAACATATTATCAGCAGTACAATTCCATTATGGCGATCGGATCCGGTATGCTGACAGGAAAGGGACTCGACAATAACACGATCACATCCGTAAAAGGCGGAGACTTTATTTCCGAACCGCAGACAGACTTCATTTTTGCGGTTGTCGGAGAAGAACTTGGATTTATAGGCTGCTGTGTCGTGATCGGCCTTCTTACATTTATTGTGATAGAATGCCTGATCATCGCCGCAAATGCCAGAGATCTTTGCGGCAAGCTGCTTGCCAGCGGCGTGGCTGCAGTCATCTCATTTCAGACCTTCATCAATATAGGAGTAGCCACCGGTATCATTGCCAATACCGGTATACCGCTGCCTTTCGTCAGCTACGGACTCAGTTCCCTGTGGAGCAATTTTATTGGATTAGGACTGATTTTAAATATAGGATTACAAAGGAACAGGAGGTAGTATATGAACATCGGTCTTGTCGCTCACGACAGCAAAAAGGTTCTGATGCAGAATTTCTGCATTGCATATCGCGGCATACTCAGCAAAAACGAACTCTATTCAACAGGAACCACCGGAAGTCTGATCGAAGAAGTCACCAATCTGACTGTTCACAAGTTTCTCGCCGGATATCTTGGCGGAGAAGAACAGCTTGGTGCGCAGATTGAGCATAACAAGATCGATCTGGTTATTTTTCTCCGGGATCCCTTCTCCGTCAGCCGCAGAGACCCTGACGCACGTAAAATTCTGAATCTTTGTGATAATCGGAATATTCCGGTTGCCACGAACCTGGCCACTGCAGAACTACTGATCAAAGCTCTCGAGCATGGTGATCTGAACTGGCGTGAATTCTTTAAGTAACAGGATGGAATAAATCAAATGAAAAAGAAACTGATGACTTGTTTTCTGGCTGCATGCCTCCTTATTTCCATGGCTGCCTGCTCCGGAAGCACAAAAATAATGAAACCTTATACGGTCATGACCTCCGATAAAAATGTATCCGCAGCATCGATGATTCCTGCAGATGCTTTCCGGACCTTTGCAGTAGATATTGGCGTGGTCTCTGTCGATGAATCTGAAGAAGGGGTAAATCCTTCTGCCATGAATGACGTTGATGCGAAAGAGATCTTTCTGGCAGCTTCAACAAATGAAGAAATCCTTGCGGCAAAGAATATTTACGAGACCATGCCTCCTGCCAGCATCACGAAGATTCTGACGGCACTTCTCACGCTGGAAAGCGGACTGGACCTGGATCAGGAATATACACTGACTTCTGATATTCTTGTCAGTGACCCGGATGCACAGCTTTGCGGCTTTGAAGTAGGGGATGTTGTTTCTCTCCGTACTCTGTTATACTGTACCCTGATCTACTCCGGCAATGATGCCGCAAACGCAGTTGCCAGTGCTGTCAGCGGAGGAGATGTCGCTGCTTTCTGCAGACAGATGAATGAGAGAGCCGCCCAGCTCGGCGCGACTCAGACACATTTCATGACTCCGAACGGCCTGGATACGCCGGATCATTACTCATCTGCATATGATCTGTATCTGATATTCCGTGAGTGCATCAAATATGATGTTTTTATGGATGCTGTCCATCAGTCATCTTATACAGCTGTCTTTGAACGGAACGGGGAGGAGATTTCCTACACCTATCCCTCCACCAATCATTATTTTACAGAAGAAGCAGATCCTCCGGAAGGGATCACCATTGTCGGCGGTAAGACCGGAACGACTGACAATGCCGGCACATGTCTCATATTATACGTCGAAGACAAGAACGGCAACGGTTACATTTCACTGATACTGGGGAGTCCTGATAAAGATACTTTATATGCCGGCATGACAAAATTATTGTTAAATCTTAATAAATAGTCATTGTATTTTTGGTGCATTCATCATATACGGTATCAGTTTATTATATGACCGCATCTTCATCATTTGCTAATTTTAGGAGGAGATATCCATGATAAAGATCATTTCAGGCAGCAAGGGAAAGGGCAAGACAAAATATCTGATTCAGATGGCCAATGACGCAGTAAAGACTGCAGAAGGAAACGTTGTTTATCTCGATAAGAATAATAAACATATGTACGAGCTCAGCAACCGGATCCGTCTGATCAATGTAGGCG
>CAMHFW010000057.1 GCA_946184675.1 uncultured Clostridia bacterium | reverse complement strand
ATCCAGATGCCTTTCCGGACCAGCACAAATCCGCTGATGACTTTGATGATTTCCACGAGCTGTACGAGCAGGAACATCTGCAGGATGGGAATCCCGGTAAACCGGGCCAGGATAAATGCCGCAGGGACACTGAATACCCAGCAGAACAGGGAGTCAAAAAGGAAGGTAACCAGAACTCTTCCTCCGGACCGGATGGTGAAATAGGCGGCGTTTTCGTATGCATACATAGGCATACATACGGCGCTGATCCGGATCAGACCTGCCGCCAGCAGCCGGACTTCTTCTTCTGTGTTATAAAATCTCGGAAAGAAACCTGCAAAGGCAAACATCACAAGGCCTACACAGCTGCACAGGAGTACAGAGGCGAATGCCAGCTGCTCTGCTTCCTGCCTGACATGGCGGACCCGGCCTCCCCCCAGTTCCTGACCGATCATAATTGCTATGGCACTACCCATCGCAATAAAAGAAACATTCATCACATTTCCAAGTGTATTGGAAATGTTAAAAGCCGCTACGACTGTCAGCCCTCTTACAGAATAATTCTGCAGCAGAGTTGTCTGGGCAACCGTCCACAAAAGTTCATTTAGCAGAAGGGGAAACGCCTTTCTCAGATACCGTACAAAAAGGTCTCCCGGAATCCGGAAATGACGGTATATCCCGCGGATAAAAGGATTTCGTTCTGTATGCCTGTGGGTCCAGACAGTCACATAGATCAGTTCAGCGCCCCGGGAAAGAGCGGTTGCGGCTGCTGCTCCTGCTGCGCCAAGGGCCGGAAAGCCGAAATGACCGAAAATCAGGATATAATTGCCGATCAGATTGACTACAACAGCTAGAAGTCCCGCCTTCATCGGGACCATGGTTTCTCCGGTCTCACGCAGGGTGTCAGAGTATACCGTGGAAAGGGCAAACGGAATCATGGAAAGATACATGACCCCGAGATAAACCTTCGCATACTGCATGGTCTGCAGCAGGCTGCCCGTACCTTGGTCTTCATGCAGGTAAAGACTGATGAAACGGCTGCCGCCTGACAGCAGGATGACAAAAGCTGCCGCACAGATAAAAGCCGCAAGGATGATCTTCGTCCGGAAGGTATAACGAATCCCTTCCTGATCTCCTTTCCCGTAATACTGGGCTGTAAAAATACCTATACCGGCCAGACCTCCGAATACAACCAGATTGAAGACCAGCATCAGCTGATTGACGATTGCCACGCCGGACATCTGATTGGTGCCCAGCTGGCCGACCATAATATTATCCAGCAGGTTTACAAAATTGGTGATACCGTTCTGGATCATAATCGGGACCGCAATCCTCATCAGCTTTCTGTAAAAAGCCCGCGTCCCGATCAGATATCGTATTCTCTCCATTATTTAGTCTCCCCAGTATCTTCTGCCAAGACGGAACATGATCACACAGATAATTGCCGAGAGCAGAGACCCCATCGGGGCGGCCAGTCCCATAGGGTACAGGGTAGCCGGAAAGATAGCAGAAGCCAGATATGCTCCGGGGATCCTCACTGCTGCCACGGATATGATGTTATGGATAAAGGAATAAACCGATTTGCTGTAGGCTGTGAAACAGCCGCTGAAGCAAAAATGGATACCGGCAAAAACACAGTCAAGAGAGTAAGCTCTCAGGTACTGTCCGCCGAGCTGCACTACCCTCTCTTCATGGTTTACAAACAAGGAGACAATCTGCGGAGAAAGGAACTGGCAGAGTACAAACATGGCCAGTCCGAAGATGACACAGATACTGACGCCCCAGCGCAGGGCCTGCCGGCTCCGGTCATGCCTGCCGGCTCCGGCATTCTGTGCAGCTGTGACTGACACCGTAGAAAGCATGGCGGACGGCACCAGGAACATAAAGCTGATCACCTTTTCCACGATGCCGACAGCGGCTGCTACATCAATGCCTCTGTCATTGGCGATCGCAGTGATGGCCAGAAATGAGATCTGAATCAGTCCGTCCTGTAAGGCAATCGGGGCCCCGATCCCTGCAATCTTCCGGATGGTATCTTTCTGCTGCATCAGATCATTCCATCTCAGGTTCTGACACCCGGACCGTATCCCAGACTCTTTCTTCCTGATTGCAGCGAGCGCAAAGAGGACACTGCAGATCTGAGCTGCCACGGTAGCAAGAGCCGCTCCTGCTGCCCCCATACCCATTCTGCCGATCAGCAGATAATCCAGGACGATATTGATCACGCCTGCTGCCGCCACAAAATACATGGGGCGTCTGGTATCCCCCAGTCCCCGGAAGATACCGCTGATTACATTGTAGGCCGTAATCACCGGAATTCCCGCAAAGCATATGAGCAGGTACTGACGGGTTTGCGCCAGAGCTTCCTGAGGCGTCAGCAGCAGGGCCATGATTCCGTTTACGAAAAGCATCAGCAGAAAAGTTGCCGCTGCAGCAATCACAGCAAAATACAGAATCGAACTGCTGATGATTTTTGCGATTTCCTCTTTTTTGCCCGCTCCCAGGCTGTGGCTGATCGCGATCATGGTACCTGTTGCCAGACCGACTATAACCACTGTCACCATATGCATGACCTGACTGCCGACAGAAACCGCTGTGATCGTGGCAGCCTCCGTATACTGGCCAACGATAAACAAATCTGCCAGACCATAAAAGGTCTGCAGAAAACATGATATCAGATAAGGAACAGAAAAGCGGAGCATGAGGGGCAGCAATCTTCCCTTTGTCAGATCTGTCTCCATCACGCTTCCGCCTTTCCGCTATTGCAGCAAACTGCCATTTTTATGAAATCCTTCCGCACTCTTTTAATACTTGCAGAACATAGTCTCTGTCACTGTAGGGATATTTGACGCCGCCCTCTTCCTGGTAGCTCTCATGCCCCAGGCCGATGATCGTGATCAGATCGCCGTCCTGCGCGTTCTCAATCGCATCCCGGATGGCTTTCTGCCGGTTGGGCTCTACGATATATTTGCCTCCGGTCGGGTCGATTCCTTCTTTGATTCCTTTCAGAATCTCATCAAAAGTCTCCCAGCGGTTATGACCGGAGGTGATAATGCTCAGATCCGCCAGGCGGCCGGAAGCTTCTCCCATCAGAGTACGCCTGCTGTAGGCACGGTTTCCATCTGCGCCGAAAATGCAGATCAGGCGCTTCGGATCATATTCCCTCAGAGCAACCAGCAGATTCCTTGTACTGTAGCCATTATGGGCAAAGTCCACGCAGATACTCAGCTGCGGAGTCCGATAGACCATTTCAAGCCTGCCCTTAATGCTGACATGAGAAAGGGCATCCCGGATCACTTCGTCCTCTATACCGAGCTCATGGCAAACCGCGATGGCTGCCAGCGCATTGTCTGCATTGAAGTCACCCGGCAGATTCACGAAGAACTCTCCGTTTACTCGTCCGCCGACTGTAAAACGGATTCCCGGCTCAGAACCGGCCTTAACATGCTCTGCCGGCGTCATATAATAGTCAGGACGGACGCCTTCTTTTTCATGGCCATAGAAAATAACCGGCGTATCGATATCTGAAAGCAGGGCATCCACATACTGATTATCACGGTTGACCACTGCCGTCCTGCTCTTTTTCAGAAGTAGTCCCTTGCAGAACAGATATTCTTCAAAACTCTTGTGCTCATTGGGGCCGACATGATCGCCTCGCTCGATATTGGTAAAAATCCCATAGCGGAAATCAATCGCGTCACAGCGGTGCTGCATGAGTCCCTGTGAGGAGCACTCTATGACCGCATGCGTGCAGCCTGCCTTGACCATCTCTGCCAGGTATTTCTGTATATCCTCTGAATCCGGCGTTGTGTTGGGCAGTTCATGAACCTGCCCCTTGATGATAGCGCCATTTGTCCCGATTGTGCCGGTCTCATGGCCTGCCTCCTGCAGGATGGAAGCGATCATATGTGCCGTTGTTGTCTTACCCTTAGAGCCTGTGATCCCGATAACGGTCATCCGGTCTGCCGGGTGTCCGTACCAGGCAGCTGCGATCTGTGCCTTGGCAGCGCGGGAATCCTCTACTGCAGCTATATTGGCGTCAACGCCGGATATGTCATGCTCTGCAGCCCACTCTTCCGAGACCATGATCATTGCCGGATCTGTCTCTGCAATCTCGCTGATCATATCGTGAGCGTCAAAACGCGCCCCCCTGATGCAGATATAGACATCTCCTGCCTTCATTACATTTGTATTCATACAGATACCGCCTGCCTCGCGCTCTTCATTCCCCTTCAGAAGGCGGTGCGGGACAGCGGCAAGCAGTTCTTTTACTGTCATCTCATTGTCACTCCTGACTATAACATTTTTCAAAAAATAACCCGTAATGGCTCTCTGCTGCGAGCCATTACGGGTATTCTACCATAACCGTCTTTTGCCGTAAAGCACTAAGTCAGGCCCCGGTCAGGAACTTTCCTTCGCTCACACTGTAGACGCCGCGCGGCGTGCACCGAATGGACGGGATGACCGGAAGGGCCATAAAGGAGAGGGTGATAAAAGGATCCATTCCGTCCGGGACGCCCATCTTATGTGCCCGATTGATCATCTTGCGTGTCTTTCTCGCAACAGAAGAATGGCTTTTGTCAGAGAGGAGGCCCATAATCGGAAGGGGCAGAGTATCAAACACTTCTCCGTTTTGTACGATGGTATAGCCGCCGTGAGTGCGCTCCAGTTCTTTAACCGCAAGCAGGATATCCCGGTCGTTGTCCCCGATGACGATGATGTTGTGACTGTCATGGGACACAGAGGACGCAATTGCGCCTCCCCGCAGTCCGAAATCCAGTACTGCGCCCACACCGATCTTGCCAGTGGCTTTATGCCGCTCAAAGACAGCAATCTTATCTATGCGGCCATCAGGCTCAAAATATTCTTTTCCGGGAAGCACCACATCCACCCGGTTGGTCAGAATCTGGCCGGGAATCATCTGGATAGCAGGGAATGGCTTGCCATCTGCCTTTATCTGCAGTTTTTTCGGGTCAATCTTCCCCAGATGCACGGTATTCATCAGATGGGGCGGACAGGGTTCCGGCGTGATGCGGCCGCCGGTCTTAACTAGTTCTCCTTTATAAAAAACCATCTGGGCATTGAACTCTTTGAGAGAGTCCCAGACAACCAGGTCCGCGTCAAACCCAGGTGCAACTGCCCCGGTCCGGCGCAGGCCGTAGCAGCGGGCCGGCTGAATCGTTGCCATCTTGACTGCCGCGATCGGGCTGATGCCCATACTGACAGCCTTACGCACATTGTGATCAATGTCTCCCTCTGAAACGATATCTTCGATATGCTTGTCATCCGTACAGAAACAAAAGCCTTCGGTATTGGTATTATTCTCTACGATTCCCTTGACAATCATCTCCAGATTGCGGGCAGCGCTGCCCTCCCGGATGTGACAGGTCATTCCCATGGACCGCTCTTTCATGACATATTCATAGGTCGTACCCTCATGGTCTGTCGTTACGCCCGCCAGCACATAAGCCGCCAGTTCTTCATCTTTCAGATTCGGCGCATGTCCGTCCTTGACCTTGCCGTCAAAAAGCTCCAGTTTTTCATTCATAGAGGGGTCACCGTCAATGACAGCCATACAGTCCATGACCTCTCCCAGCCCCAGCACGCGGCGGTGTCCCAGATATTTTTTCATATCATATGCCGTAAGGATACCGCCATTGTCATCGATAGACGTCGCCGGTACGCAGGAAGCAATCATGAAATACACGTGCGCCGGACAGTTTTCTGTCTGTGCCAGCAGATAATCAATCCCGTCTGTTCCTGATACATTGGCCACTTCGTGGGGATCCACAATGAAGGTGGTGGTACCGTGCGCAAGCGCCTGCCGGATCAGGACCTGGGGGTTGACCAGGGTCGACTCCAGATGCAGGTGAGCATCAATAAAACCGGAGGTCAGATATTTCCCCTCCAGGTCAATCTCCTCAATCCCTTCATAATCGCCGATTCCGACGATCATGCCGTTTTTAATCGCAACATTCCCCGTTTCTACCCGGTCCGTAAAAACATTGACCACTCTTGCGTTCTTCAGGACCAGGTCAGCCTTTTCCAGCTTCCGCGCGGCCCGTGAACAACCGATATACTTCTCCAATTTCATGTACGGTTCACCTCTTTCCGATCATGACATCTGCGTGTAACCGGTTTACAAAAACACCGTTATCTGCCGGCCTTTCACTGCCCTGTCAGATAACGGTGTCGTAAATGCTCTGTTCTGGTCTCAGTGCTGACCGACTCTGCTCATAATATAACGGTTCAGCTTGTCTCTGACCTCAGGCTCTTCGATCTCTTTGAGTTCGTCAAAACCGCCCTCGTTCTTGATCACGTAATAGTAAACAATATCCACAGACCCGTCGCTGTTTTCGATCATATAGATCGCGACACGTCTCTCATCTACCTCCATGATCTTTAACAGATCCGCATCTACGACTTTTCCGTTCTCCAGCTGAATCTGAATCCTCTGTCCCTGATCCGCCATACAAATCCCTCCAACTTGTCAGTTTATTATTGTTTTTATTCTATCACTACAGAGAATATATGTCAAAGAGAATACACCTGCCATTTTTGTATACATTATTCAATGAAATAATTATAAACTTTTGTTTTTTATGTACCATAAAGAGAAAAGTATGCTAGAACAGATGAGGTAAATGCCGATTTTTATTAAGGAGGAATATTAAAATGGCAGACAAAGAAAAAGTAATAATTTTCGCCGCACTTACAGGTGCAGGTACACTCAAGGCTAAGTGCCCCGCCCTTCCGACTACTCCCGAAGAGATCGCTGAGGACGCTTATCAGTGCTAGAAAGCTGGTGCTGCAGTAGTTCATCTTCATATGAGAGATGATGATACTTTCCCCACCATGGATCCTGAGAAGTATGTTCAGACCGTTACTCTTCTTCGTGAGAAGTATCCGGATTGCGACGTTGTTATCAACTGCACATCTTCCGGTTCCCTTGCACCTCTGACCAATGAGCAGAGATATGCTCATTTCAAGAGACCCGAGATCAAAGACCTCATCGAGATGGGTTCCTTTGACGCAGGTACCATGAACTGGAACTACAATACAATCCTCAACAACAACCCTCAGCTTCTTGAGGAGCTTGCAGCTTGCTACAAAGAGTGCGATGTTGTTCCCGAGTATGAGATTTTCGATACCGGTATGATCGACAACGTTAACCATCTCATCAAGACTGGTCAGGTTGACCCCAACATCTTCTGCCAGATCGTTCTTGGCGTAGGCGGCGGTTCCTGGAGCTCTGTTGAGAACCTGATGCACCTGGTTCACAATCTTCCGGAAGGCGCTAAGTGGTCCGCATTCGGCTGCGGTTCCGCACAGGTTCCTATCATGTACGCAGCACTCGCTATGGGCGCTGACGGTATCCGTGTAGGTCTTGAGGATGCAATCTGGTACAGCAAGGGCGTTCCTGCAACTAACCCCATGTTCGTTGAGAGAGCAGTAAGAGTTGTTAAGGAATTCGGTAAGAGACCTGCTACTCCTGCAGAGGCTCGTGAGATCCTTGGTGTTAAGCCGCTCGTAAGATAATTATTCTTACATCATAAATCCTTAATAAAAGAAGAGTTCCGCCAGCCGGGACTCTTCTTTTTTTTTGCAATAGCTCCTTACAGACAGCTTTTTTTACGATATTATTCCCTTTTTTCCTTGAATTGTGTATAATAGAGAAAACAGGCAAATCCGTCTGACAGATTTGCCGAAGTAACTTTTTGACAGGGACAAATAAGCAGATAAAGGAGATGTATTATGGGACTTATTCAGGCTGCATTAGTATCCGCGGGCAGCGCACTCGCCGATACATGGAAAGAGTATTTCTACTGTGACTCTCTTCCCAACAATGTTTTAGTTGTAAAAGGTAAAAAACGCACGACATCCGGTTCCAGCAACAAGGGAAACGACAATATCATTTCCAACGGCTCCGTGATTGCTGTCGCTGACGGCCAGTGTATGATCATCGTTGATCAGGGAAAAGTCGTTGAGATCTGCGCAGTTCCCGGCGAATTCAAGTACGACGCTTCTACAGAGCCCAGCCTCTTCTCCGGAAACCTTGGCGAGAGCATTCTTGAGACCTTCAAGCAGATTGGCAAGCGTATCACTTACGGCGGAACTATTCCCAAAGATCAGCGTGTCTATTATTTTAACACGAAGGAAATCATCGGCAACAAATACGGCACACCCAATCCTGTTCCTTTCCGTGTTGTAGACCAGAGAGCAGGTATTGATATCGATATCTCTGTCCGCTGTTTCGGTGAGTACAGTCTCCGGATCAGCAATCCGATTCTCTTCTATGCAAATGTTTGCGGAAATGTGACAGACAGCTATACCATTGATAAGCTTGAATCTCAGCTAAAGACCGAGCTTCTGACTGCTCTTCAGCCTGCCTTTTCCAAAGTGAGCGAAATGGGTATCCGCTATTCCTCTCTGCCGGGACATACCACAGAGATGGCTGATGCTCTGAATGAAGAACTGTCCGGCAAGTGGCGCGACACCAGAGGCATCGAGATCGTTTCCTTCGGTATTTCCAGCCTGAAGGCTTCCGAAGAAGATGAGAAGATGCTCAAAGAGATGCAGAAGACTGCTGCTTATGCAGATCCTTCTCTCGCCGGTGCCACTCTGGTAAATGCTCAGGCCCAGGCAATGCAGTCAGCTGCTTCCAACACTTCTGCCGGTCCTGCCATGGCATTCATGGGCATGAACATGGCACAGAATGCGGGCGGTGTAAACGCGCAGGATCTCCTGCAGATGGGCGCCCAGCAGAAAGCGGACCAGGCAAAGCCGGTAAATGCAGGCTCTGCTGTTGTCAGCAATCCGGCTGCATGGACCTGCCCGTCCTGCGGCAAATCGGGAATCACCGGCAACTTCTGTCCGGAGTGCGGTACTAAAAAACCTGCAGATCAGGCCGGCTGGACCTGTCCGTCCTGCGGAACAGTAAATAAAGGCAAATTCTGTACAGAGTGCGGGGCCAAAAAGCCTGCCGGCGCACCTCTTTACAAGTGCGACAAGTGCGGATGGGAACCCGAAGATCCCAAGAATCCGCCTAAGTTCTGCCCTCACTGCGGCGATCCCTTTAATGACGACGATATTGTAAGCTAAAATAGTTTTTCTGCTGATGATCCATTATCTTGTGTTGTCAAACAGAATAGTCTTCGCATAATTGCAGAATACCCCCGAAACCTCCTGTCAAAGCAGGTTTCGGGGGTAATTTTTGCTCAGTGCTGTCGTTTATATCCTTCGCGGAGTCAGGCATTACCTGTGAATTCCTCTATCAATGCTAGTTTTGGGGTATTCTGCGACGATTATGCTATAAGAATTACCCTGAAAACTACTCTCAAAACAGATTTCAGTGGTAATTCTCATTTGATTGTTGACTAAACACTACAATTCCTGGTAACGATTACCACTGAAAACAACTATTAAAGTATGTTTCGATGGTATCCCAGCCGAAGTTGAAGATTATATGCTGCAGCCACTAAAAAATCCCTCCTGATTCATGCAGACATGGTCAGGAGGGATTTTTATGTTTTTGTTTTACGTACAGCTTATGCTTTGCACATCTACTGCGCGTCCTTCACACTCAGACGGACAAGGGCTCTTTGAAGCTTTGCTTTGAAGAGTTTGTACTCCTGCTCTGTCAGTTCTGACTGGGCAAGTTTGTCTTCTGCTTTCTTCCTGGCCCGTTCTGCTCTTTCTTTGTCGATGTCGTCGGCCCATTCCCAGGTTGTCGCCAGCAGGCTGCAGCTGCCGTTCATCATGGTCAGCATGCCGCCGATGCAGGCTGCTCTTCTGGTCTGGCCGTCCGGAAGTACGATATGGGCTTCGCCCATACCGAGTGCGGTGCAGTAATTCATATGGCCTGCCAGAATGGCCAGGTCGCCCGTGATGGAGCGGCAGACCACTCTTTCAACCTCTCCGGAAAACAGGAGTCCGTCCGGGGTGCCGATGCTTAATGAAAAGGTGTTCACTCGCGGAAACCTCCTTTATCAGTTCTTTGCCTTGGCAATCGCCTCATCGATCGTTCCCACAAAGAGGAAGCAGCTCTCAGGGATATCGTCGCATTCGCCATTCAGGATCATGCGGAATCCGCGAAGAGTCTCTTTGAGCGGAACATACTGTCCGGGCATACCGGTGAACTGCTCTGCTACAGAGAAGCTCTGGGACAGGAAACGCTGTACCTTACGGGCACGGCTTACGGTAAGCTTATCCTCCTCGGACAGCTCGTCCATACCCATGATGGCGATGATATCCTGCAGCTCTTTATATCTCTGAAGTACTCTCTGTACTTCACGGGCGATCTCGTAATGCTCGCTTCCCAGGACCTCGGGAGAGAGGATACGGCTGGTGGAATCCAGAGGATCTACCGCCGGATAAATACCCTGGCTGGCGATGTCACGGGAAAGTACCGTTGTTGCGTCCAGATGGGTGAATGTTGTGGCAGGCGCCGGGTCTGTCAGGTCATCCGCAGGTACGTATACAGCCTGTACGGAAGTGATGGAACCCTTTCTGGTAGAAGTGATACGCTCCTGCAGAGCGCCCATCTCTGTAGCCAGTGTCGGCTGATAACCTACGGCGGAAGGCATACGGCCAAGCAGCGCGGATACCTCGGAACCGGCCTGGGTGAAACGGAAAATGTTGTCGATGAAAAGAAGCACGTCCTGATTCTTGACATC
>CAMHFW010000056.1 GCA_946184675.1 uncultured Clostridia bacterium | reverse complement strand
GAGTATCGGTCTCCAAAACCGCTGGTCCGGGTTCGAATCCTGGTGCCCCTGCTATAAGTTCTGAAACTTAGGTTTCAGAACTTTTTTTATGTTCTTATAAAAAAGTTGTCATGTAGCAACTTTCTATTCAGTGTGCTAATATATATAATAATGCAATCTATGATTTTTCATTGGTTAAGGACTTAAAAAAGGGAAAACATATGGGATTTTTTGATTTCTTAAAGAAACGTAATAATAAATCTAAACCGGAACCGGAGGAACAGCAAAAGGTGAAGAGACTTCCTGATCCGGTAAAACCGAAGGAAAGTATCAAACCGGTTAATTTATCTGTCAGCAATCTTTTGGGACAAGCTAACCGTGGCAGCGGAAATGCTGAGGCTATGAAAGCTCTCGGAGACTGTTATTATGAAGGACTGGGGACTGAATTTAATGCAATACGCTGTTACTATTGGCGAAAAAAGGCTCTGGAGTTAGATCCGGGCTGGAAAGAAGGTCCTGCAAAAGTAAAACATATTGAGGGGCTGCTGAATAAATATGAAAAAGCTGTCGTTGAAATGCTTTTGCCGGCAAAAGAAATCTCTAAGTTCTATGTTTATTATAATGACTTATCTTGTAAAGTAAGCGCATACTATGATTCCAACCCCTCTGAACTTCCGCTCGATTCTATAAAAAAACTGGAAGGAATCTATTCTGTATCATGGGATTTCCGAAATCTGAATTTCAGCGGAGAATCTATTGTTGAGCGACTTCTGGGACAGGCGATGACTCGTTTTGCCTGGGTTGACAGGGATATACCTGATTATTTATTGAAGCCGATCATCATTCATTACGACAACGGTGACTGTTATGAAGGATGTATGGAACACGGATTCTTTTCTGGAGAAGGAAAATATACATGGGCAAAAGGTGGTTACTATGTGGGCAAATGGTATGCAGGGATGAAACACGGCGAGGGATATTATTGTTTGTCTGATGGGTCTGTTTACCAGGGCAGTTTTAAGTTTAACCTTATGGATGGTGAGGGATATTATTCGCAAGCCAACGGGGATTCTTACAGAGGTGAGTATAAGGACGGACTTATGCACGGATCCGGCGTGTATCAATGGCAAGACGGTCGGAAATATGAAGGAAATCTGGTCAATGGTCTTCAGGAAGGATACGGGACATTTACAGACAGCGATGGAACCCAGTACATAGGAGAATGGCTGAAGGGGAAACGACATGGCCGTGGTACCATGAAGTATCCTGACGGACGGATGATCAGCGGTGTATGGGAACATGATGAATATATACGTTCTTCTGAAAAAACTGTCTGAGAGGCAGTTTTTTCCTGTTTTATCGGTTGAAGAAATGAAACCATAGTATTATAATAGACATGATTTTTTAACTGGAGACAATTTTCTGAAAGGATTATTTATGAAGAAAATATTTTATCAGAGATATATTCATCTATGTGGCTTGCATGGACTGGATCCTTGTTCCCGGCGCGCTGCTGCTCTTCTGGGGACCAACAGGGCTACGATTTCTCACTGGCGAACCAATTGCTCCATGCCAAAAGGGGAGATGATTGCACGTATTGCCGATGTTTTTCATGTATCAGCGGATTATCTGCTGGGCAGGACAGACGATCCTATGGATTATACGAAAAAAGATATAGGATCGGGGAGTGAGCCTCCGCAAGACCTGATTCGATTTCAGCTGCTCTGGAAACATCTGGATCATGAAGACCGGATCAGATTGGAAGGGGTAGTGCAGGGGTTACTTTGTGCGGATAAATATAAAGATGAGATCCTGACAGGAGAAAAGGAGAATAAGATAAATGGCTAAAATTAGTAAAAAGGCAGGTATCGGAATCGTTGCCGCGGCAGCTGTGATCCTCGCAATTGCAGGAGGAAGTCTCAGGAACAACCGAAACAAAGCAGGTACAGCAGAGGATTTTGGTATCACCCAGGAGACTGCCGAGGCAGGGCAGATCAGCAAGGTGGTGAATGGAACCGGAGCTCTGGCAGCGGATGACAGCAGCGCAGTGAAAGTCCCTGTCGGGGCTAAGGTGCTGGAAGTATATGTAGAGGAAGGAAATCCGGTCAAAAAAGGAGACCGCATTGCCAAACTGGATGCAGTTTCTCTGAAAGAGATCGTGGTTTCCCTGGATGAAAGCATCGATGCCAAACAAGAAGAAATCGATGAACTGGATACATCTGACAAGCATTATCAGGAGAAGCTGGAGATTGCCCAGGCAGCGATCAAGGATATGAGAGAAAACAGGGACAGAGCTGCAGCCCTGGCCAAGGATCCGGTCCTGGTTTCTGATCTTACCGGCATTATTTCTGCAGTAAATGTCAAAGAAGGTGAAAAGACCACCCAGAGCCTGCAGGGAACCGGCGGAATGGATTCTATTGACAATTCGCTGCTCTCCAGTCTTTTGATTGGAAGCACAAATAGTGCGCCAAGTTTCCATGCACAGGAATATGTCATGGTAAGTCAGGAACTGGATCCCGAGGCAGCGGGCAATGGGCTTTCTCAGGAGAATGGTATCGAGGAGCAGGGAGAGCCTGCGTCAGGTCAGGATGAACCTGCCCAGGAACCGGCAGCGGAAGCGTCAGTTGTGCCTCATACACAGGAAACAGTGGTCCAGACGGAGGAAACTGTTGTAACGGAAGATAATAGGACAGCATCTGAGAACGATCAGTCTGTATCTGAAGAGGAAGAGGGAGCTGAAAAGACGGTTCAGATGAAGGCTGCAGCCGCTCCTGCCAATCAAGGCCAGGAGACAAAGGAACAGGAGCAGCCAGTCAAGTTAGAATTGGTGGAGATTCCTTTTAAGAACATTACTCTTTCTCTGGAGGCTCCGCAGGCCGGAAATGTTCCGGCCAGCGGAATCTCTCTGCCTGACAAGTCCCATATCAAGGCCAGCATTGCCTGGGTTCCGTCTCAGGAGCGGTTCACAGCAGGTTCGGTATATATCGCCGTGATCGCCCTGCAGGCCGACACAGGTTACTGCTTCCCCACAGATACCAATGTCCCGGAGGTGAAGATCGACTCCTGCAAAAATGCAAGAGTCAGCAAGTATGACCTCAACCAGGACGGCTATCCGGATACCATTCTGGCAGTCTGCCCCTATGTGACTGCTCCGGATTCCGGGGATATTGAAAAGGCAAAGGAGCAGCTCAATAAGCTCGCTGAGGAAGAGCTTACCGTTGTGCGCCAGCAGCTGGAAAAACAGATCGGCCTTCTGTTGACAAATGTGACAAAGCAGGCTTCCGGAAGCATTGAGACGGTTCTTAAGAGTTTCGGCTCGGGAATGGACTTTTCCGGCATGGATCTGTCCTCCCTTGCGGGATCCGCTTTCTCCGGCATGGATCTTTCCTCCCTGTCCGGACTTTCTTCGGGAGATCTGAGCGGTCTTGGCGGACTGACATCGGCATCCTCCGCTTCTTCTTATTATGAAACAGACGCAATCACGGTGATACCGAATGAGAAGGTATTTCTGGATATCAATGTCGATGAGATGGACATCAATATGCTTTCCGCCGGACAGAAAGCCCGGGTTACGGTAGATGCCATTCCCGGCGAGTCCTTCGAGGGTGAGATCATCAGGATTGCCAGCACCAAAAACAGCGAAACTTCTATTACAGGAGGCTCTTCTTCTGCCAAGTATACGGTCAGGATTTCTCTGCCCTGGAATCAGCAGATGAAGTTCGGCATGACAGCGGATGCTTCCATCACTGCAGATACACGTGATGATGTCGTGCTGGTTCCTGTAGACGCGGTTATGGTACTCAATGGAGAAGATGTTGTCTATACTTCTTATGATGCGGAGGGAAATCTGACAGATCCTGTTCCGGTTGAGACCGGTCTTTCTGACGGCACCATGGCTGAGATCTTAAGCGGCCTGGAGAGCGGCGATACGATCTGCTATGTCAATACCCAGTATCAGAGTCTCTTCCATCAGTTAGAGACCGTGGAAGTGGAGTAAGCCGGGATGATTATATTTCGTGACGTTTCAAGGATTTACCATATCGGTGACACAACCCTGCGTGCCCTGGATCATGCCAATATGCATATCCGGGAGGGGGAGTTTGTCAGCATCATCGGACCGTCCGGCAGCGGCAAATCGACCCTGATGAATATCATGGGCTGCCTGGATCTGGCGGATGAGGGAGAATATTTCCTGGATGGCCAGGAGATCCGCAAATATTCGGAGGATGAGCTGGCCCGGATCCGCAACCGCAAGATCGGCTTTATTTTTCAGAATTTTAATCTGATCGGCAGGATGGATGCCTGGGGAAATGTGGAACTGCCGCTGATCTATCAGAGAGTCCCTGCTGCCGAAAGAAAGGCCAGGGTAGAGGATGCTCTGCAGAAGGTTGGCCTCTATGACCGCAGACATCACAGGCCTACCGAGCTGTCAGGAGGACAGCAGCAGAGAGTGGCGATTGCGCGGGCAATCGCGGTAAAACCTTCCCTCTTTCTGGCAGATGAACCTACGGGCAATCTGGATTCCAGAACAGGTGAGGACATCATGAAGATGTTTCATGAGCTGCATGAAGCGGGCAATACCATAGTCCTGATCACGCATGACAACGGGGTGGCTGCCCAGGCAGAGCGCAGGATCAATATCCGGGACGGTCATGTCACGGAAGCGGATTGGTAAGGGGAAGGAGGAGACCTATTGTTTTTGCAATCTTTAAAAATGGCAATGGAATCCATTCGCGCAAACAAGATGCGTTCTTTCCTGACCATGCTGGGCATTATCATAGGCGTTTTCTCGCTGGTCGTGCTGGTTTCCATGATCTCCGGAGCTTCCGGCTCCATAACGGACCAGATTCAGAGCATAGGCAGTGATTCTCTCACAATCAGTATCATAGATGATAAAGGAGAACCTCTGGAGTACAAAGACCTGGAAGCGATGACAGGGCTTGACAGTGTGGATAAGATTTCACCTTATGTGCAGACGACAGCTGTGATCAAGAGCAAGAGAAATTCTTCCAATGCGTCTATCTTCGGTGTCAATGGTGATTATGCGGAGATCTCAGAGCAGACTTTGCTTGCAGGCAGAAACATCAAGCGGGCAGATTATGAGAACAGCAGTTTAGTAGCCATCGTCAGTCAGAAAGTGGTCCATGATGTCATGCAGATCCAGGACGCAGATAATGCGATCGGTTCGGAAATCAGAATCGCAGGGCAGCCTTTCAAGGTCATCGGTGTGCTGATGGATACGGACAGCGATACCAGTATGATGCTGGGATTCGGCAGCTATACCGCTTATATTCCTTACACAACGGCACTCAAGGTTGGCCGCAATGTTTCCCGCACCGTCACAACTTTTGTGGTGTCCGCCAGTGAGGGAGATCTAGATCAGGCAGAAGAGGACATCGGAAATCTTCTGCTCAAACGCTTTGACAATGATGAGCAGGCATTTTATATCATGAACTTTAAAAATGTCATGAGTGTCATGGATGAGGTGTCGGGAACACTGTCCCTGATCATGGGAGGCGTTGCTGGAATCTCTCTTCTGGTTGGCGGAATCGGCATCATGAACATCATGCTTGTCTCGGTCACAGAGAGAACCAGAGAGATTGGTATCCGCAAGGCAATCGGAGCCACCAGGAAGGAAATTCTCCTCCAGTTCCTGATTGAAGCCATGGTCATATCCCTCTTCGGATGCCTGATCGGAATCGGACTGTCCTGGGCGGCCCTGGTGATTGTTACCTATTTTTACAAAAAAATCACATTTACCCTGGTTCCCGGCGTTGTAGTTCTGGCAACGGTATTTTCTCTGATGATCGGTCTGATCTTCGGTATGTATCCGGCAAATAAGGCGGCCAGAAAGAAGCCGATTGACGCTTTGAGATACGATGGATAATTGTTAAAGATTCATAAAATTATTCTTATGAGAAAATAAAATGTCAGCAAATCTGACAGCTTTTGTTGACTTTAGTCAGTGCGAATATCATAATTAGTGTGGAACTATAGAATGATTTTGGGCAGAATCGGAGGCGACTGATTATGGGCAGGGCAATCGGAATTGATCTGGGAACGACAAACAGCTGTGTTGCCGTACTGGAAGGCGATGAACCTGTTGTTATCACGAGTGCAGAAGGCATGAGAACGACGCCTTCTGTAGTAGCTTTCTCCCAAAAAGGGGAGCAGCTGGTCGGCGAAGTGGCAAAAAGACAGGCAGTGACCAATGCCGCCAGGACCATTTCCTCTATAAAAAGAAAAATCGGCACAGATTACAGGAAAGAAATCGACGGACACAAGTATTCTCCGGAAGAGATTTCCGCGGCGATTCTGCGAAAGCTGAAAAGGGACGCGGAAAGCTATCTGGGAGAGCGGGTGACGGAAGCTGTGATCACGGTGCCTGCATATTTTAATGATGCGCAGAGACAGGCAACCAAGGATGCCGGCCGCATTGCCGGCCTGCAGGTGCTGAGGATCATCAATGAACCGACTGCAGCTGCTTTCGCATACGGGCTGGACAATGCGCAGACACAGAAGATTCTGGTCTATGATCTGGGCGGAGGCACTTTTGATGTCTCTATCATCGAGATCGGAGAAGGACTGATCGAGGTCCTTGCGACTGCAGGTGACAATCATCTGGGCGGAGACGATTTTGATGACAGAATTACCGGATATCTGGCCAATGAATTCATGCAGAATGAGGGCCTCAGCATTCATTCTGACGCGGTTGCCATGCGGCGTGTCCGCGAGGAGGCAGAGAGAGCCAAGATTACACTTTCCTCAGCCTCGACAGCGTCGGTCAATTTACCCTTTTTGATGTCAGGTCCCAATGGTCCGCGTCATCTGGATAACACGATCACACGAGCCAAGTTCAATGAACTGACCAGAGATCTGGTAGACCGAACGGCCGGGCCGGTCCAGACAGCACTGAAGGATGCCGGGATTACGCCCAGACAGCTGTCAAAAGTATTGCTGGTAGGCGGCTCGACAAGGATCCCTGCGGTGCAGGAAAAGGTGCGCCGCATGCTGGGCATGGAGCCTTCCCATAATATCAACCCGGATGAGTGCGTTGCTCTGGGAGCAGCTGTACAGGCAGCCAGGCTTGTCAACAATCTTCCGGTAAACAGTTCGGTTAATTCTGTGATTCTCATGGATGTCACCCCTCTTTCTCTTTCCATAGAAACTGTGGGTGGCATTGCGACAAAGCTGATCACCCGCAACACGACCATTCCGGCAAAGCACAGCCAGATCTTTACCACAGCAGCCAACTTCCAGACCATGGTCGAGATCAAGGTCTATCAGGGAGAGAGGCAGTTTGTCAAGGACAATACCCTGCTTGGCAATTTCAGGCTGACAGGGATTAAACGTGCCCTGGCAGGCGTGCCGCAGATCGAGGTCACTTTTAATATCGATGTAGACGGTATACTGACTGTCAGCGCCAAAGATCTGGGGACAGGCAAGGCGCAGCAGATTACCATCACATCCCGGTCTAAGCTCACCGAGGAAGAGATTCATCAGGCAATCATGGATGCCGAACGTTATGACGATGTCGATGGTGTCCGCAAATCCTACTTCGACCTGCACACAGAAAGCGAAGCTGAGATCGCGGCAGCGGAACGGGGCCTGCAGGAGGCGGGGCGAAGACTCAGCCGCATGCAGCGCCATCAGATTAAGGCGCAGATCAGTCAGCTCAGGCGTCTTACCATGCGCATGAAACCGGCAAAAATGACGTCATCTGACGCAGATCAGCTCAGGATAGAAAAAGAAAAACTGCACAGCCTTTGTGTGATGAATTTTGCAGGAACAGGAGTGCAGTCGTAAATAAAGAGACAGAGTGAGAGGGGTTTGTTTTGAATAATTTTATTTTTGTTTCTCCGCATTATCCGGTTAATTATGAGAATTTCTGTATCCAGCTGAAAGAGAACGGGGTTAATGTCCTTGGAATCGGGGACACTCCCTATGATAATCTTTCGGATGCGCTCAAATGGGCTCTGACAGAGTACTACAAAGTTGACAGTATGGAAAACTATGACGAGATGTACCGGGCGGTGGCCTTCTTTGCCTTCAAATACGGCAGGATCGACGGTCTGGAGAGCAATAATGAGTACTGGCTGGAGCAGGATGCTGCTCTCAGAACAGATTTTAATATTCCGGGCATGAAGACTCCGTTTATGGAGCATGTCAAGAACAAATCCCGTATGAAGCAGTTTTATGCCCAGGCCGGTGTCAGGACAGCCAGATACCATCTGGTCACAGATATTACAGAAAGCCTGGAGTTTATCGAACTTGTGGGATATCCGGTCATCGTGAAACCGGACAATGGTGTAGGTGCCAATACCACGTACAAGCTCAGGAATGAAGAACAGCTGCGTGCCTTCCATGAGGCTGATTTCGGTGGAATCCGCTTTATCATGGAGGAGTTCGTTCCCGGTGATGTTTATTCCTATGATGCTATCATCGACAGCAAGGGAGATCCTCTCTTCGAGACCGGAAATCATACTCCTACTTCGATCATGGATATTGTCAATAATAAAGAAGACAGTATTTTCTATATCGAGAAGGAACTTGCACCGGATCTGAGAGAAGCCGGCCGCAAATGTGTTAAGGCATTCGGTGTGACCAGCCGCTTTATCCATTTTGAATTCTTCCGTCTGAATGAGGATCATGCCTATCTGGGCAGGAAGGGCGATATCGTAGGTCTGGAGGTCAATCTCCGTCCGTCCGGCGGTTTTACTCCGGATATGATCAATTATGCGGGAAGCACAGATGTTTATAAGAACTGGGCAGATATGGTCGCTTTTGACAAGCTGACCAGGAAGCTGAGTGAAGACCATTATTACTGTGTGTCTGCGGGTCTGAGAATCGAGAAAGATTATCTGCATACCCAGGAGGAAGTAGAACTCAAATATGGATCTGCAATTATGATGCGGACCATTCTGCCGGGCGTTCTGGCAGAAGCCATGGGAGACCTTCTCTATATCGCCCGCTTCAAGACCGAAGAAGAACTGATGCAGTTTATCGAGTTTGTTTCGGCAGAAGCGGATGAAGCAGAAAAGAGCCAGGAAGACGACAGAGTTGTTGAAACAGAGGCCGAAGAAGTCGCACAGGCTGATGCTGCAGCAGACGCAGAAAAGCAGAATGCTGCGCAAGCCGGGGCCGGCGCAGCAAGGAAATAATTACTCAATGATATCCGCATAAGATGCGCGGGTAACTTTTATAAAATCAGAAGGAGAGAGCGTGATCTGCACGCCCAGATGACCGCCGGAGACTGCGATAGTATCAAAGTCTGCGGCGCTTTTCTGTATAATGACGGGATAATTCTTTTTCATGCCGATCGCCGTGCAGCCGCCGCGCACGTATCCTGTCACCGGGGTGATTTCCTTGACGGGGATCAGCTCGATATTCTTTTCACCTGCCGCCCTGGCAGCAGCCTTCATATCCAGTTCTTTATCTACCGGAATAACAAACACATGATAGGCACCGCTTTTGCCGGAGGCGACCAGAGTCTTGAAGCAGCGCTCATAGGGCATTCCAAGAAGGTCAGCCACATGGATACCGTCGATAAACTCTTCACAAGGGTACATGGTAACTTTGTATTTTACTTTATTTTTATCCAGAATGCGCATGGCATTGGTTTTGATTTCTTTTGATTTTGCCATAAAGCTTTTGACCTCTTTCTTTTGAAGATATAGTAAATGAACAGGTCTATCTTACATCAGATCGGGAGAAAATGCAAAAGGAGAAGGAGGCTGTCTGAATTGACGGAACATGGCAAATATGGGATAATGTGCGTGAAATAAAGAGGAGGAACAGGTCATTATGAAAAGCTTACGGGTCAGAGGAATAGAGATTGGAGCAGGCATTCCCAAAATCTGTGTGCCGATTGTGGGCAGTACAGCAGAGCAGATCCTGGCGCAGGCACAGGCGGTTGCAGATTCCCCTGCACAGATTGCGGAATGGCGGGTTGATTATGCATCGGAGGAGATTTTGCAGAGACCGGAGGAAATGATGGGTCAGCTTCGCAGTATTCTCGGGGAAAAGCTTCTCCTGGTCACCTTCCGGTCAAAGGCGGAAGGCGGAGAGCGTGAGATCCGTTCGGAAGATTATGTGCGCTTTTGCGAAGCAGCTGTTCTGAGCCGGCAGACAGACCTGCTGGATGTAGAGCTGTCAGCAGGAGAGGATGTTTGTGCCAGTATCATCCGCACGGCGGAGGCAGCAGGGGTTTATACAGTCATCTCCAGTCATTTCTTTACCCATACGCCGCAAAACGAGCAGATATGGGATCTGTTTCAGAAGATGGAAGAGAGCGGCGCTTCCATCCCTAAACTGGCTGTCATGCCGCAGAACCGGCAGGATGTGCTGCGCCTGATGCAGATAGGACAGGAATATGCCGCGAAAACCGATAGACCGCTTATCCTGATTTCCATGGGAAAACTGGGAATGGTCAGCAGGCTGGCCGGAGAGCTGACCGGATCCTGCATCACCTTCGGGACCGCAGGGCAGGCGTCTGCGCCTGGACAGATTGATGCAGTCACACTGGATAAGATCCTGCAAGTATTGCATTAAGGCACCCGCTCCGCGGGTTCTCGTCCGTACAGGCGGATAAAAAAAAATGGGGCTGTCGCACTAAGTGATTAGTGCGACAGTCTTTTCATATCAGAGGAAATCCCGATAAACAGCTGGATTTCTCTTGTAAAA
>CAMHFW010000055.1 GCA_946184675.1 uncultured Clostridia bacterium | reverse complement strand
TACCCTGAAAAATGTAAATGTTTCGCATAGGCGGAGGCATAAAAATGGATAATAACAAAGCAATTGCACAGATCATAGAAAGCGGACAGACGTCTCTTGGCCTGGAACTTGGATCTACCAGGATCAAGGCAGTTATCATTGATAAAGAAGGTGAAGTGCTCGCATCCGGGGGATATGGATGGCATGACCGCCTGGAGGATGGTGTATGGACCTATCATCTGGACGATGTTATAGCCGGTCTGCAGGCTTGTTATGCAGATCTGGCAGCCAATATCAAAAAAGAATACGGTGTTACTCTGAAGAAGGTCAGCGCACTGGGCATCAGTGCAATGATGCATGGTTATCTGGCCGTAGACAAGGATGGGAAACAGCTGGCTTCCTTCCGCACCTGGAGAAATACGATCACAGCAGAGGCAGCGGAGAAGCTGACAGACCTCTTCCAGTATAATATTCCCCAGCGCTGGAGCATCGCTCACCTTTACCAGGCAATCCTGAACGGCGAGAAGCACGTGGCGGAAGTGGATTATTTCTCCACACTTTCCGGTTATGTTCACAGACTGCTGACCGGACGCAGGGTACTGGGCGTAGGAGATGCTGCCGGCATGTTTCCGATTGACAGCGAGACCAACAATTATTATGAGAAAATGCTGGATCAGTTCGACGAACTGGTTGCTCCCTGTGGATTTCCCTGGAAGATCAGAGACATTCTGCCTGAGGTTCTTGCAGCAGGTCAGGATGCCGGCGTTCTGACACCGGAGGGGGCAGCTCTTCTGGATCCTTCCGGCAATCTGGAGGCCGGGATCAGGATGGCTCCTCCTGAGGGAGATGCCGGCACAGGAATGGCAGCTACAAACAGCTGCGCGCTCCGCACCGGTAATACATCTGCCGGCACATCCATTTTCACCATGGTTGTTCTGGAGAAGCCTCTGTCAAAGGTTTATCCCGAGATTGATATGGTAACGACGCCTTCCGGCAAGGCTGTTGCCATGGTGCATTGCAATAACTGCACCTCAGACATCAATGCCTGGGTGAGCATCATCCGCGAATCTCTGAACCTGTTCGGATGTCAGGTATCTGACGGAGAACTCTATACGAAGCTGTTTGAGGAATCTCTCAAGGGAGATACAGACTGCGGCGGACTGATGGGTTATAATTATCTGGCAGGAGAGGGAATCACACACTTTGACGAGGGCATTCCTTTCTTCATGCGCAGGCCGGACGCCAATTTCAATCTGGCAAACTTTATGCGTACCCACATTGTGGCAGCTCTGAGCACACTGGAACTGGGCATGCACATCCTTCGTGATGAGAATGTTGTGATTGATAAGATGTACGGACACGGCGGATATTTCAAGACCGAAGGTGTCGGCCAGAGATATCTGGCGGCAGCAATCGGCGCTCCTGTTACGGTAATGAAGACAGCCGGAGAGGGCGGCGCATGGGGCATGGCCCTGCTGGCAGAGTACATGAATCACGCGGGAGAGAAGACTCTGGAAGATTTCCTGGAGAATGATATCTTCTCCAAAGCAGCAGGCTCATCCTTTGCTCCGGATCCTGCGGATGCGGATGGCTTCATGAAGTATCAGAAATGGTTTGAGAAGGCACTTCCTGTTGAGGAAGCGGCTGTTTTGAGCGCAAAATAATATTCATAAAGGGGACGGTTGGTTTGAGATTTCTATCTTACGAAGGTTCATTCATGCAGGGGACACTTGTGCTTGCCCGCCTGACCGGACTGAACCTGCTGTGGATGCTCTGCTGTATTCCGATTGTGACAGCTGGTCCTTCCACCGCGGCTATGTACTATGCGGCCAATCAGATGAGACAGGGAGACAATCATTTCTTCCGGAATTTCAAGGAAGGCTGGAAGAAACACTGGAAACAGGCCATGCCTGTTGGCATCCTCTTTGAGATCCTGATTGCAGTGTTTTATTTTGGCTACACAGCGATTTCAGAAAATAATATACCCAACAGTAAGGTGATTCTGTTTATTGCTTTGCTGTGTGCGATCACTCTGGTCATGACCATGCTCTGGGAGTTTCCTATTATGATCAATTTCAGCGGTTCGTTCCTGGATCTGATCTTTAATGCTTTTCTCTTTGCATTTATGTATGCTCCCTATACGATCGTGCAGGCTGTGCTGGTCGGACTCTGGGGATATGCGGTAACGCATTTCTATATTATTGCTGTCATAGTTTCTCTTTTTGCAGGAGCTTTGATTGCCTATGTATCGCTTCTCATGGACGAGGCAGCCTTCCGTAAATATCGTCAGCCGTCCCAAAAATAAAACGGCAATAGCGTCTGAAAACGGAAAATCCGCCCCGGATCTGTTACAGGCAGGTCCGGGACGGATTTTTCATATCATGTCTTTTTGTATCGGATCTGTGAATACAGATCTCTTTTTTTTTATGATGAAATGTTGTATAATAAAAATACAAGTTATCGTTTTGTGAATACGATGGAACTATGAAACGGAGGAGATACCAATGGGAAAATATGTGATTGGTCTTGATAACGGAGGTACATCCACAAAGGCTGCCATTTTTGATCTCGAGGGACATGAGATCGCTTCGAAAGGCATGGAGACCCGTATGATCACGCCAAAGTCCGGATATACGGAGCGCGATATGGAAGAGCTCTGGCAGGCCAACTGTGCCTGTGTCCGCGGCGCATTGGAGAAGAGCGGCATCGACGGCAAAGATGTACTTGGCATTGCGGTCTGCGGCCACGGAAAGGGGCTCTATCTGTGGGGGGACAATGACGCACCGATTTATAATGGTATCATCTCCACGGACAACCGTGCCTGGGAGTATCCTGAGAAATGGCATAAGGACGGAACATTTGAGAAAATCCATGACAGGACATGCCAGGATATCATGGCATGTCAGCAGGTCTGCCTGCTCGCCTGGCTCAAGGATCATGACAGGGATGTTTATGACAGGATCAAATATATTTTTTCTGTAAAGGATTATGTACGTTTCCGTCTGACAGGAGAGGCCTATTGTGAAGCAACGGATATCTCCGGATCAGGACTTATGAATGTCCGGGATGCCCGCTTTGACAAGGATATTCTGGAAGCTTACGGTATCGGAGAGATGTATGATAAGCTGGCTCCGATCAGATATTCTTATGAAAACTGCGGCAAACTCACAAAAGAAGCGGCAGAGCTGACCGGATTACCGGAGGGAACAACTGTTGCAGGCGGAATGTTTGATATTGATGCCTGCGCAGTAGCTGTTGATCTGACAATCCCTGAGAGGATGTGTACGATCGCCGGCACCTGGAGTATCAACGAGTACATTGCCGAGCATCCGATCATGGACGGCACTGTAGCCATGAACTCCCTGTTTGCCATTCCCGGATATTATCTGGTAGAAGAGTGCAGCGCCACATCTTCCGGCAACCTGGAGTGGTATCTGGACCAGTGCATGGAAAATGAGGCAATTCCGGAAGGAAAGAGCATCTACGATGTGGTGAATGAGCTGGTGGCCTCGGTTGATCCGGCGGAAAGCGATCTCTATTTCCTGCCTTTCCTCTATGGGTCCAACGCTCATCCGCTGGCAAAGGGTTCCTTTGTCGGCCTGACCATGTTCCACAACAAGGCGCATATGCTGCGGGCCGTTTATGAGGGCGTGGCTTTTTCTCATAAAACACATATTGAGAAGCTGCTTTCTTCCAGAAAACCGCCCAAGGCTGTACGTATGGCGGGCGGTGCGGTCAATTCGAAGCTCTGGGTCCAGATGTTTGCAGATGTTCTGAATCTTCCGATTGAGACCGTAGAAGGCAAAGAGCTCGGAGCACTTGGATGCGGCATGGCTGCAGCGATCGCAGCAGGTGTTTACAAGGATTACAGAGAAGCGGCAGAGCATATGGTCCATACGTCCGGAATCGTATATCCGGATCCTGATGCAGCGGCAGTCTATCAGGCGAAATATGAGACCTACAGAGCAGTCAGCGCAGCTCTTGACACCGTCTGGGATCGTTTCAGAGTATAGTGTATTTTGTTGGTAAATTTTATATAATGTATCAAATAAAATACATAAGGTTTTGTTTTATCTTGACAAAAAAATGACTGTTTAATATAATCAATTATATAAATACATGAAGATTCTGGCAGGTAACGGAAGCTTCTATGTAGATTGGCCAATATTTACTATAAGGAAGGAGAAACTTATGAAAAAGAAAATTATTGGCATAGTGCTTGTTGGCGTTATGGCAGCATCACTTGCAGCATGCGGCGGCGGTTCTAAAGAGACACAGGCACCTGCAGCTGAGACAGAAGCAGCTGGCAGCGAGGCAGCAGCTGAGACAGAGGCAGCTGGCGGTGACGCAGCTGAGGCTACTGGCGACTTTAACTGGAAGGCTTATGAAGGAACCACTCTTCATATCCTGTTTAATGAGCACACATACTCCAAGGCAGTTATCGAGAAGATTCCTGACTTTGAGGCTCTGACAGGCATGACCGTTGAGTATTCCTCAACACCTGAGTCCAACTACTTTGATAAGGTTAACACAAGCCTTAGCAGCCGTTCTGGTGACTCTGATGTATTCATGACCGGTGCTTATCAGGTTTGGGAGTATGCTCCTGCCGGCTACATGGAGGATCTTCAGCCTTACATCGATGATCCGACAAAGACAGCAGCTGATTACAACTTCGATGATTTCATCCCTGCAGCAATCGATTCCCTCAGATGGGATATGGTTCCCGGACATCCTGTAGGAGAGGGCAGCCTCTGGGCTATCCCGATGGGTTGGGAGCTTAACACCGTTGCTTACAACAAGAGAATCTTCGAAGAGAAGCAGGTAGAACCTCCTAAGACTACCGATGAGCTCATGGCTGTTGCTACATCCCTCAACGAGTTCGACGGCAGCGGCACCTATGGTATCGCAGTTCGTGGTTCCCGTGAGTGGGCTACCATCCATCCTGGATACATGTCCCTGTTCGCAACATGGGGCGGCCAGGACTTTGCAATCGAAGATGGCAAGCTTGTCTGCAAGCTTGATTCTCCGGAAGCAATCGCTATGACTGATTACTGGGTAAATCTTATTAAGCAGGCTGGCCCTCCTCAGTGGTCCACCTACACCTGGTATCAGGCATCTGCAGACCTTGGCGCAGGCAAAGCAGCTATGCTCTTTGATGCTACTTCCGCAGCTTACTTCCAGAACGTAGAAGGCGGTTCCGCTGAGTCTGGAAACATTGCTTGGACTGGCATTCCTCTTCCTGAGGGCAAAGACACCATGAAGTCCAACGTTTGGGTATGGTCCCTTGCTATGAACGCATTCTCCCAGAATAAGGATGCTGCTTGGTACTTCATTCAGTACTTCACCAGCCCTGAGTTCATGCAGTGGTCCGGTACTGAAGGATCCTGTGCAGATACTCCTCGTCAGTCTGTAATGGATAGCGATGAGTACAAGGCTATTGCCGGCTCCGCTGACAATTATCTTGAGACATTTGCACAGCTTGCTCCTAACGCATCTATCTTCTTCACACCTCAGCCTTACTTCTTCGAGTGTACTACTACATGGGCAGAGACCCTTCAGGATCTTGTAACAAGTGACAAGTACTCCTCCACAGAGGAAGCTATGAAGCAGCTGAAGGCAAATCTTGATAAGGTAGTTCAGGATATCGAGGTAGAATAATCTTCGTTATTCTTGGATAGCAAACATAAAGTACTGAGTGGATTGCCTGATCCCTGAGTGCTATATACAGTGAATCAGACTGCCCGCTGCTCGGCGTGCCGAAAGGCATGCAGTTCAGCGGGCAGTTGTAAAGAACTATCTGACAGGAGGAACTCACATGGCACAAGAAAATCCAAACGGGGCTTCCCCCGCTACCGCTGCACTCGATTATAATACAGTCCCCTTTAAAACGAGGGCTCTGCCTTATGCGATTGTAGCACCTGCACTTATCATTACGATCGGTATCATGATCCCGTTCGCAATGGCAATCTATTTCTCACTTACTAACTATTCATTCCGTATGCCTACTTCTAAAATTGTATGGCTGAGAAACTGGAATGACATTCTGACAGATGCGGCTTTCTGGCATGCACTCTGGGTTACTGTTAAGTATTCCTTCTTTGGTATCGTGATAGAGATGCTGCTCGGAATGGGCGTTGCACTGATCCTGAATAATCTCAAAAACTGGTTTTCCAAGATCATGCGAGTTGCTCTGATTTTCCCTCTGATGGTAGCTCCTATCACTGCTACGATCGTATGGCAGTTGATGCTGAATAACTCTGTCGGTATTGTAGAACATTTCCTTAACATTTTTGGAATCTATAACTTCCCCTGGGCAGCTGGTACCAGCACAGCTCTTATGACAGTTGTACTGATTGATGTCTGGGTAAACACACCGTTCTGTATGCTGCTGGTTCTGGCAGGACTGCAGTCACTGCCCAAATCCCCGTTTGAGTCTGCAATGATCGACGGCGGCAGCACATGGTTCAACTTCAGAAACCTTACGCTTCCTATGCTGAAGCCCTCCCTGTATATTGCGCTTCTGTTCCGTCTGATGGCGCTGCTGCAGGAGTATTCCATCATCTTCGGTATGACAAAGGGCGGCCCCGGCAATACGCTGATGAACCTGTCCCTTACTTCCTACCAGACAGCTTTCCAGTACCAGAAACTGGGCGCTGCTATGCCTTACATCCTGATCCTCTGGGTAATCATCAATTACCTTGCGAAGTTTATTGTTAATAAGCAGAGAGAGGCAAACAGACAGGCACACGGTCTGGAAGAGTAGTACCCTGGCAACAAATAATATGAAAGGATGATGAGAATGAAAAAGACTGAAACTAGTACGGGCATGAAAGTCCTTCTGAATGTCTTGTTGATCATCTACGCTGTATTCGCATTATTCCCGCTTGTCTGGATGGTACTGCTTTCCTTCAAGTCTGATGCACAGATGTACAACACGATGTTTGTATTTTCACCCACTTTAGACAATTACAGGCAGGTTCTTTTCAAAACGGATTATCCCCGTTATATGAGAGACTCCCTGATTGTGTCCGGTCTTGCCGTTGTCGTTTCCGTAGTAGTCGGTGTTCCGGCAGCTTACGCGCTGGCAAGATACAATTTCAAGAAAAAAGAGGATATTGCTTTCCAGATCCTCTCTTTCAAATTCGCACCGGAAATTCTGGTCGTATTGCCTCTGTTCATTATCTTCCAGAAACTGCATCTTTATGATACCTATCTTGGACTGATCTGGGTTTATCAGCTGATTTCTATGCCGCTGCTGATCTGGGTTGTAAGAGGATATTTTGAGGATATTTCTGTTGAGATTGAACATGCAGCACAGGTAGACGGATATTCATGGTGGCAGATCTTCTTTAAGAATCTGGTTCCCCTGATTCGTCCGGGCCTTGTGTCAGCGGCTTTGCTTGCATTCATTTTTGCCTGGAATGAGTTTACATTCCCTCTGCTCCTTGCAGGATCCAAGGTACAGCCGATCACGGTTGCTATCACAAAGTTCCTCGGAACAGATACTGCTCACTACGGGCAGCTGGCTGTAGCAGCTGTTATTTCCGCTCTGCCGGCTATTATATTCGCACTTGTGATCCAGAAGCATCTGGTTCGAGGTCTGAGCTTCGGTGCAGTAAAGGGTTAAGGTGACAGTATGGCAAGAATAACATTAGAGAATATCAAAAAGACATTTGGTAAAGTGACAGCACTGGATGGAGTTTCCCTCGATATTAAAGATAAAGAGTTCTTTGTTCTTTTCGGACCTGCAGGTGCAGGCAAGACTACAATTCTGAACAATATCGCGGGCATTCAGGTTCCGGATGAGGGATTTGTAAAGTTTGACGGTGAGATTGTCAATCTGGTAGATGCTGCGCATCGTGATACTGCTATGGTATTCGAGAACTATGCACTTTACCCGCAGATGACAGTTTATGATAATATGGCTTCTCCTATGCGCAGCAAGCTGTATCATAAGGATGAAGACTATATCAAAACCAGAGTTCATGAGATCGCTGCCATGATGGGCATGGAACATCTGCTTGAGAGACTTCCTTCCCAGCTGTCTAACGGACAGAAGCAGCGTGTCGCCATGGGACGTGCCCTGGTTAGAATGCCCAAGGTTTATCTGATGGATGAGCCTCTGGCCCATCTGGATGCCAAGCTCCGTAACGCCATGCGTACAGAGCTCAAATCAATCCAGGCAAACTTTGGTACCACATCCATCTATGTAACCCATGACTTCATGGAGGCTATGTCTCTCGCAGACAGAATTGCCGTTATCAATGAAGGCAAGGTAGTGCAGATCGGTACTGGCGACGCAATCTATGACCTTCCCTGCAATGAGTTCGTAGCCACTCTGATGGGTGATCCTGAGATTAACCTGATTCCGGGTAAGCTTGCAAAGTCTGCAGATGGTTATACCTTCACGATGCAGGAAGGCGGAATGACTTATACACTTCCTGCTGACAAGGCACCGTTTGCTAAGTTAGATGAACACGGCAAGAGCGAGTATGATCTTGCTCTCAGACCTCAGCATCTGAGTTACTCCTTTGAACCGAAGGAAGGCTATCTGAAGTGTACTGTCTACAGTTATGAGAGTATCGGTAATAAGTCAGTTATTATTGCTGAGGCCGGCGGACAGCAGCTTCGTATGCTTGCACCTAACGGACTTAGGGTACAGATCGACCAGGATGTTTATGTAGATCTGGATCTTACACATGCCCTTTTCTTTGACGCTGAGACCAAGGATTTTGTGGCGCGCTATAATGAGGAAGCAATCCGCGCGATTGCAGAACCTGAGGAAGGGAGCGATGCATAATGTCCGGATTAAAGATTGAACATGTTTATAAGAGATACGATAATGAGGGCAAGGGCAAAAAGAAGAAAGTCAATGACTATGCTGTAAAAGATCTCAATCTTGAGACCAATGAAGGCGAATTCGTTGCTTTGCTTGGCCCTTCCGGATGCGGAAAAACCACAACCCTTCGTATGACCGCAGGCCTGGAAGATATTACAGAAGGTAATATCTATATCAATGATGTTCGCGTCAATGACCTGCATCCGAAGGACAGACATATCGGTCTGGCATTCGAGGACTACGCTATGTATCCTCCCCTTACCGTTTATGAGAATATCGCATTCAATCTTCGCGCTAAGGGCGTTCCCAATGATGAGATCGACCGCAGAGTGCGTGAGATCGCTCCTCTGATGCAGTGCGATGACCTGCTGGATATGATGCCGGTTAAACTTTCCGGTGGTCAGAAACAGCGTGTTAATATTGCACGTGCCATCGTGCGTCGTCCTGAACTGCTGCTGATGGATGAGCCTCTGTCTCATCTGGATGGTAAAGCAAGACAGGCCATGCGTACAGAGATCAAGCGTCTGATCAATGAGATCAAGTGTACAACTGTTTATGTAACACATGATCAGCTTGAGGCTATGTCTTTGGCTGACAGAATCGCCATCATCAACTTTGGTGTTCTGCAGCAGTACGGCACTCCCGCAGAAGTTTATGATGATCCTGTAAACGAATTCGTTGCTTCCTTCATCGGTGAGCCTCCCATGAATATTCTGGTGACCACCATTATTAAGGACGCAGGACATTTCTTCTTTACATTCGAAGGCAGTGACCTGAGAATTCAGGTGCCTGAGAGATATTATGGTGTTGTAAGTGACGGTTTCCGCTGCAAGGTCGGCGTTCGTCCTATGGACGTGCTGATTGGCGGCCCGGATTCTAAGGGTACTCCTGAGAAGGTTGCTACCTTCGAGAACCTTGGTGATGAGCGTCGTATCGGTATCCGCGTAGGCGAGATCCTGCTGATGCTGATTACTGAGGATGACACAAGATACAAAGCCGGCGATATTATTCGTCTGGAGGTTCGTGCTGAGAAGACACATCTCTTTGATATTGAAACCGGCGACCGTATTCGTGAAGCTTAAGCTTAGCGTAAACAAGTATTGCATATTATTATTTAGGAGGAATTTCATATGAGCAATTTACCTGAGAAAATGAAAGCTCTGGTTGCATATGCACCTGGTGACTACAGACTGGAGATCGTTGACACCCCCCGCGCAGGCAAGGGTGAGATGATCCTTAAGACAGAGATCTGCGGTATCTGCGCAGGTGATGTTAAGGCATTTGGCGGAGCTGCAAGTTTCTGGGGTTTTGATGGACAGCCTAAGTACATCAAAGAGCCTATGATTCCCGGACATGAGTTCGTTGGTAAGATCGTAGAGATCGGCGAGGATGTAGATCCCAGGTGGAAGATCGGCGACCGTGTTTGCCCCGAGCAGATCGTTCCCTGCGGAAAGTGCAAATTCTGCCGTACCGGACGTTACTGGATGTGCGAGAAGCATGACCTTTTCGGTTTCCAGAACAATGTAAACGGTGGTATGGCTCAGTATGTAAAGCTTACAAAGGAAGCTATCCCCTGGTTAGTTCCTGCAGATATGCCCATCGAGAAGGCAGCTCTCATCGAGCCCTATGCTTGCTCTTTCCACTGCGTAGAGCGTGCACAGATCACAGCTCGTGACGTTGTTGTTCAGTCTGGTGTTGGTACTCTTGGTCTTGGTATGATCGGTGCGATCAAGCAGGCTAATCCCGGTCTCCTGATCGTTCTTGATATGATTGACGAGCGTCTTGAAAAGGCAAAAGAGTTCGGCGCTGACATCGTTATGAATCCCGGCAAGGTTGATGTTGAGAAAGAGATCAAGGCTCTTACAGATGGCTATGGCTGCGATATCTATATCGAGGCTACAGGACATCCGTCAAGTGTTGAGCAGGGTCTTAAGTGCATCCGTAAGCTTGGCCGTTTCGTAGAGTTCTCCGTATTCGGTCAGCCTGTAACTGTTGACTGGTCCATCATTTCCGACCGTAAGGAACTGGATCTCCTGGGCGTTCACCTGAGCCCTTACTGCTATGACACCGTTATCGAGTGGATCGGCAACGGCAAGCTTCCGACAGATGGCGTTGTAAGCCATACATTCACTCTTGATGAGTGGGAGAAGGGCTTTGATTTAGCACATACTGGTGCAGATGGCGCAATCAAGGTTGCTCTGATTCCTAACCCGGAAGATTAATAGACAATATTTTTCAATGACAGAAGACGGGTTTTTAACCCGTCTTCTCTTTGCTTAATCATTTGATATGGAAATGGGATCCGGAGGTGTGATGTGAAAAGGTATCTGATGGGAATTGACGTAGGAACTTCCAATGTAAAGGCGGTTCTTTTTGATGAGTCGGGCAAAGAAACGACTTATGCCAGCAGGGAGAATATGACCTATACCAGCGCATCAAACGGTGCCGA
>CAMHFW010000054.1 GCA_946184675.1 uncultured Clostridia bacterium | reverse complement strand
AGAGATGATGTCCCAGATCCTGCGTGAGATCGAATATACCATGCATCATTACGGATTGCGCCCGGCGGCCTATGTAGCTTACGACAGGGAAGCCTTCAAGGGGATTGAAAACAGCGAGCTTCGTCTGACCTTTGACCACAATATCCGCTGCAGGGACTATGATCTGGATTTTGCGGCAGGAGATGATGGGGTACATCTTCTTGCAGAGGACCAGGTGCTCATGGAAGTGAAAATACCAGGCGCCATGCCTCTGTGGATGGCCAGATTCTTCTCAGAACATCAGATTTATATGACTTCCTTCTCCAAATACGGGACCTATTACAGCAGATATCTGAAGGATATTGTCCGGACAAATGCAGAAGAAGCCGTATACATAGAAAGAAAAAACGTATTAAAGAAGGGAGCCTGACATGATCAGTTCATATTTTACATTAACCTCTGCCGAATTAACCAGTTTCTTTTGCAGTGCAGTCGTTTCCCTGATTCTGGGGGCGGTGATTGCAGCTTTTCATACGTATAAAAACACCTACAGTAAGAACTTTATCCTGACCCTGGCTATTCTGCCTGTCATCGTACAGACTGTGATCATGATCGTAAACGGCAATGTCGGGACCGGTGTGGCTGTCATGGGTGCCTTCAGTCTGGTCCGCTTTCGTTCCGTGCCGGGCAATTCCAGAGAAATTGCCAGTGTATTTCTCGCTATGGCAGCAGGTCTTGCAGCGGGAACCGGTGAGCTGACACTTGCCATCCTGCTTACCGCAGTAGTTGAGATCATGGTCATTCTTATGGTGAACTTTGCAGGCGGCCGGGGAGGCATGGCAGCCAGGATCCTCAAGGTCACGATTCCGGAAAATCTGGATTATCAGGGGATCTTTGATGATGTTTTTGCAGAGTATACATCTGCTGCAAAGCTTCGGCGTGTAAAGACGGTAAATATGGGAAGCTTATATGAACTGGATTATGACATCACACTGAAAAATGAAAAGAAAGAAAAGGAAATGATCGATGAGATCAGAATGAGGAACGGAAACCTGACAATCGTATGCGGCAGGGTGCCGGATAATAAAGAAGAACTTTAATAATACTAATCGATATGACCCGTGCGGCTTCTGGGTGCACGGGTCTTTTTCTGATTATGATTATCATTGGACTTATTCGCCTTCCTATGGTATGATTTATGTTAGATTATTATGCAAAAAAGCGAGGAAAAGGATGAATTCCAGAATAGCGATTTTGGGCATTATTATTGACAACCCGGATGTGACAGCGCAGGTCAATGAGATCTTGCATGAGAATGCGGATTATATAGTCGGACGGATGGGAATCCCTTACAGATCCAGGAATCTGAATATTATTTCCATTGTGATCGACGCGCCGGCTGATGTGATCAATTCCATGGCAGGCAGAATCGGCCGCCTGAACGGTGTCAGTGCTAAAACAATCTACTCAAAAACCTAAGGAGGACAAATTGATGAAGGCGTTACCGAAAAGCAAGATATGGCTGTTTGCCATCGGACAGCTTGGATGGGCTATGATGTCAGGACTGATTTCCAACTGGCTGGTATATTTCTATCAGCCAGATCAGACAGCAATTGATGCGGGACAGATCCTGTTTGTACCGCAGGGGAGAGTGATTCTCGGCGTTCTTACGATCATCGGATGTATTACTGCTCTGGGACGGGTTTTTGACGCGGTGACAGATCCGCTGATCGCATCCCTTTCGGACCGCTGCAAGTCACCTAAGGGAAGAAGAATTCCTTTTATGAAATTTGCGTCTGTTCCGCTTGCACTTAGTACGGTGCTTGTATTTTGTGCTCCCATCGGACAGATCAGTTCGATTAATGTGATCTGGCTCTTCGTTTTCGTAATGATTTATTATCTCTCTATTACGGCTTACTGTACGCCTTATAATGCTCTGATTGCCGAGCTGGGACATGACCAGCAGGAAAGACTCAATATTTCCACAGCAATCTCACTGACCTTTATCGTTGGTACTGCTTTTGCCTATGTTGCTCCTATGGTATGGGGAGCCTTAGAGGGCAGTATGGGCCGCGTGCCGGCAATGCGTGTCACATTTGCTGTGATGGCTGTTCTGGCTGTCATATTCATGCAGGTGCCTGTCTGGACCATCAATGAGAAGGAATATGTGCATACCAAGCCTTCTGAAGGAAATGCGATTTCGTCGCTGATCAAGACATTCAAAAACGGAGATTTCCGCCTTTTTGTCGGTTCAGATATTTTCTACTGGGTCGGCCTGACTATGTTCCAGACAGGTCTTCCCTTCTTTGTAACGTCATTGCTGCGTCTGGATGAGGGGATGTCTACCATTTATTTTGTAGCTATGACAGCGCTTTCACTGGTATTCTACCTGCCGGTTAATGTACTGACCCGCAGATTCGGAAAGAAAAAGCTGGTATGCCTTGCCTTTTTCATCTTTGCGGCAGCCTTTTTCTATACTTCCCGCATGGGTACCTTCCCCGGCATTTCCCCGACCGTTCAGGGATTTATCCTTGTAGTGGCAGCAGCTTTTCCGATGGCGATCTTTGGCATTCTGCCGCAGGCTATCGTGGCCGATGTGGCGGAGAGTGAAGCAGTTCTGACCGGAGAGAACCGTGAGGGAATGTTCTACGCAGCCAGGACATTTGCTTTCAAACTGGGACAGAGTCTTGCTATGCTGATGTTTACAGCTCTGGCGACTGTCGGAACCGGAAGCGACGGATACAGACTGGTTGCTACTACATCTGCAGGACTTGCCCTTGTTGGCGGAATACTGCTTCTCTTCTTCAACGAGAAGAAGATCAACCGTATTATCACCGGAAAGTAACAGATATTTTAGAGAGGTGGGCCTCCATGATTGATCATCGCATCAACCGTAAAAATGTAGAGATCGAACTTCTGAAAGAAACGTCTTATCCTGTTCCATGGCTGATTGATGAGAATGACTATCTAAACGGGATGACGAGGATTGTAGAACCGACTCTGGATAAATACAGAAAGACCGGTTATATGGGAGAGGAGAGAAGGATTTATTATGAACTGTATCCCCAGCTTCCCAATAAGGGAACCGTTTTGTTCTGCCACGGTTTTACAGAGACCAGCGAGAAACTTCACGAACTGATTTTTTATTTCATAGAGGCCGGATTTCAGGCAGCTGTGATCGATGCCCGGGGGCACGGAAAGTCTTTCCGGGAGGGAAAGGACCCCTCCATTATCCATATCGATCATTTTGATGATTACGCGAAAGATCTTCATAAGTTTCTGGTACGCGTCGCAAGCAAAGAAATGAAAATCAAAAAAGACAGGCTTTATCTGTTTGGCCATTCCATGGGTGGCTGTATTGCGGCCAGATTTTGCCAGTTGTATCCGGATCTGATTTCACGGGCGGTTTTAAGCAGCCCTATGATCGGGATCAATTTCGGCTCGATTCCTGAGCCGGCAGCAAAAGCTCTCTGCACCGCAGCGATTGCAGCGGGCAGAGGCAGGCATCCGGTCACAGGACAGCAGCCCTTTAGTCCTATGCCTGATTTTTCTGCCAGTGCGTGCAGTTCAGAAGCCAGATTTCTGTATTATCATGATATCAGGGTTCACAATCCTCTCTATCAGACGACCAGATCGGATTATTTCTGGGGCAGAGAAGCAATACGGGCCGGACATGCCGTACGGCGAAAGAGTGAGATCGAAAAGATCAAGGCAGATATTCTGCTCGTGATCGCAGGCCGGGAGACTCTGGTCAGCAGAAAGGCACAGGAGGAGTTTATCAAAGGCCTGAAAAAAGGAAAAGCAGTTCTGGTGCCGGACAGCAGACATGAGATCTACAGTGCCGCAAATCCGGTTTTGAAACATTATCTGGGACTAATTATGTCCTGGTTTGACAGGGAATTTGATTAGAAATGAACACTTTCAGTAAAAAGAAATATTTTCTTCTGTATACGATCCTATTTGCTGTTATGGCTCTGCTCGTGTATTATCCGTTTCATCTGACAGGCAAGAGTTTTGTCTGGGACGCAGATTCACGAGACGGGCTTGTACAGCATTATAATGCACTTATGTTTTACGGCAAAGCTCTCCGTGAGACTGCCAGGGCACTGCTTCGGGAACATAGATTTATTCTTCCGGAATACAGTTTTAGTCTGGGGATGGGAGCTGATGTATTAAAGACATTGCATTATTATGTTATCGGGGATCCGCTCAATCTTCTGGCAGCGATTGTTCCCAGTGCAAAGATTTATTTTCTTTACTGTGCTCTGATTATTGTGAGGGGCTATCTTGCAGGCATTAGTTTTTCAATTCTTGCGATTGGACGCAGGATTAAAAATATACCTGCGATCCTGTCGGGCAGCATGGTTTATGTCTTCTGCGGCTACGCACTTGCGGGCGGCGTAAAGCATCCCTATTTTGTTACGCCCATGATCTATCTGCCGCTTATCATTCTCGGTGTACATATCTATCTGGAAAAGAGAAGACCTTTTCTTTATATGATCAGTGCGGCAGCGGCTGCACTGAGTAATTTTTATTTCCTTTATATGATTGCGATTGTGACAGCTGTCTATATCCTGCTGACGTTGATCGAAACGTATCGGAATGACATCAGAGGATTTGTAAAAAGCGCGGCAGGCCTGATTCTTTCTTCTCTGCTGGCGGCAGCGATGTCCTGTGTGATCCTTCTGCCGGTGCTTACCGGATTTATTTCTGACAGCCGGACACAGGGCGGACCGCTGATCCAGAGCCACTATCTGCTTTCTTATTACAGATCTCTGCCGGCTGAGTTCACTGCATATGGTTACATCGGCGAATGGACCTACATGTCTTACGGTCTCCTGACGCTTGCAGCAGTATTTCTTTTATTCCGGAAAAAAGGGAATGTCAGGCTCAAAATCTTATTTTTGATTGGTATTATCTGCATGCTTGTGCCTTATGCCGGGCATGTTATGAATGGATTTTCCTATGCAGTCAACAGGTGGTGTTTTGCATTTTCACTGCTTTGTGCTTTTATACTGGTCAGGATGTGGCAGGATCTTTTCTGTATGAACCGGAAAGACCGTATGGCTATGATCCTCTTTCTGATTGCATATATCTGCTTTGCGTTTATAATCAAGCCGACAAACCGTGTACCAGCATTTGGTATGATATGTGCGATCGGGATGGGCGGTATTCTGATTCTGTTCACGGCAGAGCGGGAGAAGGAAAGGCCATCTGCGGCATATATCCAATGGCTGACGGCACTTACGGTCTTCCTTTCTGTGCTGGGAAACGCCCATTACTGCTATCATCCGAATCAGAGTGATTATTTGAATGAATTCTCTGAAATGGAGTATATGAGCAAGATCGCACACAGCCGCTATCCGGATCTGACAGTTTTGAAATTGCAGAAGAAAAACGGAGAGACTATTTTAAGTCGTTATTCCGGGACAGGATTTATGCGAAATTCATCTCTGCGGTACGGCACCTCTACGACGCAGTTTTTCTGGAGTCTGTCCAATCCTTATGTAGCTAAGATGCGTACAGATCTTCTGTTGTCAGAGGATAAACCGCAGGCATATACCGGTTTTGACGACAGTACGATCCTTAATGAACTGGCAGGAGTAGCTTACCATGTGACGAATGATTATGATCTGGTACCCTACGGATATGAAGAAGCCGGCCAGGTCAGAAAAAACAAAATTTACCACAACCAGTTTGCTTTGCCGCCGGTTTATGCATACGATTCCTACATGACTCATAAAGAGTATGATTCCCTGACGCCAGTGCAGAAAACAGAAGCCATGCTGCAAGGGGTACTGCTGGAAACAGAAGAACCGGAGCTGGAGCGTACAGAGCCGGTACTGACATCTTATGAAGTCCCTTATGAGATTTCTTCTTCTGGCGGAGATGTAGTATTTTACGATAATTCATTTGTTGCTATGAAAGGGAATGCTTCGATTAAGCTTCTGGTAAGCGGGGAAGCAGAAACAGAGACCATCTTTCATGTGGATAATATCCGCTATCAGGGGTTTCCGGAACTGGATTTATATAAGGATGACTTATCGGTTGACCCGGAAAACAGATATGGCGCAGAGGAATATGACGAATTGGACAGCTTGGAAAAATGGAAACTGAAAAAGGCGGCAAAGGAATATGAGGCAGCAAAGCTGCTTGTTCTTGATTTTGGTATTCAGCGTCAGGATGGAAGTGAGATCACCAAAAAAATCCAGTTTGCCACTCCTTATTATCAGTGGTATACCGGAAGAGAAGATTATACTCTGAATTTTGGATGGAGTACTTCCCCGGTGAAGGAAGTTACGATCAGATTCCGCCAGAGGGGAATATACCGCTTTGACGATCTGGGATTCACCGTGCAGCCTCTGGGCACCTATAATGAGCAGGTGGAAAGGCTGGCAAAGAATGCAGCTTCTGACATTTCCTGCGGACAGAACAGTCTTGATGCAAAAATTCATCTGGACAAGACGAGTGCGGTATGTATCGCTATTCCATTTGATGAGGGATGGACAGCCTATGTTGATGGGGAAAAAGCCCGCCTGCAGCAGGCCAATACTGCTTTTATGGGGCTGATTATGCAAGAGGGTGATCATGAGATCAGGCTGGTCTACAAGACGCCATTCCTTCGTGCAGGGGCTGGAATAACAGCGGCAGCCTGGATTCTGTATCTATGTCTGATACCTTTGTTTGTGCATCGGGAAAAACGCAAAGGTGCAGATTGATTTTTTGCAGACCCTATACTATAATACTCATTTGAGGATGATAAAAATGAAAAATGTGTTGTCTTATCTGGAAAATACAGCGCTTCTTTATCCGTACAAGAAAGCAATTGCACTGGAAGATCACAGCTTCAGCTTTGGCCAGTTAAAAGATCTGGCTTCGCGTCTGGGACAGACTTTGCGTCTTTCCGGCCTGGAAGACGGACCGGTCGGTGTGCTTGCCGAGCGGGACGCGGATACTGTCATTTACTTTATGGCTGTTCTTTACAGCGGCTGTTTCTACGTGCCGATCGATCCGGAACTGCCTGCTGAGAAAATGCGGTCTGAAATCGAAGACAGCGGCATGCGTGCGATTCTCGGGAAACCGGAACAGAAAGAAAAACTGGAGCAGATCGGTTTTGACGGTTTGTATTTTTCATTGAACGATGCCGCAGGGGAGGCTGCGCCTTTTCCGGAAAGAGGCGGAGATGATCCGGTCTACATGGTCTATACTTCCGGTTCGACCGGAAAACCCAAAGGTGTTCTCAAAAGCCACGGGGCAATGATCAGTTTCCTGGAGACCTACCGTGAGAGATTTGACTTTTCAGCAGAAGAAGTGATTGGAAATCAGACTCCTTTCTTCTTTGACGCATCTGCAAAGGATCTCTATCTCATGCTCGGAACAGGAGCGTCGATCGAGATCATTCCGACGCAGCGTTTTGCCCTGCCTACAGAGCTGATGCTCTTTATGAATGAGAAGAAAATCACGTTTGCTTCCTGGGTGCCTACAGCAATCTCTCTTGTCGCCCAGCTGAGCCCTTTTTCCATGATTTTACCGGAGTATCTGAAGAGACTCTTCTTTGTCGGTGAGGTCATGCCCATGAAGCATCTGAATAAGTGGAGGAAGGCTTTGCCTGACCTGACTTGTGTCAATCTTTACGGATCTTCGGAAACAGCCGGCATCATATGCTGTTATGAGGTGAAGGGAGAGTTTGCGGATACGGATGTACTTCCGATCGGGAAACCGCTTGCCAATACCCGTATCTACCTGCTGGATGGAGACCAGATCATCACACAGCCCGGACAGATCGGAGAGATCTATGCCGTGAGTGATGCGCTGGCTCTGGAGTACTGGAATGATCCGGAAAAGACCGCGGCCAGCTTTATGACCAGAGATTTCGGTGAGGGACCTGTCCGCTGCTTTAAGACAGGAGATCTTGCTTCTTATGATGAAGAAGGAAATCTGCTTTTTGCTTCCCGCAATGATTTTCAGATCAAGCATATGGGACACAGAATTGAGCTGGGAGAGATTGAGGCGGTAGCTTTGTCTCTGCCGGAAGTCACCCGTGCCTGCTGCGTCTATGACGCAAAAAAGAGAAAAATCCTGCTTTACTGTCAGCTGACAGAAGGCAATGATCTGAGCGGGCAGGAGATCCGCAGCCGTCTTCGCGGCATGCTGACTTCCTATATGCTGCCCGGCAAGGTGATAACCGGTCAGATTCCGATCAGTCCCAACGGCAAGATCGACCGGCAGGCATTGCAGCCGAAATAAAAATGTGAAAAGGATACTAAAATGGAAGAATTACTCGAGATACTGAATGATATTAATCCTGACATCGACTATGAGAAAGAAACCAATCTGATTGATGGAAGAGTTCTGGATTCTCTCAGCATCATTACGCTGATCACCAGAATCTGTGATGAGTTTGATATAGAGATTGGCCCTAAGTGGATGAGAAATGAGAACTTCAACAGCGTGAAGGCAATGTGGAATATGATCCAGGCCATCGAAGAAGATGAATAAGAATCGGAGATAACAGATGTCTATTACATCGTTTACCTTTGTGCTGTTTGTTTTTGCGGTACTGACAGTGTATTATCTGATTCCGCGAAAATGGCAATGGACCGTGCTTCTGGCCGCCAGCTGCGTTTTTTATCTGTCAGGCGGAAAGAAAAGTTTTCTTTTTGTTCTGATTACAGCAACTTCTGTCTTCCTGGCAGCCATGTGGATGCAGAAACTGACAGATACCAGAAAAGCATGGATCAAGGAGCATAAAAAAGAGATCTCCAAAGAGGAGAAGAAGGCATATAAGAAAAAAATCCAGAGACAGCGAAAATGGATCATGATTGCGGCACTGGTCCTGAATTTCGGACTCCTGTGCGTATTCAAGTATTTTCATTTTGCCCTGGCTCAGGTCAATGCAGTTATCAGCGCTGCAGGAGGGACGGGGATAACCGACACCTTTAAGCTGATTGTCCCTCTTGGCATTTCTTTTTATACGTTTCAGGCTACCGGCTATCTGGTGGACGTCTACTGGGAGAATATCAAAGCAGAGAAGAGCTATCCCCGATTTCTTCTGTTTGTTTCCTTCTTCCCGCAGATGACCCAGGGACCGATCAGTGACTTTGAGCAGTTATCCGGAGAGCTTTTTGCGGAGCATGACCTGCTGTATGATAATTATTCCAGAGGTTTTCAGCGCATGCTCTGGGGTTTTATGAAAAAGCTGCTTCTGGCTGATCTGATCCAGCCCTATGTAACGGATGTTTTTGCCAATTACTCCCAATATACCGGTCTGACGGTGCTGCTTGGCGCATTTATGTACAGTGTGCAGATCTACGCTGACTTTTCCGGTTACATGGATATCATGTGCGGTATGTGTGAGATGTTTGGCATCCATCTGGCAGAAAACTTTGAGAGACCTTATTTTTCCAAGTCAGTGGCAGAGTACTGGCGCAGATGGCATATTACTCTTGGCGCATGGTTCAAGAGATATATTTATTATCCCGCAGCTATGTCCAACTGGAGCAGGAAGATTGCCTGGGCCAGCCGCGACCGTTTCGGAAAGTTTTTCAGTGATACATTGCCGGCTACCATCGCCCTCGTGATCGTCTGGTTCTGTACCGGACTCTGGCACGGAGCCAGCTGGGCTTATATCGCCTGGGGACTGGTAAACGGATTTTTTATCATTTTGTCCCTCTGGCTGGAAAAGCTTTATATCATCTGGAAAAAAGCCCTGCATATCAATGAGAGCAAGTGGGCATGGAGGGCATTTCAGACCATCCGGACCTTTATACTGGTGACCTTTATCAAGGTCCTCCCTGAGGTGGGGTCGCTTTCTGACGGCTGGGGGCTTTGGATGCGGATCTTTACAGAGCATTCAATCCCGCATGGAATCCATGAGCTGTTGCCGGCCCTGGCAGAAAACGGAAATAAAAACTTCTGCATCATTCTGGCCATGATCCTGCTTCAGTTTATCTTCAGTCTTCTGCAGAGAAAGAAGCCTGTAAGAGATTATTTTACCGGTATCCCGGTACCGGTACGGGTGACCGTCATGGCCTGCTGTGTCATCGTACTGATCGTATTCGGCATTCCGGCATCTGCAACCAGAGGAGGATTTATGTATGCACAATTTTAGAAAAGTCCTCCTGGTTAGCATTTCATTTCTGCTTTTAGTCGGCCTCATGTCACTGGCAATCGTAGAATCGTACATTCATTCCGAATATGCTTTTGATGAGGATGTTAAACTGCGCAGAAGCCTGGCGGGAGAAATTGATTATATTTTTCTTGGCGCTTCTCATATCCAGCAGGCTGTTATACCGGCTCAGGTAGATGAGGGACTTGGAGTAAACTCCTATATCCTCGCAGACGGCTGGCAGAGTATTCCCTTGTCCAGAACATTTCTGGAAACGGAGCTCGCCCGCAATCCGGTAAAAGAAGTAGTACTGGATGTCACCTATGATACGATGGTAAGGACGAAGGAAACAGATAGCGTAGAATGCGAGCTGTATGCCCTTCCCAGGCTGGAAAACGCAGCCCAGAGATTAGCCTATATCCGTGAGACCTTTAAACCGTCCAGATACAGGAGAGTCTTTATTTCCTATATGCAATATGGCAGTGAGTATCTGATCAATAAGGCTCTCGGGAAAAATGTCAGGAATGTAATTGACGAAAACAAAGGCTTTAAGGACATGCCTGCCCGGAATGTCCGGATCAATGATAAAAATATAGAAAAAAGCTATAATGAAAATGCGATCGACAATGAATGGATGTCCCAGAATACCGAAGGCCTTGCGGAGATCATAAAGCTCTGTAAGGACAGGGATATCAAGGTGACCATCGTGGTCATGCCGATCTCACAGGCGAAGATCTGGAACTATGACGGCTGGGACGTCTTTCTTGGACAGCTGCGCGATTATTGTGCCCAGAACAGGGTGAAAATGGTAGATTTTAATCTTCTGAAAGAGCGAGGTGTTCTCTTTTCGGATGAGACGTCTTTTTCTAACCGGGAACATTTGTGCACGGAGGGAGCGCAAATCTTTACTCCGGTCTATGTTCAGGTTATGAAAGACATCAGCGAGGGAAAAGATGTCAGCAGCCAGTTTTATACCACGTATGCGGAACTGAAACAGCATTGCTTTTATGCAGAGATAGTATCAAAACAATAAAAGGAGGAGACAGAGTATGTATTGTACACATTGCGGATCTGAGATTGAGCCCGGCGCAAAGTTCTGTACCAATTGCGGAGCGCCTGTAGAAGTAGAAGAGCAGCAGGCTTCTTATCAGGAGCCACAGGAATCCTCCTATCAGGAAGAGCCTTATC
>CAMHFW010000053.1 GCA_946184675.1 uncultured Clostridia bacterium | reverse complement strand
CATCATTATATCACAACATCGCTGCGACTGCTTCCAATTTGTACGTACAAGGTGCCCGGTATTCATCGCCTGTATCATATCCAGTGCCTCCGCACCGCGCACTTCCCCGACGATGATCCTGTCCGGACGCATACGCAGGCTGGTACGAATCAGGTCCCGGATCGTCACCCTGTTTTCCCCATCCCCATTACTCTGCCTGGCTTCAAGACGGACAAGATTCATGATCCCGTGAATCTGCAGCTCCGCTGAGTCTTCTATGGTTATGATTCTGGAAGATTTGGGAATAAAATCGGTAAGCACATTTAAAAATGTGGTTTTGCCGGAGCTGGTGGCTCCGCTGACGAATATGTTATAGCCGGCTCGCACTAGCGTCTTCAGATAATCTGCAGCTTCCTCGGTGACTGATCCCCACATGATCAGATCCTCCATGCTGACCGCATGTTCCGGGAACTTACGTATGGTCAGAATAGGGCCGCCCAGCGCTACCGGATCCAGCACCACATTGACACGTGAACCATCCCGAAGTCTGGCATCCACAATCGGACAGCTCTCATTGACTACCCTATCTGAACGGGACACAATCTGCCGGATCACATCCAGCAGTTTTTCTCTGGATTGAAAACATTTATTCCAGCGGATCATTCGTCCGCCCTTCTCATAAAAAATAGAATCCGCCCCATTGACCATGATTTCAGTGATCTCCGGATCATCAATGAGTTCCTGCAGCAAATCCAGTCTGCGGATGGCATTAAACAGATCCTGCCGCAGGGTCAGTTTTGAGGATGCGCTGATGTACATCTCTCTGCTCTTGCTCATAATGACAGTATCGATTACCTCCCCGATCTCATCATCTGTCATCTCCCTGTCCATCTCCAGCCTGCCATGGATCTCTGACTGCAGCTCTTCTTTTACCATCTGTATATCTGTCATTTCCCCGCCTCCTTTGCTCTGTTCTCACCTCGTATTACAAGTGTATTCCCGAACCGTTCCTTATGTAAATAAAAAGGCCAGATTTCTTTTTACAAGATATCGGGCCTTTTCACCATAAAGCGTTTTTTTTCTGAAACGGTCTCCATTTTCCGACATGTCACATGTTTCTGTGCTCACTTTCTTCTTTGCATATAAAAAGCCGCCCGGCATGTTAAGCCGGACAGCTGTCATCTGATTCTGACTGATCAGTTCTTCTTTTTCCTGGTCGCTGTTTTCTTTGTCTGTGTCTTTTTTTCGGTAATCTTCAGTTCTGTCTCATCAATCACAGGCTCCGGTTTCTTTGGCTCCACATAATCAAACTTGAAGATGCAGACGCCGAAGGCGCCAAGCTTATAGCCGATGGAATAGTCCTTATAATCCCATCCGATCTCTTCTGCTTCAATCGGTTTGTCATTGACCATGCCGTCTCCGCCATATTCCACAGCATTGCTGTTGAATACTTCTGTATAAGTTCCCGGGCAGAGGGTTCCGGAGCGGAACTCCTCATATACAACCGGTGAGAAATTGAAATGGCAGAGCAGACAATTCTTCTTATCTTTTGTCATCCTGCAGAAAGTGAGCATGTTGTGGTCCGCATCCGCGCCATTGATCCATTCAAATCCCTCCGGAGAGTCATCCAGCTCATAAAGGGCGCTGTGTTCTCTGTAAAAGTGCAGGAGATCCCGCAGGTAGTGATGCAGCTGCTGATGCTCGGGATACTGGTCAAGCAGATACCAGTCCAGACTCCTTGCTTCACTCCACTCTTCCAGCTGTCCGAAATCCTGTCCCATAAAGAGAAGCTTTTTGCCGGGATGCATCATCATCAGTCCGTATCCGGCGCGCAGGTTTCCAAATTTTTCCGGCATGGATCCCGGCATCTTGTAGATCATGGACTTCTTCAGATGTACCACCTCATCGTGGGAAAGGACGAGGATATAGTTTTCACTGTAGGCATAGGAAAAGCTGAAGGTAAGCTGGTTCTGATGATGCTTGCGGAAGAAGGGATCGCACTGCATATACTCCAGGAAATCATGCATCCATCCCATATTCCACTTGTAGGTAAAGCCGAGTCCTCCGTCTTCCGGCGTTCTTGTCACCTTCGGCCATGCTGTAGACTCCTCGGCAATCATCATGGTTCCGGGGTCACGCTTCTGTATGATGGAATTGACATGACGCAGGAAAGAGATTGCATCGTAAGATTCATTTCCGCCGTATTCATTGGGAATCCAGTTACCGTTGCTGCGGCCGTAATCCAGATACAGCATGGATGCTACTGCATCAACGCGAAGTCCATCCACGTGGAACTTCTCAATCCAGAAAAGGGCATTGGCAATCAGGAAATTGGACACCTCTGTCCTGCTGTAATCAAAACAGTATGTCCCCCAGTCAGGGTGCTCTCCGCGGCGGGGATCTGCATATTCATAAAGAGCAGTCCCGTCAAATTTTCCAAGTCCGAATGCGTCCCTGGGGAAATGAGCCGGAACCCAGTCCACAATAACACCGATATTATGCTGATGCATATAGTCAATAAAGAACATAAAGTCTTCCGGGCTGCCGTATCTGGCTGTCGGCGCATAATAGCCTGTAACCTGATAGCCCCAGGATCCGTCAAAAGGATGTTCTGCGACACCCATCAGCTCCACATGGGTATATCCCATATACTCCATATATTCAGCCAGTTCCACTGCTAGTTTCCGGAAATTGTAAAACTCTCCGGGTCTTTCAGGATCTTTCTTCCAGGAACCGGGATGAACCTCATAGATCGCCATCGGTTTCTCCGGATTCTTATCCGCACGTCCGGACTGCCATTTTTCATCCGACCACTCATAACTGTTCAGGTCTGTCACTACAGACGCATTGTCCGGACGCAGCTGGGAAGCATTTCCATAGGGGTCGGCTTTTAAGATTATCTCCCCGTTCTGTGTCTCAATTGCGAATTTATAGAGTTCGCCTTTTCCGATTCCCGGGATAAACAGATCCCAGATGCCGGACTGGCCCACTGGCTCCATTTTATGAGCGGCCGCATCCCAGTCATTAAAATCGCCGACTACACCGACACTTTTGGCGTGCGGTGCCCATACAGAAAAATAGGTTCCCTCTTCTCCATGTTCTTCTGCCAGATGCGCTCCCATTTTTTCATAGATCAGGTAATGTGTTCCTCTGGCGAACAAATACATGTCCATGTCTTCTATTCTGTGATCTTTTTCCATAGTGTATCCTCCCGGGCCTTTCAGCTCTTTTTTATGTCAGAATATCTTCTGTCAATTCTTATAAATTTATTGTATAGTATTTTGCCCCGTAAATCTATGTAAATGTTCAAAAAAAACGCTGAATTTTCCTGCTGCGTGTTATAATGATCGCATACTTCAGGAAAGGAGGTTCTGACATGAATCCGTATGGCAGACAACCGGCAGGCTCATGGAAGAACATGCTGACCCCTGTCAACACAGTTATTATCGCAGCCAATGTCATTATTTTTCTGCTGATGTCTCTTACAGGGAGTACACTGGATACGTCCTTCATGTACCGGCATGGTGCCTGTTTCTGGCCTGATGTTGTTTATCATCATGAATATTATCGGCTTCTTACATGTACCTTCCTGCACTTTGGTTTCACTCATCTGCTCAATAATATGATCGTGCTTGCTTTTATCGGTGACAATCTGGAGCGGGCGATCGGCAGCACACGCTATGCGATTTTGTATCTGCTCTGCGCCATAGGTTCCAGCGCCTTATCAGTCGCATGGTTCATGTATACCGGTACTCTCTCCCTGTCTGCCGGTGCTTCCGGCGCCATCTTCGGCGTCGTTGGCGCTCTGGTAGTCATTCTGGTCCGCAACCACGGGAGACTGGAGGATCTGAGCAGCAGGCAGCTGGTCCTCTTTGCTCTCTTTTCTGTCTATCACGGCATTGCCAGCGCAGGCATCGACAACGCCGCCCATTTGGGCGGTTTTGCCATCGGAGCCCTTCTGGCCTTTCTCACCTACCGTCCCCGGCGGCCCCGGTAAAAAACATAAAGCGAACATCTGCAAATGCGATCAGGTCCTCATTCACGAGGACCTTTTTTTCATTCGGACGCAGCTTTTCACCATTCAGCCAGGTCCCGTTTGTCGAATCCAGATCAGACAGGTAATACCTTCCTGCCTCTTCCTCCAGTAAAGCATGTTTCCGGCTGATCCCGGTACACGCCAGGACAGTCTGTGCTTCCGGAGCTTTTACACCCAGAACCGATGGAAAACGGGAAATCACAAGATCCCCCGCTACTGCTTTATTCATACTGGTCAGCCTTACACCTTTTCCGGCAGAAAGAATCATTGTAGATTCAGAATCAAATGCGGATTCATCCGTAAATTCGTAATGACCTCCCGGATAATCCGTCTCCTTCCAGAAATCCTCCTCCGGCTGCAGGCAGTAAGGATCATTTTTCCTTTCCTCCTCCTCTTTCCTCCTTTGAACCAGCTTCATAACCAGAAATAATACTGTACCTGCAAGGAAAAGAATCGCTGCTAGCAAATACTTTTCCGCGATTCCAAATTGCTCTGCCGCTCCCCGCAGCCAGCCGAAACGGAAAGCCGCAGCTGCTGTCAGACAGATGACGGCGCCAAGAATGCAGCAGATGATCCTTCCTGTATCCGTTTTTCTGTTCTTTTTCTCTTTTTCCACAGGATCATCCTCCGGCCAGTCCGGCAGTGTATTCTCCCCCTGTCTCTCCCGGACAGGCTCCGGTCTGACGAAAGGTATCTCTTCATGAGACTCCTCCTGCAGAAGATTCCGAATGGAAGCTGCCGAAAAATCAGCTTCTCTCACAATGCGGTATAATTCATAAACGAGCATCACACATTCTCTGTCTTTATGATCCGCCGCACTCAGCATACATTCACTTAAATCTCTGAGTCCCTGCAGAAAATCCCCCCGGTACCCGGGAATGTAAGCAAAATGCATTCCCCCGGCATCTACATCCATATAGATTCTGTCAGGTTCCAGAAAGAGGCAATCCGGATCAAGCAGGTACTCATTGACAGCCTCGCAAACGCCAAGAAGCGACTGAATCATCCCTTTCAGTACCCTGCAGGAAACAGGCCTCCGATTCACGCAGCTGACAAAGTCCATCATTCCTGTGATCTCATAACAGTATTGTCTGACTCCGTCTGTCTCCCGGGGATGAAAATGCAGCAGATATTCAGAGTTCTGGTTGACCAGCATCTGTTCTTCAAAACCGCTTTTGTCTCCGCTATCCGGTTCCAGGATCATATAACTGTGATATGTCTCTCTGCTGAACTGTACTTTCATCCGCCTTCTCCTCCTTTTCTGACGATCTTTAACTCCGCCTCTTTCTGATCTGATATTTCAGCCAGTCCGCCGGATAATCCACAGTTGTCACACTCACCTTGCAGGAACTGTCCCAACCTGCTCCTGTAAAAACTGCTGTCTGAATGACCGGGATCTGAAAGCTGCCGGCGGATGATGCTGCTGCGCTCCGATAGCTTTTCAGGCTTCTGTAAATGGTCCGCAGTGAAAAGGGCTCTGCCTGCGCAGACGGTCCCTGAACCTTGCTCATAATCACCGCCTCCTGTAATGCTTCCCCATCGGCATCCGGCCCCTGACTCATCCCCGAAAACTGCTGCTGCATAAGAGCAGCCTCTGCCCTGCGCAGAGTCATACTCTGTGCCGATGCACGATCATGCATGCAGCATATATAAAACAGCATTCCGATCATGATAAATGTGATCAACGGCACAAGTATACAGGCTTCGACAGTAAAGCTCCCGCGCAGCCTGACCTTCAGAATACGCATCCCGATTCCTCCTTTACATATAATCCGGGAAACCAAGTGCCAGTAGTATGACATAGGACAGAAGCAAAAAAGGGACAAAGGGAAGACAGGTTTTTCTGCCTGCTTTGCCTGCTGCCAGCAGAACCAGTCCAAAAAGGCCGGTCATTACAAGCGCCAGAAAACAAATCATCACCATATTCCAAAATCCTGTCAGAATCCCTGTCAGCAGGATGATCAATGCATCTCCGCCCCCTGCCTCGCCTTTTGTCAGCAGGCAGATCAGAAAAAAGAAAATCCCCGGCAGGGCACCTGCTAGCAGCCCTGCAAACGCAAAGGACTGCCTGTCCTGCAGGAAGCGCATCCCAAACAGGAGAGCAAAAAACACAATCACCCAGAGGACCGGGATTGTTCTTTTTTTCAGATCCTCTTCTGCCGCAAAAGCGAACATCAGCAGTATCCCTGTTTTCATCATCTGCCTCCTCCGCAGCGCGGACATGGCCGCAAACCATGTTCATGTGCTTCTTCCTCATCCTGCAGATTAACCGTTCTTTTCAGGCCGCTGCAGTTTGGATCCGTATGCCATGCTTCTCCCTGGTTGGTAATATAGACTGTATTTCCGGGATCTCCCGCACACTTGCTGCAGGGGACATATCTGCTTCCGTAAAGATTTCTCTTATACTGCAGAGAATCCCCGCTCACTGCGTGGATAGACAGATCCAGGTATGTACATCCGGCATCTGTATGATAAACCACTCCGTTCTCAGCGACATAGTAAGACTGTCCTTTGCCGGACGCTGATCCCGAACCGTCCCCGTCCGGCAGCCTGATCCCGGTCCAGATCCTCCCGTAAACCTTATCCGTTGCCGTGTAAGATTTTTTGATTCCAAACACTCCGGGAAGCTTTACACTGTATACTGCCTTCAGGCAGAAAATGCCATCCTGCCGATCCTCCGTTACCGTAAGGAGAATCCCGGCGGCTCCTCCCCTGATCAATCCGGTCTGCAAAGTCCCGCCGGATAATCCGCTGTAAAAACACTGCAAAAGTTCCGCCTGCGAGATTCCATCCTCAGATACACTGTATGCCGCCGCCTTACGAGCTGTCATGCACAGATGATGATTGACCTGTTCTGCAAGCATCTGGGCCTGCAGCAGGCCGGCAAGGGCAAAAAGCGCTCCCAGCCAGAGAGGCAGCGCCAGCGCTGCCTCTACTGTCAGACCCCCTTTCCGCAAGGAGGCGGCCTGAAATACTCTCCCCACACCTTTCCCAGATGCTCCGGCTGCCTTCTGCCATTTTTTTGGGGTTGGAATCGCATACTTTATTGCTGCAAGGCATAGCCCTGCCAGTTGACAAAGCAGCTTCTCCATCGTGTGTGATCCGTGTGGGAAGAGCATATCACGCCGCCTCCTTTCAATATTGATACGCGGTCATATAGGTACATATCACCTGCCCGGGATGACGAAAGAAGCGTTCTCTTACAGAAACCTCTCCTGTAAAGGAAGCTCCTGTGATACAGTTTGCAAAAGAAAAATCCTCATATCCCTTCGTCAATCTGATATTCTTTTCCATGATCTGTGTCATCCGGATCAGCTTTTTCTCCCGGTTCTGCAACAACAGCAGCAAAAACAGATATTGTTTATAATCCAGTCCGCTGCTTCCATCCTTCACCAGATCTCCCGGCCCGGTCTCTCCCAGTGCCAGGGAAACCAGCTGTTCCAGAGACAGGTTCCAGCTGCTGTCAGACTTCATCATGGGCACTTTTTTCCCCCGCGTCAGGGCTGTACAATCCACCAGGGATTCTGCACAGGCCCAGCAGAGCATCAGCAGAAGCTTTAATAGGCTTCCGACTACAGGGATAGAAGAAAGAGCCATCATACCGACTGCTTCCTCCAGCATCCCTCCTCTGGCCGGGCTTGTATACAAGTAGGCCAGATTGCACATGGTCCGAAGGGCGAATAGCCTTGCCGTCACGGCTTCCAGATTGGCTCTGTCTGTACTGCCGCCGCATATTATATACTCCGCCTCATAGTCCAGCACATGCTCTCCTTTCCCTTCCTCTCCTTCCGCAGAAAAGGTCCGGAAATGGTCCAGCACATAGCTGCAAAGCAGCAGTTCCCGGCTGCCTGCCCACAGCAGACCGCCCGGCAGCTCCAGCTGCTCCTGATCCCGGACCGCCTGGGAAGCCTTCCGGTAATCCATAAAATTCCAGACCTGTCTTCCTATACCATCAGCCCGCACCTGATAAGAACAATCCCCGGTGCTGACTGCCTTGTCTGAGACAGACCTTCCCTCCATCACTGCCTCCAGCAGACCCCGCTTGAGCAGTGATGTGATCCCCGGCCTGGGATCCGGCATAGGCGGAGCCTTCTCCTGATCCTTTTTGTCTTCCTTCTCCTCTCCCTCATCCTGTGCTTTCTGTCTGTCTTCAGCATCTGCCCCTCTGCTCTCCAGGCTCTGTGCAAAAGCATCGCTGGCCTCCTGCGCCCCGCCTGTTCCCATTTCCCGCAGGAAGGATCCCGCTCCTGCAAGACCTTCCTCTCCCAATTTATACAACTGGCAGCGCTCAATCTGGTCCAGCATCGGTTTCCACTGCCGGTCCCGCAATGTGATCGTCTCACAGACTCTACTTTCTCCGGGCTCTCCGCTCATAGAAAATACCCTGTTCTCTTTCATATTCAGTCCCAGAAACGTATCAAACACGGATAACCTGCTTTTATCCTTCCCGGCATCCAGCACAAACAGTCCGTACTGCTCTGCCGCCGGCCTGGTATATCCCGAGAAAAGCATCTCCGCAGCCAGATCCGCATAGCGGGAAGATGCTGTCCGGATCACAGTCACCCTGACAGACTCCATCGATACCAGGATCAGTGACAGCATCACTGCCAATGTCAGACTCAGATAGACTGTGATCACGCCGTGCCTCATCATATGGAAGAACTCTGACTCGATATTTTTTTGAAAATCGTATTCACCAGCGTTGTCAGCTGCTGTTTAAAGATGATTACGAGTCCAATCAAAACCACCAGAATCAGTATGTCAAGAATTCTGGAAATTCATTTTGCCTAAAAATCTGTCGATGTCGACAAATCACAAAATCAAAGATGCATAGTTAATGATTTCTAAGATGCATAGAGAATGATTTTAAAGATGCATACCCGGCATAAGAGGTCAACAAAAAAAGAGCTCCCCTCAAAAGCTCTTTTCCTGTCTACGTGTCAGCCCCATAGTTCATCTTGAGATATTCGGAAATCACCTTGACCGCCGATACGCCCGGCGGGATCTCATTCGCCCCGCATGCTTCTTCAAGCTGGTCCGTTCCATACTTTTTAGATAAAGACAGTATCGCCATGCACCGGCGATATGTTTTCTGAACGATCGGATCAGACTTCAGGATCTTCCCGATCAGTTCTTTTGTGTCAGGGCCAATCGTTTCCGCCCAGCCTATGAACCGATCCGGATTCCACTCCATCCTGTTAAGTTCTTTCCCGACCGGCATATGTTTGGGATTGGTCTGATAACCTCCATTTGTCTTCCTGATATGCGTGCTGATAAGTTTCCCGTGATAGAAAATGTTTATCAGTTCACCTTTCAGTTCCAGCTTGACCTTCTTGTCGGCTTTCAATGCATACTCATAGGGAACAGAATACTGACAATTCTGAAACTGTACATGACTGTTGTACAAGATCGTGAGCTCCGTAGTCTCCGCAGGCAAATATTCCCCGTTTTGCAGTCTGCTCAGTAACCTGTATTCTCCCTCGTAGAAAAGCCGGTTTTTCGTAGTGCCGTTCTCATCAGTAATCCTGTCATAATCGTTCTGAATATTTCTGATGTTATCACACGCCGCAGCAAAAGAAGGATACAATGAGTCCGATATACGTTCGCGGAACCAGTCAGCGATCTGCATCGTATCAATGGAATACTGTTCCGAACCATCCAGCACAATGTACATGTTATAATGTATGGCAAGTTCTTCGTAATGTCTTCTTATCTTCCCTTTAGAGCATGATGACTTGGAGAGTTCCGCATGCAATGCCTTAGGCGTTCCTCCGAACTGTGCAAACATTTTGTTATGTGCCTCTATCCAGTTGTCCTTATTGTCCGCTCTGTACAGCTTTGAAAACACATGCGTGCTGTATGGCAGTATCCCCAGGAAGAGTCGGCCGATTTTTTCATCCCTGTTTTCATCCAGATAACGCACAGGATGCTGCAGCCAAAAGACAATAACATCTTTTCCGGGTTTAATAGACTGCTCACTACTGCCGCGGTATTTCTGCTCTTCCTTTCTAATCTTCCTGCTGTACTGATCATACTTCAGAGGGGACTCCCCGTTTTCTTCAGCTTTCTCCACATAAGCATAATATAATACAGTTTTCGGAGTCCCCTTTATGAAAGAAGCAAGATCCTTCGACGTATCTGGCACTGCCTTGCTGACGTTATATGCTTTTGATGGAAACAATCTGTAGTAAGCTTCTTTGTCGTCCATTCCTAAACACATCTGCACTACCGAAGGATCATCGTCAATTTTCTGGCGAATCTTCCTCACAGTATTTCTGGTTGATCCTGACTTCAATGATATCCGATAGTCAGACAGTCCAGCCATTATCATCTGCATTATCAGTCTCATCTTCGGAATATTCCGCATTCGTACCCCTCCTTTTCCCGACCAGATATGCGCCTTCGATCATGTCATCTTTATACGCCCCCGATACTCCCGAGTCTGCACAGTAGGGACATTTCGGTGATACTTTCAATATTGCATTGACCGGTGTTTTAAATACATTGTAACAAAACGGACACCTAAAATTGAATTCACTGTTTGGATGACATGCTTTGAGTTTTTCCATATCTTCTTCTGGCGCTACATAGATCGATATGGTCTCATCGAGCGCCAGAGCATCAATGGTTTGAGAGCAGGGAATCTCCTGCTGTACCAATCTTACAATCTTGATGACATAGGGTTCTGTCAACGCTCTCTCTTTATAGGATCTCAGGAAAAACGCCTTTGCCGTTATCTCTTCCGTTCCACCGTCAGGAATGTCCAGCCTGATCACGGTTTTCGCATTGCTGACCCTGAGGGTCATGAGATCGACATCCGGATTCTGTTCCGGACGGTAGACCTCCCGGAATGCGGCATAGCTCCACGCCTTCGTCGGATCCGTCTCTCCCGCATCCCGGATACCGCTCTCCTCGATCTCCCGGTATGACAGTTTCTGCAATCTGCCGTCAGCATGCGCATGGCACAGATTTCGTCTGTCCCCTGTACACACAGTTTCTAAATCTATGTGCGGGTTCATCCACGGCTGATACCATGCGACGAACTCCGGGTCCCAGACTGCCTTATATATACCGGTCTCCTTCATGGCAGAGGCTGCATAGGGCTCCTGCATGCGGCACTCCTCGTATGCGCTTTGGAAGAAAGGTTTTGCAGTCACCTCTTCCGTTCCCCCGCCGGGGATGGCCATCCTGAGTTTTGTTTTCGTATCACTGATCGTCAGGCTCATGAGATCTACATCTGGATTCCGTTCAGGACGGTAGACATCTCGGAACGCGGCGTAGCTCCATGCCTTCGTCGGGTCTATCTCGCCGTCATTCCAGAGGTCATTCTCCGACAGATCCTTGTAGATCACTGATTGCAGTCTACCGTCAGAATGCGCATGACACAGATTTCTTTTGTCTCCTGTACACACTGTATCAATCTCTATGTGCGGGTTCATCCACGGCTGATACCATGCGACGAACTCCGGGTCCCAGA
>CAMHFW010000052.1 GCA_946184675.1 uncultured Clostridia bacterium | reverse complement strand
TTCCATTTTCGATCAGTTAAAAACTCCAACGGGTGAAGCAGACTAAAGTCCATAACAAAAATCACCAGACAAAATCTGGTGATCTTTTGTTTACAAATATATTTCCGCACTTGCCTGTTTGCAAAGGCGGATGGTTCCGGTCAGCCGGATTCTTCCGCCTGCATCTGACTGTGCCCCAAGCGTTCCGCCCGGCTGCTTCAGCCGGATGCTGCAGGGTTTCTGTTCTTTTGCTGTCATCCATGCGCAGACAGCGGTGGTCCCGCTGGCACAAGAGCTCTCCCAGAAGAGTGTCCCTGCTGCAGGTACATAGACCAGAGGCTTCAGGCTTGCTGACTTTTCTTTATCCTGACTCAGAAACATCAGTCCCAGAGCATCGGCTTTCAGCTCCCTGCACCAGATAGGAGCAAGTTCTTCTGCTCTTTCTTTCGGCAGACTCTGCTCCAGAATCACATGAGAGATCCCTTCAAAGCAAACCACGGGAAGCGGACCTGTGCCTGGTAAGTTAACCTCTTCTATGGCAACCGGCAGAGGCATATCCACTATGCCGGTCCATATGCCGTCGGGTAAGCGTGATACCTCTGCGCATACAATCCCGGAAACCCCCGATACCTGCAGTCCGGCGCTGAAGCTTGCCTTCCCTTTTTCTGCTGCCGCAACCACACCAGCACACATAGAAGCATTACCGCAGAACTCCCCGCCCGCCATGCGCAGGGCAATATCACAGTCTTCTGCCTGAGACAGGAAGCCTACTTGCTCTGCAGCCGGCTCCAGTTCCATCAAGTGCGCCGCTATGGCTGGCTGCTTCTCTTCCGGGACCGGAGTACGCACCAGAATGGTGATATTTCCGGTCGGGTCCAGGACATCATATGCTACTCTCATCATGTATCTCCAGCTTGTATATTCTTGTGGCGGCAGGCCGCTCTCTTTCGCAGGCTCCCGAAGGGATTTGCTACCTCTGATAATTCTTCAAGAACTGCTTTGTTCTCTCCTGCTGGGGATTTCCGAATACTTCTTCCGGATCGCCCTGCTCGACGATGAAGCCTTTGTCCATGAAGATGACGCGGTTGCTGACTGCTCTGGCGAAGGGCATCTCGTGGGTTACGACAACCATGGTCATCTTCTCTTCCGCCAGCTGGCGGATAACTTTGAGTACTTCGCCGGTCAGCTCCGGATCCAGGGCGCTGGTGGGCTCGTCGAAGAAGAGGATCTCAGGCTTGAGCGCCAAGGCGCGGGCGATGGCTACGCGCTGCTGCTGTCCGCCGGACAGCTGGCATGGATAGGCATCTGCACGGGCTTCCAGATCCATTTTGCGAAGAAGCTCCATGGCTTCCTGGTGGACTTCTTCTTTCAGCCGTTTCTGCACATGGATTGGCGCGTCCATGATATTTTTCAGCACCGAATAGTGGGGGAAGAGGTTGAACTGCTGGAAAACCAGGCCAAAATAGCGCTTGACCTGAGCCAGCTCATTTTTCCCAACATAGACTGCCTGGCCATTTGTGCCAGTTGTGACAGCCTGCTTGTCCATGTAAATGATCTCGCCGGAATCGATGGTTTCCAGGAAGGTCGCGCAGCGAAGCAGGGTACTTTTTCCGGACCCGCTGGGGCCGATGATGCTGACAACTTCGCCGGAATCAACCTGCAGGCTGATATCTTTGAGGACTTCATTGCTGCCAAATGACTTTTTAATTCCATTCATCTGTAAAATCATGCCGCTGCTCTCCTTACTTGTAATAATCGTAGTGCTTTTCGATGCGTTCCATCACAAAAGCAACGACATAATTGGCGATAAAGTAGAATATGCCGGCTATTACGAAAGGCATGAAGGAAGTCTGTGACGCAGCGATCTGCTTTGCCAGAGAAAACATTTCATTGTAGGCCAGAGTAAATGCCAGGGAAGTATCCTTGACCAGGGTGATGACCTCGTTGGTAACAGAGGGCAGAATGGTCTTGATGACCTGGGGCAGAATGATCTTGAAAAAGGTCTGCACGGAATTGTATCCCAGGACCTCCGCCGCTTCATACTGTCCCTGGGGGATAGCCTCGATGCCGCCGCGGTAAATCTCTGCGAAATAGGCTGCATAGTTCATGGCAAAACCGATGATGATAGCCGGAAAACGGTAGCCCCGGATGGACATGCCAAAGAGATAATAAGGGCCGAAATACCAGGCCAGCAGCTGCAGCATGAGCGGAGTACCGCGCATGATGGCGATATAAATCTTGGTAATCTCCCGCACGATCCTGAAACGGGACCGCCGCAGAAACATGACGATCATGCCAAGCGGCATGGAAAAAATCAGTGTCAGAAAGAATATGGCGCATGTGCGGAGCATGCCCTCGCCCATGGAAGCGAGCATGGTGGATAAAGTCATATATTATCTCCTGTAAAGTAAACAAAAGAAAAAGGGAGACAGAGAACCGTCCCCTGTCCCCCCTTAACCGCGTCCGTAAAAACGCTGATTATTTCGCGTCGTTGGCAATCAGGAATGCGCCTGCTGTCATATCGATGGCGATTGCATCGATGGCGCCTGCCTTGAGATCATTGAAGGCAACTGTGTAGGTCTCGTAAACCTTCAGTTCGGAGAAGGTATCTGCCAGTTCCTTCTGGGAGTCCTCAAGCATATCGTATGCGGAAGTAGCTGTCTGTACGCCTACGGACTTGCCGGCAAGGTCTGCCAGAGACTTGATGCCGGAATCTGCTGCTACCATGATTCCCTGGGTGTTGTTGGAGTAGGTGATGCCCCATGTGTAATCGTCTTCACGGCCTTCTTTGGTGAAACCGGACCAGATGCAGTCACAGCTGCCGGCATTGAGTTCCATGTCCTTGGCATCCCAGTTGAAGGGAACTGCCTCATAGCCCCAGCCCAGATACTCACAGACTGCCTGACAGAGCTCTACGTCGAAACCGCCGACGCTGCCGTCATCCTGCAGGTAGGAGTAGGGGGGATAGTCCAGGTCAAAACCGTGCTTAAATGTGTAGCTGCTGTCTCCGGAGCCTTCCGCGGGAAGGGAAGCCTCGTCGATGTCCTCGGCCTTCAGGCAGAGATAATCCTTGATATCCGGATACTTCTCACCAATCTCGTCATAGGTTCCGTTGAGTACCAGGGCCTGTACAGCGCCGCTGACGGTCTGGGCCAGTTCCTCATCGCCGACACGGAAGCCAATCGCATAGGACTCTACGCCAAGGCTCTCATCCAGAAATACATATGCCGCATCAGAAGCAGCTGCCTCGGTAGTCGCTGCCGTGCTGCCGGAATCGGACTTGCCGCCGCAGCCTGCCAGAACTGACAGAGCCATTACAGCTGCCAGGGAAAGTGCAAATAATTTTTTCATAATAGATATCCTCCAAAGCAGTTTTATTTCGTTAGTTAGATATCATATTATCACGTTAGCAAACTAAAGGGAAGACCTTTTTTGCATAATCTCTCAAAGAATAACAGGAAGGGATGCAGCCATTTCGGACTGCATCCCTTTTTTCTAGCCCTCATAATCAAAGTGCTGGTAGTCTTTGTCGCCTTCCCAGTCTCCTCCCCAGGAGAATCCGTGGTTCTTAAATGTCGTCACCACAAAGTCTCCGTCCTGGATCATATGATTGTCCGCAGTGGCCTTGGACCGGTCCACGTAATTCAGGCATTCATTGGGGCCGTCCACACTGCCGTCAACATAGACATAAGGATTCTCCAGAGGATTCAGGTCAATTGCCCTGCCCATGGCATGGTTAGAAAGCTTACTGAAATCATTGGAAGCAACACGGTAGTTGAAGGCGCTGGTATTATCATGTGCGATCGACACACTGTCCGCCTGATTGCCGCGCTCCAGATGCGCAAACTCCGGCCACCCCGCATCATAATAGGCATCCACCAGAACCATCTGACAGATCTGATACTCCGCATCAAAAAGTTCCCGGAAGACCGCAAGGGTATCCTCCGCCGCCACAGCGTTCACGATAATCTCCCCGGTCCGGATCTGGCCGTTATAGTCGTAATGCAGAACCCTCAGGTAACGGATTTCTCCGGTCGTAATGCCTCCGTCTGTCGGGAAGGAATTTCCGTAGATCCTGTTATAAACCTCATCTCCCTCCTCGATCGTCCGGATCACAAAATAAGCATCCGTATCCGCTTGCGGCTCAATCAGGGTTTCCGCCGGCAGCAGCAGAGCTTCTTCCGGAGAGGGAGACAGGGGACGGTTCTCTGTCTCCTTTTCAGTATCTGTATCTGTCTTCCCCTCGGTCTCCGTTTCCGACACGGTCTCTGTCTCCGCCACGGTCTCTGTCCCTGCCGCGGTCTCTGTCTCTGCATCAGTCTCTGTTCCTGCTGCAGTCTCTGTCTCTGCATCAATCTCTGTTCCTTCTGCAGTCTCTGCTTTTTCTGTGACGGCAGCGGATCTGCCGCAGCTGCAAAGCAGACTTCCTGCAAGCGCCAGAGCAAGCATACTCATCATAATATTCCACTTTTTCATAGCCATCCTCTATTCTGTCATGATATCTCCAAGCTGCTACATAAGCGGTGCTATAAACTTCACAAGCGGACCCACAATCCGGTAAAAGAGCTTTTCTGTCCGCATAGTCTCATCAGTTACCAGCCGGCATTTCTCCTGGGTCTCCAGGAAATCCTCCTTGATCCGGGCAATGCAGGGCACCTTGTACAGATAAGTTGCGCACTCAAAATGGTGATACAGGCTGCGGTAGTCCAGATTGATGGTTCCGACCACTGCCTTGCAGTCATCGCTGACAAATACTTTCGCATGCACAAAGCCGGGCGTATACTCATAAATCTTGATTCCGGCTTCTTTCAGAGACCAGTAATGGGACTTAGCCAGAGCATAGGCAATCTTTTTGTCCGGAATGCCGGGCAGCATCAGCCGCACATCTACGCCTCTCTGGGCCGCAAACCTGAGAGCTGTTTCCAGCTCTCCGTCCAGGATCAGATAGGGCGTCATGATATAGACATAATCCGTAGCCCGGTTCAAAATGTCCATATAGACAGTCTCCCCGGCCTTGTACTCATCCAGCGGACAATCCGCAAAGGGCATTACATATCCTTCTGCATCGGCAGCTTCCTCAGGAATCACATCACACTGGGAGAAATCCTGCTCCGTTTCCATAGTATTCCACATCTGCAGGAACATCAAAGTAAAGCTCCTGACAGCCGGGCCTTTCAGCATCAATGCAGTATCTTTCCAGTGGCCAAACCGCTCGATCCGGTTGATATACTCATCGGCCAGGTTAACGCCTCCGTTAAAGGCCACCTTTCCGTCGATTACCAGGATCTTCCGGTGGTCACGGTAATTGTAATGGGAAGAAACGACCGGCCGGATGGGCGAGAAAGATCTGGCTTTAATCCCGTGTTCGTCGAGCAGCTTTCCATAATTGAAAGGAAGGGTGGAGATCTCGCACATACCGTCGTACATCACGCGGACATCTACGTCGGCCTTCGCCTTTTCGATCAGAATCCTGAGGATCTCTCCCCACATATAGCCTTCCTCAATGATGAAATATTCCAGAAAAATAAACTTCTCAGCCTTTTTCAGCTCTTCCAGCATAGCCTCGAATTTATCCTCGCCCAAAGGGAAATAGGTTACCTGCGTGTGATCAAATACAGGAAAAGAATTGCCCAGACTCAGATAAGTCGACAGATCGTCTGTTCCGGAACCGTCTTTCGACAGAACCGCCTTGACATCCGGATCCTGCACCAGAAGATCTCTGGTCTGCTCAATGCACCGGGCAACATTCTCTTTGGTCTTGCGGTTGCCCGCATTGGTCTGGGTAAACAGAAGAAATGCTGTTCCGGGCAGAGGCGCCAGGGAAATCAGCAGCATCCAGGTCAGCTTTGCCGAAGAATCCATGCTGTTGTTAAACAAATAGACAACCGTCAGAAATGCAACCAGCCGGAAAAAGGCTGCAAAGTAGGGGCTGTACTGGTAGAGCCAGTAGTATAATGTGGTCAGGATCAGGACCTGGACCACGATCAGTATAATGATGAACAAAAAGCGGCTGAATACCAGTCTCAGCAGTCCTTTTTTTCTGGGTTTGACCAAACGGAAAATCTCTTCTTTCATATAATGCCGTTCACTCCTGTCTGTCATAAATGATGAAAAATATAGCCTGAACTTATCATAACAAAGGATATCCGCTAATGCAAATCTTCACACGGTATACATGAAAAAAAGCAAAAAGGCTGCAAGCACCGCACAGCGGGCTTACAGCCTTTTTGTTGTTTTGCTCATAAATACAAGCCGCCTCTTTCTGTACGTGATATAATCATACTATATCACATGAATGATTGTGCTTCGTCTGTACTCTCAGGCAGCTTCATACAAACGAACTCTGACTTGCAACGCGTTTCGTCTGCAAATAACATGAAAGGTACTCTTATGGATGACAAAAAACTGATTTGGGAAATGGAAGAGAAGCATCAGATCCTGCACACGGCGGTTTTTGATGTGGAAAGCAGACGGATGCGGTCTGCCACCGGGATCACAGGTGATTATGTGGCGATCAAAGCGCCTGACTGGGTTGTCACCCTTGCAGAGGACGGAAATGACTTTATCATGGTCCGCCAGTGGCGGTTTGGCTGCAGTCAGATCACGACGGAATTCCCGGCCGGCCTGGTGGAACCCGGCGAATCGCCGGCGGAATGCTCCCGCCGGGAGCTTCTGGAGGAGACCGGATACGAGGCAGGTAAAATCACGGTTCTGGGGGAATGCAGCCCCAATACTGCTCTCTTTGCCAACCGGATCACGGTCTGCCTGGCGCAGGACCTCGTGCCTACTGGCGTACAGCATTTGGATGCTGATGAGGTAATCAGCTATCTTAAGGTCCCCATCAAAGAAGTGATTGCAAACTTCTGCTCCGGCGAATATATCCATGCCTACATGGGGACTGCTCTGGCGCTCTATATGCGAAGAATGCTTAAAGTATTTGAAAAAATGCCTGAGAAATGAGAAAGAGGAAACGTAAAAATGTCTGTATCTTCCAATGACAGTGTCTCTCGCAAAGATCTGCGGAATGAAATGATTGCCCGAAGAAACCGGCTTACTCCGCAGGAGATCACAGAAAAATCGCTCGAAGTCATCGAAAAAATCGCGGTACTTCCCGCTTTTCAAAATGCGAAAACCATCATGCTCTACAGCCATATCCGCTCCGAGCTTTCTCTGGATGCCCTCCTGTCCCATCCCGCTTCCGCAGGGAAACGCTTTGTCTGGCCCCTTTGTTTGCCGGACTTTCAAATGAAAGCTCTTATTCCGGGCAGCTGGAAAGCCGGTCCTTTCGGCATCCTCGAACCGGATCCGGCCTGCTCCCGGGAGATTGCGCCGGAAAACCTGGATCTGGTCATCTGTCCCGGCGTCGCATTCGACACAAACTGCCATAGGCTGGGGATGGGCGCGGGTTATTATGACAGATACCTGCCAAAATGCAAAAATGCCGTCGTACTGATGGCGGCATTTGAAGTGCAGAAAGCGGACCGTATCCCTGCTGATGCATGGGACTTTTCCATGGACATGGTTGTGACCGAAAAACAAGTATACAGGAGATCCCAATAATGCTGAATATCACCATTTCCGTCGACCCTCTGACAGAAAGCAACTGCTATATCCTTTCTGAGGGCAATCATTGCGTCATCATTGACCCGGGCGAGTCAGCCAATCTGCTGCGTCTTCTGGAAGAGAAGGGCTGGACGCCGGAGCTGATTCTGCTGACCCATGAGCACTGCGATCATATGGCAGGCCTTGATGCCGTGCGGGATAGATATCCGTCCGCCCGTTTCCTGGCAACGGCCGCATGCAACGAGGGTATTCAGGATCCCCGCAAAAACCTTTCCCGGATCATGCATGTCTATCTGCATTTCCGCAGAAAACCGGGCGTCCAGTATGAAAAGTTTGCCTGTCGGCCGGCAGATAAGATCATCGCAGATGACGCCCTTCTGGAGTGGCGGGGTCACAGTCTCCGTTTCGTTCATCTTCCCGGCCATACGCCCGCCAGCGAAGGCATTTTCCTGGATGAAAAGGTCTTTTTCTGCGGCGATTACCTGATTCCGGGAGAAGAACCGGTTCTGCGCTTCCCCGGCGGGGATGAAGAGGCTTATGAGACAATAACAAAACCTTTCCTGCAGCAGCTGCAGGGGGAGACAGGGGACGGTTCTCTGTCTCCCTCGCAGATCAGAGAGGGAGACAGAGAACCGTCCCCTGTCTCCCCCTGCTTCGTGAGAATCTGTCCCGGTCACAAATAAATCAGGCCAGGTGTCTGGGAATGTCCGAGGCAGACGCCCGGATTTTCTCTTTCTCCGCAGACCGGATCCGGTCTGCCATGCTCTGGATTTTATCTGTGATCCACATATTTGCGGTTGTTTTTTCCGAATAATCCGCCTCGGCGTACATATCCACGCGGCCGTCCGCACGCATCTGCTCGACCTGGCGCATGGCCCGCATATCCCCCCTGGGATAAATGGCAAAGGTGGCGCCGCCATTCTGTTTAATCAGGGAAAAAGCAGGGATATCACTGGGACCGTCGGCGATATAGATCATGTTTTCGAACTGCACCCGCCTGTTTTCTTTGGGAATGGAGGAATTGACATCGATTCCCTGAATCTTGCCAATGCCTTTGTTGATTTCAAAAAGGGCCCTGGTCTTTGTCGTATTGTCGATTGTGTAAACAATCTCGCTGAGCAGATCATTCCCATTCGCATCTGGCGCGTCGAGAAGCTCACAACCCCAGATACCGTCCACATAGGGCATAAGCTCTGAGCCGCGGATGGTTTCAGCAAAGCCGGTGCTGACAATATAGTGCTCTACCTGAATGCCATATTCCGCATAGGACTGGTCCTCCCGGAACATGGCTTTTGTCGTCTCAAAAAAGGCCGGGATGCCTGCATAAAACTGCAGTTCTTTTCCCACTTCCCTGAGCACAGCGTTATTCAGCCCGGGCAGAGTCCCATCCTGAGCACATTTTATAAAATAATTCAGATAATAGGTGTCCGCATTCACGCGGATGCCTTTTTCTTCAATCTCCTTTGCCCTGGCTCTGGATCTGGCCCAGAAATCCGACGCGTCAATGCCATACTTCCGAAAAAGCGGATCCTGCATATACCCGTCGATCAGAGTCTTATCACAATCCCAGATGACTGCTATAATATTCGCCATAAGTCAGCCTCCTTTTCGGGGAGACAGGGGACGGTTCTCTGTCTCCTTCCTGTCTTTCGCCTTATAAAACCTGTGGGAGACAGAGAACCGGTCCCCTGTCTCCCTGTCTCCCTACCCCAGAGCCACGTCGAGCGCCATCATCAGGCTGAATCCGGCTGCGAAGGCCAGGACGCCGATGTTGGAGTGTTCTCCTACGGACATTTCGGGAATCAGTTCTTCCACGACCACATAGAGCATGGCTCCGGCCGCAAAAGACAGCAGATACGGCATGGCGGGGACGATCAGGCCTGCCAGCAGGATAGTCAGGCCGCCAAATACCGGCTCCACCGCACCGGATAATACACCGAGGCAGAATGCCTTCCCCTTGCTTTTCCCTTCTGCATAGAGGGGCATGGAGATGATGACGCCTTCCGGGAAATTCTGGATGGCGATTCCCAGGGCAAGGGCCAGGGCCGCGCCTGCAGTGATTTTTTCTGAACCACTCAGAAGACCTGCATAGACAACGCCAACCGCCATTCCTTCCGGAATATTGTGTATGGTCACGGCCAGGACCATCATGGCGGTTCTGGTCAGATGGCTTTTGGGACCCTCCACCTGGTCAATCCCCCTGTGCAGATGGGGAATGATGTGGTCAAGAAGCAGCAGAAAGAGGATTCCCAGCCAGAAACCGATAAAGGCAGGCAGAAAAGCAAATCTTCCGAGGGCGTCTGACTGATCGATGGCCGGCACGATCAGGCTCCAGACGGACGCAGCGACCATGACACCGGCCGCAAATCCGGTCAGCGCTCTTTGTACGCTGATTTTTAAATCATTTTTTAAGAAAAAGGCACATGCTGATCCAGCGGAAGTGCCGGCAAACGGAATCAGAAGTCCTAATATAATAGTAGAAAGCATATAATAACTCCTTTTAAGTTAGTTATGTCTAACTGTTCTTAAAGCCATTATATACATTCTGAAAACCTTATGCAAGAGTTTTTCTCAAAAGGAGACAGGGAGGAGACAGGGGACGGTTCTCTGTCTCCCTTTATTTGGGGGACGTTGTCCCTTTTTCCCTTCTTCACATACAAAACATGGAAGAAGAGAGGGAGACAGAGAACCGTCCCCTGTCTCCCCCCGGATTGCTGACCTTAACGGAAAAGGAGGCTCCCTGCGGATAGCTGACTGTTACATCCTGCGGCTATCCGGTAATCGAAACCTTTCCGCCAGAGCAGGATGTCAGGACAAGCATGAGCAGGAAAAGCAGTGAGAAAAGGAACCAATTTCTTTTTTTCATTGCAGTTACCTCTTTCCTTCTAAACAACAAGGCCTTTGCGCCAGCTGCAGGAGGCCGCTTATTCGCCTTCGCTCATCAGATCTGCCAGAATGTCTCCGATGCTGTCCCAGCTTACAGAAGCAACTGTAACCGGTCTGATGACATCATCTTCATTTTCAGCGCCGCTGTCAGGCTCTCCTTCATAGTGAACAACATAGGAGCATATGCCATTTTCCATGCCTATGATCTTATCCTCCAGATTGTACCAGCTATAGGTCCATCCCTGATCCATGAGTTCTCCGGCTGTCTTTCCTGCTAATGCATCCAGTTCCTCTTGAGACAGAGCCAACGCTTTTATGTCATCAATCTGGTCAATGGCAAGCGGCGCCACGATTTCATTATACTTCTTGTCATAATCCGGATCCTCGAAGTCCAGTTCAAAGAGCTGTGTTGATATTTCAGGGGTGATATGGGAAACCGCCCTGTACAGAGTTCCGTGCAGTTTAAAGGCACGGGCATAGTATTCATCTGTGGAGCCTGTGGCCTCGCTGGGAAGAGCAAGAATGTCTCCCATAGTCTTTGCATCCTTGATATCATCCACCGGTTCTCCCTCATATCCGCTGAACATGGAAAATACCGCGATATACTCTGTGTCCGCATCCGCTGTCACGGTGATCTCCGCCTCTTCCGAGTACAGTTCCCCGTCCTTCGTCCATTCTGAAAACTGATAGCTATCCTCCTGGGTCCTTGCGCTCAGCGTAAGAGAAGTCCCCTTGGGAACATTTGTAACATATGAGCTGATCGAATGCTCTTCATCAAATACAGGCGCCTGCCCATCTTCGGAAACCGCAATCTCACCAACACCTTCCGTATTTACCTGTATCGTAACCGTTTCTGCTGCTTCAGTTTCTGCCTTTGTCTCCTTACTTGAACTATCCGCGCCGCCCCCGCAGGCTGCCGCAAATACCATCATACAAACCAATCCTGCAGCTAATAAAAACTTCTTCATATTAGTCTACCCTTCCTTTCAAATCATAAAGGCAATAGCGTCTGTTATTATATTATATCTGACATGTCTGCGTAATTCAATTATTTTTCTGACAATTCACAAGAAAAAGAAGAGGGAGCCAGGGGGGGACAGGGGACGGTTCTCTGTCTCCCTATATGTAGTGTAAAAGAAGAGGCTGTCGCAAAGCATTATTTTTCAGAACAGACTTTTATAAATCCGTATACTGCCAGAAACGAAAATAATGTAGACATTTTGTAGACGTAAAAATCGGGAAGCCTTGATTTATAAGGCTTCCCGAGCTTTTTTATCTATTCCCAGCCGTCCGCGGTGCCCGGATCGGCCTGCGCCTTCCGGCTTGCCCTCTCCGACCGCTCTGGCAGCGGTGAGACCTGCAGTTTGCCTGCGTGCTTCGCACTTGCCTCTCTGGGTCTCACTCCCATTCTATGGTTGCGGGTGGTTTGGATGTGATGTCGTAGGTGATGCGGTTGA
>CAMHFW010000051.1 GCA_946184675.1 uncultured Clostridia bacterium | reverse complement strand
CTTTTTGCGTGGAATATGATCCGGCAAAAAGAGAAGCCGCAGGATAGAGTCTTTCTTTTACTGGCAGGATATGGTAAAATAAACATACATATGTTTTTCTGCAGAATAGGAGAAAAAGTTATGATTCTGATCAAAAACGGCAGGGTAGTGGATCCCGTGACAGGTACGGATGAAGTGCTTGATGTCCTGATTGACGGAACACGTATCGAGGAGGTCGGCCCGGATCTTTATGCCGAGAAGGCGCAGGTGATCGATGCCTCGGGACTTGTTGTGGCTCCCGGCCTCATGGACGGCCATGTGCATTTCAGGGATCCCGGACAAGAGTATAAAGAGGATATTTTCAGCGGAGCTGCCGCAGCTGCGAAGGGCGGGTTCACGACGGTTATCTGCATGGCAAATACCGTGCCGCCGGTTGATAATCCTGCTGTTTTGCGGCAGGTGCAGGAAAAGGGAGAAAAGACAGGCATTCATGTACTGTCCGCCTGCAATGTGACCAGAGGTATGGCGGGCAGAGACCTGGCAGATCTTGAGGCGCTTGCACAGGCCGGCGCGGCTGCCTTTACCGATGACGGCAAGCCGATCGTGGACGAGGCCCTGCTTCTTGCAGCCATGGAGGATGCGGCAGATCTTGATATCCCCATCTCCCTGCATGAGGAAGACCCTTTGCTCGTTTATCAGGCAGGGGTCAATCGGGGGCGCATATCCGAGCAGATCGGCTATGGAGGCGCGTCATCAGCCGCAGAAGAGGTCATGACTGCCAGAGACTGCGCGCTGGCTCTGCATACCGGTGCTTCTGTGTGCATTCAGCATATCAGCTCCGGCAATGCGGTTGATATTGTAAGACTCTTCCAGAGTCTGGGGGCTGATGTTCATGCGGAAGCGACGCCGCACCATTTTACGCTCACAGAGGATGCGGTCCTTACATATGGAACCAATGCCCGTATGAACCCGCCTCTGCGGACAGAGGATGACAGACGCAGGATCATAGAGGGACTTAAAGATGGGACGATTGATATGATCGTGACAGATCATGCCCCGCACAGCCGGGAGGAGAAGGCGCGCCCTATGGCGGAAGCGCCGAGCGGCATCATCGGTCTGGAAACTTCTCTGGGACTCGGGATCCGCAGCCTGGTAGAACCGGGCCATCTCAGTCTCATGCGGCTGATTGAGCTGATGAGCACAAACCCTGCAAGATTTTACCGTATGATCCCCGGCAGTATTGCGCAGGATGCACCTGCGGACCTTGTTATATTTGGAGAAAAAGAACTCTGGACAGCAGACCATTTTGTATCAAAGGCTGATAACAGTCCTTTTAAGGGATGGGAACTTCCCGGACGTGTACACTATACGATCTGCGCAGGACAAATCGTCTACCGCGCGGATGGAGAACTCTGATTAGGAGGTGGAATCATGAATATGGACTTACAGGCAATCATTGACATAGTAAAGAATATCGACTGGACGATCCTGCACCTGATTCAGAATAATCTGCGGATGGATATCCTGGATCAGATTTTTCCGATCATTACCAGACTGGGCGACATGGGCGCAGTTTGGATTGTGCTCTCGCTGATACTTCTGATTCCCCGGCGGACCAGGAGAACGGCGGTTCTTATGCTGATCGGAATGGCAGCAGCATATCTCCTCGGCGCGGTAATGCTCAAGAATTATATAGCAAGGCCAAGACCTTGCTGGCTGGATGACAGCGTGGTGCTTCTGATCGCTGAACCAAAGGACTATTCCTTCCCGTCCGGTCATACACTGGCGGGAACGGTGGCATGTTTCCTGATCAACCGGACCAATAAGGTAATCGGCTTCTTTGCAGTAATCCTGATGCTTCTGATCGCTTTTTCCAGAATGTATCTGTACGTACATTTCCCGAGTGATGTACTGGCCGGCCTGATTCTTGGTATCGTATTCGGCGCTGTGACATGGCTGGTCGGCGGCCGATGGGCTGCCAGAGGAAAACTGCCGAAAGAGCCTGACTTCTGGGAAAATGTAATTTGATCACAGACAGGAAAGGATCCGGGTATGCCTAGTATCAAATATAAAATGACCGAAAAATTGTTTTTCCATACGGTAAAGTCAATCATGGGCGATTCCAGGATGGCTTTTGTGGACTATGTGTTCAGTATGGCAAAAAAGAGAAAGCTGGAAGTTCCCTCCGCAAGGTGGCAGGCCGGTTACAAGTATGAGGAGAGCGAAGAGGGGGAGACAACCCTGATCAAGATCGCTTCCAAGCAGTCTCAGAGAGAGGCGGCTATTCTTTATCTGACAGGGGACGGCCTCTTTCAGCCTCCTGCTTTGGCTGATTTTGAGCTTTGCGGAGATCTGGCGGATCATACGGGCCGTGATGTCTGGCTTTTGTCCTATCCTCTGATCCCGACAGCCGGACCGGCCGCAATCATGGAGGCTGTTCTTACGGCATATCAGCAGGCGTCAGACCAGTACGGGCCGGGAAAAGTGGCGGTTATGGGCCTTTCATCCGGCTGCCTGGCAGGCTTGGGAATCTGCTTTGAAATGCTGGCAGCAGGGAAAAAAGATATGCTTCCTCCGCTTCTTCTGCTGCAGTCGCCGCCTCTGCGTATTCCTCCTTCGGAGGATCAGATGGAAGTGATGCGGGGAATGGAGGACCGTGACTGCGTATTCCCGGCGGATTATTATTCTTGGCTCTCTCTTATTGCGGATTACACAGGCCACGAGTATCTGATCCGGCCGCTGGATATGGATATGAAGGAATTCCCGAAAATCTATGCCTTTTTCGGAGAGTATGAAACGGCCTGCGCATATGCAGATGAACTGGAGGAGAAGTGCGCCGCAGATGGCGTAAAGCTGACTGCTGAGATTGGAAAACAGATGATGCACAACTGGTGTCTGCTGGGAAATACACCTGAAGCAAGAAGCCTGAGACGCAGATTCTATGATATTTTGACATATCCAGTATGAGTATGCTATACTAAAATATCATGACTGGAGACAGGGATTCCATGAAAGAAAGGTTTCGATTATGCTGAATATCAAGAAAATACGCTGGATGTCGCAGGCATCGATCTATCAGAAAAATGAAGGAATTCAGGATCTGAAAGAAAATGCTTTTTTTGCCAGCGATTATGTCAGATACAATGTCCTGAAAACACTTATGGGCGTGACTGTCGCATATGTATTGATTTTTGGGATCTATGCTGTGTGCAATCTGGAGACGATCCTGAGCGCGGCTGCCAATTTCAAGCTGACGGATCTCTTTCAGGATGCGCTTCGCTATTATATTATTCTCCTGATCATATATGCCGTGGTCAGTGCCGCAGTCTATGCGTGGAGATATCATAAGAGCCATGAGAGGGTAAGGATATATTACCGCATGCTCAAGCTGATTGAAAAGTATGGACAGGAGGACAGGAAATGACACAGTTACTCATTTACAGGGAAAAGATCATACGTTTTTTTAAGGAGTATGAGACCTGGTTCATCATTCTGGCAAAGTTTTTGGGGATGATGCTGGTATTTACTTATATTAATGAAAGCCTCGGCTATTATGAGCTTCTGGGGGCCGCGCCGGTCAACGTGCTGCTTTCCCTGATCTGCTCCATCATACCGGGATCTTTTACCGTATTTATCGTTGCGGTGGTAATTGCGGCGCATATGCTCAAGTTCTCCATGATCATCGGATTGCTCACGATCGTGGTGATGGTGATTATCTACCTGCTGTTCCTGAAGTTTTCCCCCGGTCATGCTTTTGTACTGTTGGCTGCGCCGGTACTTCTTCATTATAATCTGGGCTATGCTCTCCCGGTTGTAGCGGGACTTCTCTTTACTCCCTATGCCGCGATTCCTGCAGCTGCCGGTATCTTTATGGTTAGCTACCTGCGTGCCGCCGTGCAGTACGGCGGAGGACTGAGCGTTCCTGCCGGTGTGTCAGGGACTGCAGCACTGATGGAGAGCCTGGATCCTGAGAAACTGGCTTCCAGCATTACGCAGATTTTTACTGCGACATTCGGGGACAAAACATTTATACTCATGCTTGTGCTGATTCTGGTGACCGCTGCGGTCATGTCCGTCGTTTCTCTTTTTTCATTCAGCTATGCGTGGTATGTATCTATCGCAGCCGGTGTCGTTGCTGAGCTGATCAGTGCGATTCTGGTCGGCCCCAGGATTCCGGATGCCGGTATGCCGGGACTCTTCACCGGTATTTTATTCGGAGCCGCGGCAGCGGTTGTCATTCAGTTCTTCCGCTGTGTGGTGGACTACAAGAGCAGAGAGCTGCTGCAGTTTGAGGATGAAGAATATTATTATTATGTCCAGGCGATTCCCAAGTATCTGGCCGGGATCACATCCGATGAGCCTCCTGTAGAGGAAAAGTTCCCGAAAAAGGAAGATATCATCAAGATTGCCAGCGGGGTAAGGAACCATCTCCCGTCAGGGAAAAAGGCAGACAAGGAGCAAGCTGAGACAGAAGAGTAGAGAGTTAAAGGAGTGGTGATATGGACTGGATCACAAATTATCTTTCCGGTACGGTATTTCCGTCAACATTTCATATCACTTATATTATTGAAATCCTTTTTTACGCAAGCCTGATCTATGCGATTTTCCGCTGGCTCAAGGACACACGCGCCTACACGCTGCTGCGGGGCATTGTTGTGATCTTTGTATTTGTTGTTCTGGCAAATGTGCTGAAACTGACGACGGTCACATGGGCGATTTACAAGATTTCACCGGTCCTTCTGACAATTGTCGCGATCATATTTCAGCCGGAACTGCGAAAATCACTGGAGGAATTGGGAAGGCGAAATATTATCTTCCGTTTTCTGCCGCTGGATTCCGGCGGAGGAAAGGAAGATAAAGTCAGGAGCGCTGAGCGTGTCAACAGTGAGATCGTTAAGGCGGTCTACGATATGAGCAAGACAAAGACAGGTGCTCTGATTGTCATGGAAAAGGAAGTAGTGCTCAGTGAGTTTGAGCGCACGGGGATTGCCATGGACGCATTGGTTTCCAGCCAGCTGCTGATCAATATTTTTGTCCATAACACGCCACTGCATGACGGCGCTGTTTTTATCAGAGACGGAAGGATTGTGGCATCGACCTGTTATCTGCCTCTATCCGATGATATGACTCTGAGCAAGGAGCTGGGAACCCGGCACCGTGCCGGCGTCGGGATCAGTGAGGTTTCAGACAGCCTTACTATCATCGTCTCGGAGGAAACAGGATCGGTATCTGTTGCGGAGCGGGGCAGACTGGAACGCAATGTAGAGGCCGGGATGCTGTTGGATCGTTTGAATGCGGAAGTGGCAAACCAGGGAAGAACAAGCGGTTTTGGAAAACTGAGAGGTTGGATCAAGAGTGATAAAAAAGATAAAACAGACGCTGACGCATAATACAGGCTATAAGCTGCTGGCTCTGGTCCTGGGATTTCTGGTATGGCTTCTGATCCTGAATACGGAAGACCCTGTCGAGACCAGGGATATTACAGACATCACGATCACGGAGATCAATGCAGATCAGATTACGGAGGCAGGGAAAGCATACAGCTTTGCAGGTGATGTCAATACTGTTTCGGTTCGAGTCAGAGGAAAGTCTTCACTGGTGAGTCATCTGACGAGAAATGATTTTTCTGCGGTGGTAGATCTTTCCAAACTCTCCATAACAGGAGCAGTTACGGCAGATGTCACCTGTCCCAGATATACGGGGCTGGAGATCACCCCGATCGGGTCAAGTACGGTGCTCAATGTTGAGATTGAAGACGTTATGAAAAAGTCATTCAATGTGCGTGTGCTCACTAGCAGCAACGCGCCCGCGGGAAAATATATCGGGACTGGTACGGCGACGCCAAACCTGGTAACGGTATCCGGTCCGGCCTCTGTTGTGGAACAGATTAAGGAAGCTGTGGTTGATGTCGGCGTGACCAGTTTCAATACGGGAGACATTACTACAGACTCTGAACTGATTCTGCGCAGATCAAACGGAGATGAGGTAAAGGCCTCTTCACTGACGATTTCACAGAATATCATTTCAGTCAGTGTGCCGATCTATAATACAAAATCTGTTCCTGTAAAGCTTGAGGTAAGCGGAACTCCGGCAGACGAATATGAGCTGATCTCTTTCGAATATGAACCCAAGGAGATTTCTCTGGCAGGTCCTGATGATGCGCTGGACCAGATTGAAGAGATCGTTCTGGGAAATTATGATTTATCCGGAGCGAAAGAGTCAATCGAGGAAACCATTACGGTTTCTTCCGCTATGACGGAGGAGCTTCCGGCGGGCGTGGTATTTACAGATGCAGAGCCTGAGATTGCTTTTGCGGCAGATGTTCAGCCGATTATTGAAAAAACGATTGATATTTCTTTAGATAAAGTATTGCTAAACAATACCAAAACAGGGTATTCTTATGAGAAGAGCGTCAGCCTGAGTGATACGACAAGCACTAGCGTGGCAATCACAGTGAGCGGCGCCAAAGAGTACGTCGATCAGCTTACTGCAGCAAACCTGAATGTATCAGCGGACTGCAGCAAGTGTACATCCGGAAACAATACTATCGTACTTGCAGTGGAACTGGATAACGGAGTGACTCTTGTAAATCCCGTTGCGATCAATGTAATAATGACGGGTGAAAATTAAAGCGTATTATATGGAGGAAGGACGCATGTTAAACTACATGAAGTACAGACGAAATCCGGTCGTTTATTATCCGGAGCGTGAGTGGCCCAACAAGGAGATTGAGAAAGCACCCATCTGGTGCAGTGTAGACCTTCGGGACGGCAATCAGGCACTGATTGAGCCGATGGTCGTAGAAGAGAAGCTTCTATTCTTCAATCTTCTGGTGAAACTCGGCTTTAAGGAAATTGAGATCGGTTTTCCGGCGGCGTCCCAGATTGAGTATGATTTCCTGAGACTTCTGGTAGACAGAAATCTGATTCCGGATGATGTGAAGGTCCAGGTGCTCTCCCAATGCCGTCCCCATCTGATCAAGAGAACTTTTGAGGCGATTCAGGGCTGTAAAAATGTTATTTTCCATATTTATAATTCAACATCTACTCTGCAGAGAGATGTCGTATTTAATATGGATCGGGAAGGTATCAAGCAGATTGCTGTTGATGGTACCAGGATGGTAAAAGAAGGTCTTGCAGACTTTGACGGTAATATTCAGCTGGAGTATTCTCCGGAGAGTTTTACAGGCACGGAGCTGGATTTTGCACTTGAGATCTGCGAAGCAGTCAAGGCAGAGTGGCAGCCCACCGTTGAAAACCCAATCATCTTTAATCTGCCTGCGACGGTAGAGATGAATACGCCTAATGTATATGCGGATCAGATTGAGTGGATGTCCAGGCATTTCACAGAAAGAGAGAAGATTATTCTCAGTATTCATCCTCATAATGACAGGGGCTGCGGCGTGGCAGCTTCTGAGCTGGCTCTCCTGGCCGGAGCCGACAGAGTAGAAGGTACTTTGTTTGGAAACGGTGAGCGTACCGGCAATGTTGATATCCTGAATATTGCTTACAATATGTTTTCGCAGGGAATCGATCCCAAGCTGGATATCGAGAATGTAAATGAGATCATTGCAGTCTACGAGAAGTGCAACAAGATGCCGATAGATGCCCGCCATCCTTATGCCGGAAAACTGGTATTCACAGCATTTTCCGGTTCGCATCAGGATGCGATCAACAAGGGTATACATGCCATGGAAGCGCGCGGATCCAAGATCTGGGAAGTACCCTATCTGCCGATCGATCCCGCGGACCTGGGCCGCAGATATGAGCCGATTGTCCGTATCAACAGCCAGTCCGGCAAGGGCGGCGTAGCCTTTGTTATGGAGCAGTATTACGGATTCCGTCTGCCCAAGGCCATGCACAAGGAATTTGCGGATTGTATCCAGGAACTGTCTGAGCGTCAGGGAGAGGTTTCTCCTTCCCAGATCATGGACAAGTTCCGCGAGATGTATATCAATGCCAAGTATCCTCTTCATTTTAAGAAGATGAAAATGGAAGATATGGGAGAGGATGAAAGAGGTTTCGATACGAAGGTAACATTGACCTATACCTTCAAAGATGAACTCCGCACCATTGAGGGGTACGGAAACGGTCCCATCGATGCCATCAAGCAGGGGCTCAACACCCAGGATGATTATCATACAAAGCTGACTATGTATGAGGAGCATGCGCTTACTACAGGTTCTGATTCACAGGCAGCTACTTACATTGAGCTGATGAATACAGATACCGGTGAAAAGGCCTTTGGCGTAGGAATCAGTTCCAATATCAACCGTTCGTCTGCCCGTGCGATTTTCAGCGCCATGAACAGACTCTATTACAGGAAACATTCGTAAGATAAGGTTAAGTTCATTAACATTGCGGCTTTGTACCAAAGGTGCAAAGTCGCATTACTGTGTTAAACAGGGGTGAACCAAGTGGAAAACAGAGAACAGTATAAAAGACTGATCATGTTTGCGGCTTCCGCCGCGATTCTGCTGATCCAGGTATTGATCTTCTGGCTGATCTGGAAATTTTTCTATAACTATGATGATGTTATCGGAAAGCTCTATTTCCGAAGAGGAAACTGGGCGCTTCTGATGCTCTACGCAGTGATCAATTTCTTTTTCTCCAAGATATTCAATGCCTATAAAGTCGGCTACCTCAAGATATCCGAGGTTATACTTTCGCAGATTCTGGCCGTCGTATGCTGTAATTTCATAGCCTATATCCAGCTGGCACTGATTGGCCGCTGGTCTTTTACATCCCATTTTGCACCGATCATTCTGATGACGCTGCTGGATGTGGCTGTGGTGACAGGCTGGGTTATCTTTATGCGGTGGATCTATGCGCACATTTATCCTCCCAGGCATATGCTGCTGGTCTATGGGACCATCAATCCCCGTCAGCTGGTCAACAAGATCAAGACCAGAGCGGATAAATATGTGATCGTTGATAATGTCTGTCTGAGTGAAGGATTTGAGGCGGTTACAAAACGCATCGACCAGTATGAGTGTACGATTATTGGAGATATTCCCTCCGCGGACCGTAATAAATTGCTCAAATACTGTTACCGGCAGGGGATACGCTGTTATACCATTCCAAAGATCAGCGATATCATGATCAAGAGCTCTGCGACCATTACTCTTTTTGATACGGAACTCTATCTGTTCCGCAACCGCGGACTGTCTGTGGAACAGAGTTTCTTTAAGAGAATCATGGATATTGTCATCTCTCTGCTTATCCTGCTCATTCTCTCACCGGCCCTGATCGTGGTCTGTATCGCTATTAAGGCCCATGACGGGGGACCGATCATCTATAAGCAGGACAGACTGACTAAGGATGGAAAGGTCTTTAAGATCTACAAGTTCCGCAGCATGAGGGTTGATTCCGAGAAGAACGGCGCCCAGCTGGCGAATAAGGAAGACGACAGGATCACGCCGGTAGGCCGGGTCATCCGCCGCCTGCATGTGGATGAACTGCCTCAGCTTATCAATATCATAAAAGGCGATATGTCTTTTGTCGGACCGCGGCCGGAACGGCCTGATATTGCCTGTCAGTATCAGGAGAGCATACCGGAGTTTGATTTCCGCCTCAAGATGAAGGCCGGACTGACTGGCTATGCCCAGGTATTTGGCAATTACCGTACCACGCCTCTTGACAAACTGAAGCTGGATCTTACTTATATAGAGAATTACAGTATCTGGCTGGATATCATGATTATTATTCAGACGATCAAGATCTTTTTCCAGAAGGAAAACTCAGAGGGGCTTGAAGCCGGAGAAAAGACTGCCTTAAAGCGTAAGGAAAAGATATAATGAATTATTCGGTACTATTGCCGGTCTATTCCGGCAGCAACCCTGACTATCTACGGCAGAGCATCGACAGTATGCTTGCGCAGACGATTCCGCCGGATGATTTTGTAGTGGTAAGCGACGGACCGGTCGGAGATGAAATCGAAGCAGTTCTGGCCTCATATGGCGGAAGCCTCCGGCTGGTACGAGGAAAAAGGCACCAGGGGCTTGGCAGAACCTTAAATGGGGGACTGCGATTCTGCAGGAATGATATCGTAGCGCGCATGGATGATGATGACATCGCTGCGCCGGACCGCTGCGAGAAGCAATTGAAGATTCTGCGGGATAATCCGGAAACGGGAATTGTAAGTGCATTTGTGGCGGAGTTTCACGGAGATGATCCGGAGGATGTCAGAAGCACGCGTACCGTTCCGGAGACGCATGAACAGATTCTGCGGTTTTCCCGCCACAGGACACCCTTTAATCACCCGGCAGTCATGTTCCGGAAAGAAGCGGTTCTGGCGGCAGGCGGTTACAGGCCCATGGAAAAACATGAAGACTATTATCTCTGGGTCCGGATGCTGCAGACCGGGGTGAAAGGTTATAATCTGCAGGAACCCCTGGTCTATATGCGGGCCTCAGATGATATGTTTAACCGCAGAGGCGGGATTGAACATTTTAAGACGGCCCTGTCTTTTGAAAAATACCTGCTGGACAGTGATTATATTTCATTTCCGGAGTACCTGCGGAATCTGACAGAACGTTTTGTCGTGGAGATTCTGATCCCGGATGCTGTCAGAGCGAAGATCTACAGAGTTCTGCTGCGCAGGATACGGAACTAAGAGGAAGATATATGATACCCAAAGTGATTCATTACTGCTGGTTTGGAGGAAAACCGCTGCCGGATAATGTGAGGCGGTGTCTTGCAAGCTGGCGCAAAGTCTGTCCGGATTATAAGATTGTACGCTGGAGTGAAAAAAATTTTGATATCCATTGCAATCGCTATGTTGAGGAGGCTTACCAAGCCGGGAAATGGGCGTTTGTCGCGGATTATGCCAGGCTCTGGGCTTTGTATCAGTACGGCGGTATTTATCTGGATACCGATGTAGAGCTGCTGAAAAGTTTTGATCCTTTTCTGGAAGAGCCGGGCTTCGGCTGTTTTGAAAATCCGGATCAGATTTCAACGGCCGTCATTGGCGCCGACAGGGGAAACGCCTTTATCAGGGCACAGATGGAATATTATCAGACTCGTTCATTCCTGATCAAGGGGAGACCGGACACAACGACCAATGTGAAGATCATCACGGCTTACTGTCTGGAGAAAGGACTTCGCAGGGACAATACCCGGCAGAAGATCGATGACTTTGTGATTTATCCGAGCGAGTATTTCAGCCCCAAGGATTATCGGACTCTGGAACTGAAACTGACGGCGAATTCTGTCGCAATCCATCATTATGATACCTCCTGGGGAGGACCGTGGATCAAGGCTAAGCTGCTGATCAAAAAGCTTCTGGGGCACAGATTGTCCGGAATAGTATCCAGGGCACGCAGCAGCGCCGGTCAGCGGATCCGGAAAAGAAATGGAGAAGACGGAATATGAGCAAATCCATGATTCGCGCAAAAAGAGCTATGCTTTGCCTGCTGCATGTATTTCCTGTGAAGCGGAAGAAGATTTTTTTCTCAGCCTACGAGGGAAAACAGTACGCATGCAATCCAAAGGCTCTTTTTTTGTATATGAGAAAGCAGGGGCTGGATGAAGGGATGACGGTTGTCTGGGAATACAACGGGAAGAGCGCAGCCCTGCAGAAAAAAGGTGTGAAGACCTGCCGTCACAACAGCCTGGCTTACTTCTACCATATTATGACCAGCCGATATGTGATTACCAATTCCGGTGTCACGGCTGCAATCCCGCTGAGAAAAGAGCAGGTCTGCGTTAATACATGGCACGCCGGAGGCGCTTTTAAGAAGTTCGGAGCCGATATTTCCGGAGAAATGAACGGAACAGAAGAGTATGCCCTTGGCCTTGCCGCCGGGCAGACAGATTATTTTATCTCTTCCAACCGGTTCTTCTCCGAGACAGTATCACGCACCCTTCTGCTGGAGAGGGAAAAGATTCTGGATATCGGTCTTCCCCGAAATGACATTTTTTTTGATGAAAAACGGATGCAGAGGGTGCGGTCCGGCGTAAGGGAGAAGTACGGGATCAGCGAGCAGGATTATCTGGTTCTTTATGCTCCG
>CAMHFW010000050.1 GCA_946184675.1 uncultured Clostridia bacterium | reverse complement strand
GCAGCAATCAGGGCATCCGCTTCTGCCGGGTTGGTCCGGCTGGCGGAACGGTCATAGATGCCGCCGACATTCTCAAAATGGACTGCCGAAATCCGGTCATCCACGGAAGGAAATGTCTTTAACCTGCCGCCATAATAGCGCAGATTGGAAAAAGTAATCAGGCTCTCATGCGCTGACCGGTAATGCCAGTTCAGATAGCACTGCGGCATATTCAGGGCCAGGGCATCCTCCAGAATACTTTCCAGGTCTGTAATTTCGATAGCCTCCCCCTTCTTCTTTTTCTGGAAGAATCTGGTCGGGGGCAGCTGGTGCTCATCTCCTGCGATCACAACACTGTTGCCTCTTGCAATCGCGCCAACTGCCTCACAGGTAGGCAGCTGGGAAGCTTCATCGATGATGACCACGTCAAATTTAGGAAAATCCACATCGATGTACTGAGCCACCGAAGCCGGACTCATCAGCATGCAGGGTGCCAGAAGACGGACAGCCTCCGGCATCTTGTTAAACAGCTCGCGGATGGTCAGATGATCTCCGCTGCCGCGGACCGCTTTCTGCAGCAGAGCAAGATCTTTGAGATCGCTGCCCTCCCGGACATCCGGAATCCGGTCTGTCAGTCTGGCCCGGATTTCTTTTCTGGTCATATCTTCAAACTGTTCACACAAATTCCGGTACTGATCTGCGGTCAGCTCATAATTGCTGCCGCTGAAGTACTGGAGTCGCTTGTTGTTTGCTGTAATATACCGGATACAGGATCCGGCAAATCCCCTGTAAAAGGCCGCTTCCACATCATCCGGGGAAAGCCCTTCCTCTATGGCAGTCACCAGAGGATCCAGACCGCCGGCACGGGCCTGTTCGCTCTCATTCAGCCAGCTGCTCCAGCTGTCAATCTCAAAGAAAGCCTCTTTCCATCCCCGGATCTCATCATACCAGTTATCGTCAAATACCAGATCGGATGTTTCTCCTGCATACTCCTTTCCGGACATCTCCAGTACAGTCTGAATCGTATCTTTTAATGTATCATAACACGCCGTAACCGCCTGAAAAACAGGGAGGTCACTGTCATAACGGGCCTTCAGTCCCAAGGTCCTTTCCTGTGCATAATCCATGATCCGGTTCCAGGTCACCGGTCCCATGTCCAGCAGGTTTATGCGTTCTTCTACCAATCTTCTCCGGTCAAATAGTTTTCCGCACTCCTGACGGCTGATGCCGCTGCCGGCCAGAATCTGCATGATCCCGCTGCTGCCTTCCCGTTTTTCTGTCTTTTCTTGCAGCTTTATCAGCCGGTCAAGCTCAGAAAGAATATTATTTTCCGTAACGCTGTCCTTATCCAGGGCATATTTGCGGAGAATACGCACTGCTGTCTGTATAACCTTGCCGCCGCCGTAAAGCATTCTTCCAGCTGCCTGTACATTCTCGCGGATTTCCTCCAGATCCTCCTCCAGCACTGCGCTGTCGTATCGATCCGCCATAGCGGTCAATTCTTCGTGAAGCTTCCCTTCTGCCTCAAAGGCTGTCAGGATCTTAGCTTCTCCGGCCGCTCCGTTTCCTTCCTTCTTCATAAGGGCTGCCAGTTCTTTGGGGTAGACCTTGATGTGTGCAAGAATATCTGCAGCTGTAACCGTTTCCCGGCTTCCGGCCAGAGCGCCCTCCGGCGCGCCAATGACCTTTTCCATCTCTGCCACAGCACTGTCTAATTCCGTGCGAAGACCCAATGTGTTTTTGATCCCCCGCAAGAAGGCATCTTTTTCCTTTCTGCCAAAGCTGGCCTTTTTAATGCCGCGCAGACCCGCAGACAGACCTTCCAGCTTTTTCGCATGCCGCTGCAGCGATGCTGCCTGCATCTTCCAGGATACATAATCCTCCTCATTTGCCATCCGGATGGTCATGTCATCAAAGTTCACCACATCCGGCGCGTCTTTGTACTCCTCCATCATACCCATCAGTTCGTAAAGAGACAGGCCGCAGCTCTGACGGCGATGCAGATCCCGGATCAGAGACCGGAGTTCACTCTCTTTCTCCTTGATCTTTCTGGCCTGGCTGCTGTAGAGAGGATCATGCACGGCTTTCTCAAGAGCAAGAGCCCTGGAGAACTGATTCATAACATGCTGACGGCTGGATTTGTTTGCATGCAGTTCCAGGCAGAACTCTCCCAGTCCTATCTCTTCCAGCCTCTGCTGTACGACTTCCAGTGCAGCCATTTTCTTGGTCAGAAAAAGAACAGTCTTTCCGTTTGCCAGCAGATTCGCAATCATATCCGTGATCGTCTGGCTTTTTCCGGTTCCCGGAGGGCCGTGCATAACGAAACTTTCCCCATTCAGAGCCGCCCGGATTGCTGCCATCTGCGATCCGTCTGCGCTCAGCGGCAGCAAAAGGTCCCTGGGATCGGATTGGGCCTCCAGGTTAGCCGGGTCCGAAAAGACATCTTCCGGCTTCCAGGTCAGATGACCATCGATCATGCTTGCCACAAAATCCTGACCAGTAAAATCCGGGTTATCCTTATTCAGATGCAAGTCTCTCCACATCATCAGCTGACCAAAGGAAAAGATGCCCAGAAATACTCTCTCCTGCACATCAAAGCCTTTCATTTTGACAGCTTCACGGATGGTATTAAAAAGCGCTTTGTAGGGTATGCCGTCCTCCGCATGGGGAACACCAGCCAGTTTTATCTGGATCCCATATTTTTCCTTCAGCATCTCCAGCAGCGTGATGTTGAGCTGCCACTCATCACTGGTCGGTGACAGGACATAATCATTGTCTGATTTTTTCTTTTCCAGCCTGACCGGAATCAGAAGGACCGGCGCGTATTTATCCGCCTTTTTTTCTTCCTGATGCCAGCGCAGGGCTCCCATTGCCAGATAAAGGACATTGGTACCGGTCTCCCGGATGAAATTTTCCGTATTCCGGTGCAGGGATTTAAGCCTGGACGCAGTCTCACTTTCCCCAAGAAGAAGCCGGATCCTGGCATTCTGCAGGTCAGAAGCAATCAGATCCGCCGCCGCGCGGATGCATTCCTGCTGCCCGTCCATGTCACCGCTCCCGGGAATCTGCGTCACTTCTTTCGGAGCCGGAAGAATGCGGAAAGATCTTTCCTGTTCCAGGTCATTGCTGAGCCGGCAGATACCGGCAAGGTCTGCCATGACCGGAAGGACACGCGCGCCTTGCTTCATGCTGACCAGGGAATTGCGCAGCGAAAGATCCAGAATCTTATTCTCCCAGTAATCCATTTTGGACTGTGGCTCTCCATCCTCTCCGGAAAGAATGAGAAAATCATCCTCCTCATAGAAATCATCACTGTCCTCGGGATCAGCTTCTTCATAAGAGTCGTCTGCATACAGATCATGGATCTCCCGAAGCGGAATAGGACGGATTCCTCCCATTCTGGCCCGTTTCACATCGATGACTTCATTAAAAATCCGGTAAAGTTTATCCGTAGAATTCACAGCATATTCAAACAGGTCACCGCTGGCGTAGTTTTCCATCAACGTGCACTCGACCATGACTAGTTCTCTTAGCTTGTTGTAAGAACGGGCTTCCACTTTTTCCCGGCTTGGCTCTACAGCTTCTTCAAAAGTCGCGTTTCTGAGCCAGGCTCCTGCTACAGCATGCCCGTCTACCAGCATGATCAGGGGATTAAGATGGATAGCTTCCAGACAGGACGCAAAGAGAACCGCCATATCGATACAGCAGCCCACAGAATTATTGACTACAAATCCGGGCATCCGGACCCTCTGCCCTGCCTGCCAGTTGACCGGCGGGTAATCATATGTGATTTTCAGATCCTGGATGGTCTCAAAAACAGCCTTGATGGCATGCATGATTTCTTCTTTGGACGCGTCATAACCGGTAAAAGCCACCCCGGTCTTTTTCCCGGCATTTGCCACGATTTCCAGGACCTTTCTGTCATTGGGGGTAACAAAAGAGGCCAGCAGTTCCGGATGACTGCCTCCATACCAGATATCATAAGCCATAAGCGTCACCGGAAAAGCTTGTTTAAAAAGAGTCTCCTGTCCGGAAATCTCCACATTGATGCTTCCTTCGATCGTCTCATTGTAATCAAGCATGACAGCCGGATCAACGGAAAGCTCTGTCGGAACAATCTCCATTTTCTGTCCGGGACCGATCTCCGGCAGACCACGAACCCAGCTCTGGGCAAATTCCGGGGTAAAAGTCAGTTCCAGCTTCAGATCCTTTGCCGGCTCATCTCCCTCGTTATATATGATGATTTTTCTGATGCTGTAAAGGCCGTTGAGATATCTGATATAGTTCAGATTCTTCTCATAATCCATTTCTGCCCTGATTTTGCAGGCCACAAAAACTCCTCCTTTAAAAATCCCGGCTAATTCCAGTCCGTATACTTGGTTTGTTTCTTCTTATTCTGATCTGGTCCGCCCCCCTGCTTCCCGTTGTCAGGAAGGTCGCTTTTATCTGTGTCAGACACCGTTCCCTCTTCCGGCGGTGCAGTATCTACCGGGAAGCCGCCGTTATCTGTTTCATCCTCCGGCATTTTCTTCTGCGTCTTATCCTGCTGCTTGTTTCTTCGCTTCTTTTTGTCGCGGTGCTGCCGGTTCCAGAGATTTCCCCTGATGGTAGAAATCAGCCCGCCCGGAAGTGATTTCAGATCCTCTTTGGTCATTGTATCTGCGCTGCCGGCCGGAAGAATATCCTCACGAATCGGAACATAAGAGGCGGCCAGCAATATACCGATCATAACACCAAAGACCAGCATGGAAAGGGACCCGTCCGCAATGAAGGGAAGCGTGATTCCCGTGAGTGGGAAGAGACTTAAATTCCCGGCGATGATAATCAGCGCCTGAATAAAAATCATCAGCGTGATGCCAAGCACCAGTCCTCTGTGAAAAGGTTTTCCCTTGAGCTTTACGGTTTCTTTCATGCCTTCCCGGAAGAGAATCATGTAGAGAAGGATTACGAAGAATCCCATGCCAAACCCATAGAGACTGACCATCTCAGCAAAAATCATGTCTGACTCCATGACAGGAATATAATAAAATTCATGCCTGTTGGCTCCAGTCAGGCCTCCTACCCGCATAGCGGACTGAGCCTGATCCAGCTGATAGGGAACCTCTGAGGTAAAGCCAAATCTGGCGCTTAATGCCTCATTCGGAAGCACGATTCTCTGGATGAATTTCGCATACGCCCCCATCCAGAGTTTGCGGTTGACGCTATGCCAGAAACCAGGGGCAGCCGACCGGTAAAGAGTATCTGTGATATAGTAATCACTGCTGCAGAACCGGGTGATATAAGCACTCCGGAAACCGGGATTCTCACAGAGACGGGCGATTGCGGCAACTGCCGGATATTTTTCGATCTTAGCAGTCACAGCCTTAGCTGTCTCCGGACCGACTCCGTCTTCTGTCTTCTCGTCGATTACTCCCGCAACCTGAATCCAGATCTCGCTGTCTCGCGCATCCGCAAAATCCGATAACTTCAGCTGTCCGTCTGTAATCTGCTTGCTGATTGAATGAAAAGCTCTTCCCAGTTCCGCCTGCTCCTCTGTCTTCATAGAAGTCAGCGAGTTATCGACCATCTCCCGCAGGATATCCATCGTCACGACATCTTCCGGGGTGCTCATCGCATAGTCATATAAAGTTCCTGTAAATCTTGCGGCGAACACGCGCGGATCTGACTGTTTCATCGCATACTCATACTCGCTGCTGACTGCTCTCAGAATCATAACCATCAGGATCATGAGTACAAATGCGCTAACACCCAGCCAGAAATAAACTCCCTTTTTCTGCGGGAAGATAAAGAGAAAGATGAAAAACACAAAAGTCATAACAAGAGCTGTTCCAAGCTCTGAGACCACAACTCCCATCAAAGCTGCATTGACCAGATAAAAAAGGATCGCCAGCGGCGTTTTCTCATCACGGCTCATCATAGCGGCCAGACAGATGATAAAGAGCAGTTTGATAGGCTCCGTCAGCTGTACAAGGTAACCGCCGACGGAAATCCAGGCTTTGGCGCCTCCATAAGAAACGCCAAACAACAGCAGCATACCATACATGACCGCAATCAGGACTGCCATGGCCAGGGTAAACTTCCTGCCGGACAGGATCTCATAGACCCGTTTGTTTTTGATCTGGGTCTGCATCGGATATATCAGCATCACTGCAAAGATGACAATCTGTGTCAGAAAATAATCCCATACAGGCAGATTGGCGCCTTCATACAAATCCGGATAGGAAGTCCAGTATACCGCCCGCATCAGACCGGCCAGAGTCAGCATGATCAGAACCAGCAGCAGGATCCTGCCATTGGCGCCGCGCCGCGCACTGAAGACCAGCATCACAATGTTCAAAAAGACCGGAATCATAAAAGGATACAGGACCACAGTCAGGAACTCCTGCGTGCAGCCTCTGGAAGCCGCCAGAAAGGCTGCCACTGCAAGAAAGCCGATATAAAGCACGACATTATCATATGTCCGCAGAGTCTGTGTCACCTTGTTTTTCATTTAATCTTCCCCTTCCAGAAGCTTTTGCAGCTCTCTGATCATTTCGTCATCCTTCAGGCGAAACTTTACTTCCACTCTTCTGGATTTATCCAAATCAATAGTCCCATCCTCTTTGTAAACCGGATGACTGTAGGAGCGGCCGTTTGCAGTAATGATCGACCGCAGCTGCTGCTTCTGATCATCACCCAGATTGCTCTCCGCCAGGATATACTCCGCCACAGAAAAGGCTCTCTGCTGACTCAGTCCCAGATTGTACATGTAAGTATCTCTTGTATCCGCATGCCCTTCAATGATGATCTCCGCGATATCCTCACGGAATTCCTCCCGGAAAAGCACGCCGATGTAGACCGGCAGGAAGCGGTCCAGATAGCTCTCACCTTCCGGTTTGAGCTCAGATTTGTTCGTATCGTATAAGATGCTGGAGTCAAAGATGATAGCGCCTGTTTCAGAATCGATAGCGATATCAATATCCTCCTTGTCAAATTCCTCTTTGAGCGCCTGTATGATTTCCTGTTTGACCCCGATGATTCTGTCAATCTGGCTCTGCTTATCCTCTAAAGCCTCTTTGAGCTTCAGCAGCTCGTCATTCTGAGACTCCAGCAGATCCTGTCGTTTGATCAATTCTTCATTCTTCTTCTCCAGCTCCAGCTTGGACTCATCCAGCTCTTTTTTGTATACAGTCAGAGAGACCATAGCCACAGCCATGATCAGAATGAAGACCATCATGAGCGCGGCCATCATGTCTGAATAGCTCTGCCAGTAATTGGGCTCGCTGCCCATCTTTTGTCTGCCACGTTTTACGCGCATGCTCTTCCTCCTGATCTGTTCTTACTCATTGTCTGCTGCCGCGGAAAAAGTCAGCAGCCCGCTCCAGGAAAGGACGGTTCCTTCTCTGCTGCTCTGCCTCTAAAAGGGCAATGCAGCGCTCCAGAGACCTGGTCATCTCCTGCTGGCCCTCCATCAGCCGGGCCATTTCAGAGCCTTCCTTGGCGCCATCCCCGTCTGTAATGCCAGATGAAACTGCGCTCTTTCTGGCAGCAGACGCATTTACCAGTCTGGCCGTAAAGTCTCTGATATTTTCCTGGTATTCCTCCATTTTTTCAAAGCTCTGGCGCAGCATTGCCATCTGGTCCGTATTCTGCCTCTGTGCCTCACCCGCAGATGTAATGATTCCCCGGAGGGTATTGTCCAGCTGCCGTCTTTCCGTCTCGCGGCTGACCTCAGCCTTATCTGTATATGTTTTCAGAATCTGCTCGACACCGGACAGATTGATGGGATCAGCCTGACGCTTTGCCAGCTCTGCTGCTGATTCGGAGAAGGAAACAATATTGCCGCTCAGTCTGGACTGATTCTCTTCCAGACCCGCAAAGGTCTTGTTGAGCCTCTCTTCATGTGTCCGCAGATCGGACAGTACCGTTTTCTGCTCCTGCGCCACATCGTTCATATTCCTGGAATACAGATCCAGCTTTTCCATCAGAGAAGCGGTCTGTTCATTCATGTTCTTTACCATTTCGGACGAAGCTTCCGATGTGCTGTTAAGCTTCTCCACATATGAGTTCAGCTGCTGAATAATCTTAGCGGAGCTCTTATTAACCTCCTCGGTATTGATGCTTGTCTGCTCGATCCGGGCAATCAGCTCACCAAGGTTTCTGGTCATCTCACCCTGCGAGGCACTCAGTCCCGCAACACTGCCTCCCAGATTTTCCACATGATCTGCCATAGACCGGCTCATAGCCTCAATGGGCTCCTGCATGAGCCCCTTCATCTTCTCTACAAACTCCCCTACAATCTTTTCAAGAGCATTATCCTGTGCCTGGCGGAACTCTTCCATGGCCCCCTGCAGAGACTGGTCGATCTTACGGAACTCCGGAATCATATTCTCAGAGATCTGTGTGCCAAGCTCCTTGCCAAGACCGCTGGAAAGCTGTTCTTTCATCTTCTCCAGATAGTCCGCGGAAGTCTCGATTACCTCAAGCTCTCTCTTCTGATTTCTGGTCAGCTCATCCATGATGGACTTCTGGGTCACAGCCTGATATTTTTCATGAAAAACATCATAAAAGTGATCCAGTTTTACCGTGAGTCCGGATGAAAAATAGCGAAATGCAAAATTGAATATGATGGAAAGACTGATTCCGTAAATGGAAGTGTAAAAGGCAACGTAAAGTCCGCCGACCAGCCCCTCCACAGACCGTGTCATCACATCATAATCTGTAAAATCAATGCCCCCGAGACCAGTCACAAGTCCGACAAAAGTACCCAGGATTCCAAGAGAGGTCAGAAACCCCGGAACCAGAGAACACAGGCCGGCATGCGTGACCTCGAGCAGTTCCTGCTCATTGATATATTCTTCCAGCTCGCAATCCATACCGGAGCTGTTTTCCCAGTCTTTCACAAAGCGTTTCCAGTCGCTGTCTACCGATTCGATCCGGAACTTGATGCCTGCATTGGAAGGGAAGGGATGAAAACCTGCCTGCTTGCTGATCACTGCCTCTGCCGCATCCAGATCCTCGGTCAGGATCTGCAGTCTCCGGATCCCCAGCCTGTTAAAAATAAGTACTAAAACAAACATGATCGCCAGAAAGACGTAATTCATGGTCATGGTCCGCCCTTCCTGTCCGGTCATCATTGTAACCAGCAGCAAAGCAGCAAACAATCCGTAAATCACATATCTGGCGATCAGTTCAGAATAATGACTGTTCTTCATCTGTGGAAGCCTCCCCTGCTTTTTTACTCTATTTTCAAGTACCTTTTCTTATTGTATGCATTTTCATACATTATAATATTTCATGCCTGACAGCGTCAACTGCAAGCTTTTATATACTGGTATTTCAGGGGATTTTTCTCTTATTATTTGATAATTTTCTCTTATTTGATATTTTTCTCTCACTTGTTCCGGCGTCTGCCGCGGACTTTTCTCATCAGCCCTATGATAGCAAAAATCACGGCAAATATGACTGCAAATACCGGTATCATGGTAATCAGCCAGATCAGCAGATTTCCGATCCCGTTGAGCAGGGCTGCCGTATTATCCGCCAGGCCGCTCCGGATCCTCTCCCATACTGTCGGCTCTCCTGTCAGAGACTCCTGCTTTACTTCCTGTACATACAGTTCGACCGTGTCATAGTCGACCAGATTATCATACGTGTTAAGCTGGGACTGCCAGGACTCAATCTGGTATCTGACATTCGTCAGCTGTGACTGGATCTGGATCAGATCATCTGTCGACTCCGCCTGCTCCATCAGCTTCAGCAGCTGCTCTTCCTCTGTACGCAGCGCTTTGATATGGCTCTCCATATCCACATACTGCAGCGTCACATCCGTCAGATTCTCAGACTGATTGATGATATTGGACTCACCTTCCAGGGTCTTAAGAAAGGCATCCGTCTGATCAGAAGGAATGCGAAGGGTCAGATTTGCTGACCTGCGGCTGTAGATACTGCCTCCGTAACGATTGCCATCGATACTGGAACTTTCGATATATCCCCCTGCCTGGGAAGTCTGCGTTTTGATCTTTTCAATCAGAGAATCAAAGTCCATGGTCTCTGCAGAAATGCTGACATTGCGGATCAGTTTGCGCTCTGCCTGTTCCGGCACCTGCCCGGCAGCCTCACCGGTCCCGGATGTCTGTGACGCTGACGTCTCCGCCGACCATACTTCATCACCGCCTGCCATCGCGCCATTTTCCACCGCAGCTTCTTTGGCTGACACCATACTATCATAGTCTGCCGCTTCCATTGCGGGGGAGGAAAGAACACCTTTTGCTGCCGCACTGCCGCCCATTCCGGACAGTCCCCCTCCGATTGCTGTAACAATCACAGCCAGGCAAGTCAGGGAAGCCGCTGTGCGAAGGCTGCTTCCTCCAAAGAAAAAGCCCTTTAATCTGCGGAAAAATCCAGTCTTTTCCCCTTCTTCTGCCTGCTTCGGAACCACTGCCTGCTGTTTCAGATCTGCTGACTGCTCCTGACCGGCTTCCATGGCCAGCCGCATCTCGATTCTGTCCCAAAGCTCGGGAGCCTGCTCATCTATCATTTCGTTCCATCTTTTCTCAAATTCATGATCCGTCATCCCTGTGCCCTCCTTAGCTTTTTCGCCGCTTCCTGATATTTCCAGCTTACCGTTCCCATGGGCATTTCAAGAATGGAGGAGATTTCCTTAAAGGTAAGCTCTCCCCGGATTTTCATTGTAACGATTCTCTTCTCCTCTTCAGACAGAGTCTGAATCAGATCAGAAAATCCAAGCTTTTCGACAGCGGTATCCTCTGCAGAAGGTACCGTCTGGGCAGGCGTTCCTGTCTGTTCTGCGGGCTCCTCTGCCGGAATTTCACGCCTGTTTTTGCGCAGGAAATCAACGGCCAGATTGCGGGCCATTCTGGTGATCCATGCCTTATGCCCGCTGCCCGGCCGGTAACTGCCCGCCTTACTCCATAAATGGATAAAAAAATCAACTGTCAGATCCTCCGCATCCTCGTGCCTGCCCACATAGGACAGCAGGATCGCGTATATGTAACCATTGTAAGCCTCATACACGCTCTGGAGGCCCAGCCGGTCCTTATCCTTCATCTGCTGTATGCATTTTTCAAACTCTTCATTGACCATATCATCACACCTCCGGTGCCCGGGAACATCTATGCAGGGAAGCTGCATATATTTCCTATACGGATGAGGGCGGGCACTTTTATGGAAAAAAAGAGGAATCGTCCTGCGCATTGTTGCAGCGCATCCAATTCCTCTTTGATTTCTGTTAAAAAAAATTCCGTGCGTTTCGCTTCGAACCCGACTCATGAGCGTTACCGCCGCAGCCAGCTCGGCCCAGGCACCCTTGCGGCACACAGAAGGTCCGCCTTAGTGCTGCTTCATTCCTGACCTGACACGGTTCACCGGTTCCTGTTGCGCAAGACCCGGACGTCAACACCGCTTACAGCGGGCTGCCTCACAAGCCAAAGCCCTCAGCTGAAACATCACCCCTGCTGTAGCGGATTGCAGGTACAGGGCACCGCTATCTCCCCGGCTGCACGGAAACTTTAATGCATGTCTCAGCATGGACTTGCCATGCTCACTTAGTATACCTTGAAAAAGAAGGTTCGTCAAGTCAGTTGCCCGATTCGATTTGCGCTGCCCTCTGCGCTCTTACTTGTTTTTGATACCATTTAATGATACTATGATAGCAGAATCAATATGAAAATGTTTAACATTTCCTATCCCATTATGAAATTGACAAGGAGGTTACATCATGCTCTATGCCTGTCTTTCTGAGAATGAAAAACGCAGATTCGAATCCCTTCTCATAGCTGCAGTTTCTGAGGACAACTCTATCACTGAGGGTGAACAGGATGCCCTGGTCCGTGAGCGTATTGAGCTGGACATCCCGCACATCAGCGATGCTATCCCTTATGAGCAGGCCATGACCTGGCTGTGCATGAACTCTTCTGACCGCAACAAACGCAGCATGCTTCTGGAGATTGCCATTCTGCTTTATAACGATACCATAATCACAGGAGAAGAAAGTGAACTGCTCTATGATATGGCCCGCCGCTTCAA
>CAMHFW010000049.1 GCA_946184675.1 uncultured Clostridia bacterium | reverse complement strand
ACATGACCAAAATATGTGATCGTTCCGCATCGCCGGGTCAGCAGAGGAAGAATCTCCCGCAGATCTGAGGCATGATATTCGTAAAAAAACCCGCAGCCGCACCGGTACTGCATAAGACGCTCATCAATCCGGGATACTGCAGCGACCATGAGTTTTGGCTCATGCAGGGAACTTTGCAGTCTGACCGGCTCGCAGGCTGCCGCCTCCATAAAGGCAGAAAGCTTGTTTGTGATCTGGGCAGGCTCGATCCGGTAGTCTTTTTCCGTCTTTTCCCTGAGACGCCCCCAGAAATCTACCCCAGCCTCCTCTGCCTGATCTCCGGTCCAGATCAGGACCTGGGGAGATGTACAGGCATTCTGGTCAAAGAGATAGGTGTCGTTATAAAACCTGTGTATCAGCAGATCCTTATCCTCAGACTGCAGATAGTCTTCCGAAGAGATGACACAGATTCCGTACCTGTCCGCAAAAAGGATTTCTGCTGCCTCGGGGCCGAGCGGTGCCTGGCGGATCTCTCTGATTGCGGCATCTCCGCCCCAGATTACACGTATATCCGCGGCTGCTGATAAAGAGGCGATTACCTGGGCGTCATGACCGCACCGCATCAGATAGATATAATCTTCCATCCGGGGATGCCGGCCGCAGATCAGCTTTTCTATGGCATCCGTAATCAGGTCTGCCTGTGCAAATGGCTTGTCCGAGAGCCGGACAATATTTTTATTGCCTGCCAGAAGTCCCGCTGCCAGAGAATAGGCAAACATGACCGGGACATTGGAGGGAGCGATATGAAAAAGCAGCCCTCTGCCCAGCCGGCAGCCGCGTTCCGGGTACCTGTCCCGGTACCTGCGAAGGGCCGCCCGTCTGCACCAGAATGCAAAGGCCATGACATCCGTATACTGCCTTCCCTCCTTCATCAGAAGGTCCGACAGATCCTGCAGAAAGGACATGACCTCATCGGAAAAAGGCATCAGGACCGGCGCATTTTGGGCCCTTTCTACTCTTTTCTGTTCATACCCCGTCACCATAGGTATCCGAACACCCCCTGACTTCTGCATGCTTAATTCTTCCATGAACGATAAAATATTTTCCTTTTCTGCCGCAGGGACAGTCGTCCTCTCCCAGGAGCGTCCCCTCATCTTCGGTCAGCAGACTGTGTCCCGGATAGGACCCGGGAAGAACAGACAGTACCTGAATGATCCCCCGTTTTCCCGGCCCGCAGACGGTAAGATCCTGCGGATCACGGATGATCACATCCGAAAAAATACTGGTATGCAGATGGCCGCATTCACACTCCATGCAGATGGCCCCGGTCTGCTCTGCCATTCCGTAATAATCATGGACCTGACGAATCCCGCAGGCCTGCGCGAGCCCCTGGCGGAAGGCCTGGGGAGAGACGCTTTCAGACTGCAGTTTCTTCCAGCCGCCCCCGTGGATCAGGATGCCTTCAGACAGGTCCAGAGTCATAGGCGGCAGCTTCTGCAGTTCCCTGTAAAAATACTGCCAGATCATGAAGGTAAAGCCAAAGAGAAGAATTCTTTCCCCCGCATGCTCTTTCAGAAACCGGCGGACACCTTCCAGATCCAGTTTCATATCATCATCCAGGGCAAAGATCCGCTGCCTGCCAAATACAGAAAATCCCAGGATCCCGGCCCCTCTGGCACTGATCTTCTCCCTGTCTCTGAGGACCGAAGGACAGTCAAGGATGATCATGGGCAGTCTTTTTGTGCCGATAAAGGAGCTGACGATTCTGGCCAGCGCCTGCTGCTGCAGGCGGGCCGTCTCCCCATCCAGACAGATTCTGGATACAGCCTGTCCTGAGGTGCCCGAAGAGGTCAGTACTCTGACGATCTGATCATCCGGCACGCTTGCCAGTTTCATCTTCTTAAAAAGACTGACCGGAAGGAAGGGCAGATCGCTGCAGGGAACATCATTTTCCGGTGAAAATCTCAATGCATCCAGCATCCCCTGATACTCCGGGCAGTGGGCATAGTGGTACCGGGTCAGCTGCCCCAGCCGTTCCTGCAAAAGGGTCTGTTTTTCCTCTTTTGCGGATTCATAGACTCCTTTTTCAAAAAATACATCCATCATAATACCAGATCCTTATACTGTATTTTGCCGGCTTCATTTTTGGGAATTTCCGGAAGGATCCGGGCCGTAAATGCACTTGAAGTCATCCCAAGCTTCTCTGCCAGATACTCGCAGCAGATATCCCCCATATCCCCGTCTGTCAGGAAAACGCCCAGCAGATCATCACGCCCTGCGCAGGCGCACTCAATTCCGAAATGGTCCCGGAGCAGGCTCTCGCATTCATCCGGATTGACGCGCTTCCCGTAGAGCTTGAGAAAGCGTTTTTTGCGCCCGGCGATATAATAATAGCCTTCTTCATCAAATCTGGCCAGATCTCCGGTCAATAGCCTTCCCTTCCATAGATCACCCCTGACAAGATCCTCCACGGTCAGGGCGTAGCCCATGGTCACATTGGGACCTTCATAGACAAGCTCCCCGATCTGCCCCGGTCTTCCTATTTCTCTGCCTTCTTCATCAATCAGAGATAGTCTGCCGCCAGGAATGGCAATCCCGATACTGCCGCTTTTTTCCAGGCTCCTCTGCCAGGGCAGATAAGACATCCTGGCTGTAGCCTCCGTCTGTCCGTACATAACATAAAAGCGGATCCCTTTTTCAGCGCATTTTTCCGCAAATTCCCTGTGCAGCTGCAGGGGCAGGGCACCTCCTGCCTGGGTCAATGTCTTTACAGAGGGCTGATCCATCCGGAAAAAGCGCAGTTTTTTCAGCATCTCATAGGTGTAGGGAACACCGGCCAGACTGGTTGCCTCCCGGTCTTTTGCAAACTGCCAGAATCCCTGCTCCATAAGACTCTTACCGGTCAGCAGAATCGTTGCTCCGGCCAGCAAATGGCTGTTGATTACAGACAGGCCGTAAGTATAGCTCATCGGCAGACTGGTGACCGGTCTCTCCTTCTCATTCAGTTCCAGATAGGAAAGGATGGATCTGGCGTTTGCTTCCATATTGGCATAAGACTGCCTGACCAGTTTGGCCGTTCCGGTCGATCCCGAAGTCGTCAGCAGCAGTCCCAGATCCGGGTGCATCTCATAAGCTTTATAATCCGTTTTCAAAAGAACATAGCCGTCCGCAGCAAAGCGGACCGGCCAGGAAAAAGCCTGTCCTCTCTCCTGCGGAAGCCACAGGTATTCCGGACGGTAAGTTCTGATCAGTCCCTCCAGAAGTTCCCCGTCCAGCCCCGCATCCAGCAGCAGAGGCACAATATGGCCGCTCAGGCAGGACACATAGCCTTTCAGTGCTCCCATGCAATTTCTGCATAAAATAAAGAGCAGAGTCCTGTGGGCGATATGCCCGCAGAACTCCTCCGTAAATGCCATAAGCTGTCCATAGCTCAGTATATCTCCTGTGTCGCTGATTGCTGCGGCTGAACCAGGATTCTTTTTTTCGATTTCAAAAAACATGGCAGAGCCCCCGTCTGTCTTTTACATACACTTTTGTGTTATACGGAGTTATTCCGGCTTGTCATCAGCAAACCCGTACGTGCAGATTTAATCTCCGTTATGCCAGGCAAGACGGTGCAGGGCACCTTTTTGTTCCAGCTGCAGGAAATCATTCTGCCGAAGCGCCTCATAGAGCACGATGGAAGCTGAATTAGACAGATTGAGTGAGCGACAGTCCTGTGCCATGGGAATGCGGATACACCATGGCTCATACTGCACCAGGATCTCTTCCGGAATGCCGGCGCTTTCCTTGCCGAACATGATATAGTCCCCGTCCCGGAATCTGACATCCGCATAAGTTCTCTCTGCCTTGGTAGTCGCCATATAAAGGCGTCCTTGACAGTCGGGATTACAGCGAAGAAACTCCTCAAAGCTGTCATAGATCTGTACGTCCAGATCTTTCCAGTAGTCCAGTCCGGCCCTTTTGAGCATCTTGTCGCTGACCTCAAACCCGAGAGGCCCAATCAGGTGCAGCCGCGAGCCTGTGCACACGCAGCTGCGCCCGATATTGCCTGTATTGGCCGGAATCTCCGGCTCAAGAAGTACGATATGAAATGCCATTTACTGCTCCCGGAAAGCACGGTGATTGGCCACAAAACGGGCAATCCTCTCGGTCGCCGTCTTGAGCTCCTCCAGAGAATAGGCATAGGAGATTCGAAGGAATCCTTCACCGCTGTCACCGAATGCCGTGCCAGGTACAACGGCAACTTTCTCCTCCTTAAGCAGCTTTTCCGCAAATTCGTCAGATGTCATTCCCGTGCTCTTGATGCTGGGGAAAATGTAAAAGGCGCCGAAAGGCTCAAAGCAGTCAAGGCCCATCTCCCGGAAGGTATGAACCAGAAAACGTCTGCGCTGGTTATAAGCCTCACGCATCATTTCCACGTCATCGTCTCCGTTGCGCATGGCCTCCACAGCCGCATACTGGCTGGTTGTCGGTGCGCACATGATGGCAAACTGGTGAATCTTGAGCATCTGTGCCAGGATCTCTGCAGGCGCGCAGGCATAGCCCAGACGCCAGCCGGTCATAGCGTAGGCCTTAGAGAAACCGTTGATCAGGACGGTTCTCTCCCACATGCCGGGAAGAGAAGCAATCGTCACATGATCTGTGCCGTAAGTCAGGGCACCGTAGATCTCATCAGACACAACAAAAATATCATGCTCGATGCAGAGCTTTGCAATCGGCTCCAGATCCTCTCTGGTCATAACAGACCCGGTCGGATTGTTGGGGAATGGAAGGACCAGAATCTTGGTCTTGTCCGTAATCGCTGCCTCCAGCTCTTCTGCGGTCAGCTTGAACTCATTTTTCTCCTGCAGCGGAATGGTTACAGGAACGCCGTCCGCCAGAATAACGCAGGGCTTATAGGACACATAGCAGGGTTCCGGCAGGATGACCTCATCGCCGGGATCCAGCATGGCGCGCATAGCCAGGTCGATGGCCTCAGAACCGCCCACCGTAACCAGAATCTCATTAGCCGGATCATAAGACACGCCGCATTTTCTCTTCAGATAGCGGTCAATCTCCACTTTGAGTTCCATCAGACCTGCATTCGATGTATAGAAAGTACGCCCTTTTTCCAGGGAATAAATGCCTTCCTCACGTACATGCCACGGGGTATCGAAGTCCGGTTCGCCGACACCGAGGGAGATGACTTCCGGATCATTCATCTCTACCACGATATCAAAGAACTTACGAATACCCGATGGCTTGATATCGACGATTTTCTTTCCTAAAGGATTTCTCATGGTGTGATCAGCTGCCTTTCCGCTTTTTTATCCGGAATCATTTCTGTGCCGTGTTCTTTATACTTCTTCAACACGAAATGGGTGGAGGTGCTGGTCACGGACTCCAAAGTGGAAAGCTTCTCGGATACAAAACGGGAAACTTCACGGAGCGTCTTTCCCTCGAGCATAATGCAGAAATCAAAGGCGCCGGACATCAGATATACGGAATCCACCTCCGGGAACTTGTAGATGCGCTCTGCCAGGTGATCAAATCCACTGATACGCTGCGGGGTAACCTTTACCTCAATCAGGGCTACGATGCGCTCTCTGTTAGTCTTTTCCCAGTTGATGATCGTATGATAGCCGCAGATCGTATCATCAGCTTCCATCTCCGCGATGGCCTTTGCAACATCCTCTTCTTTTTCCCCCAGAACGATTGCCAGATCTCTGATGGAGATCTTGCTGTTCTTTTCAATGACAGAAAGGATTTTTTCTTTCATTTCACTCATAATACCTTCTCCCTTGTATCAAATAAAACTGTTAATTATAAACAACTGTCATAAAAGCTGTCCCGCCGGAAAGGCTCCAGATATCTGGTCTCCTCCCCGTCTGTAACAACCCGGTCATTGTCATCGGTAAAATATCCGATCACCCCGGCCGGGATGCCCGCACCGGCCAGCTGTATCTGCACCTTAAGCGGCTGACGCGCAGCGATCAGCACGCATCCCTGACTCATCAGCAGATAGGGTGATACCCCGGCTAGATCACAGATTTCAACCGTCTCCTGCCGCAGCAGGATGTCAGCCAGCGAAACCCGGACGCCCAGACCCTCTTTTTCGGCAAACTCTCTTGCCGCTGTAAAAATGCCGCCTTCTCCGCAGACAAAAACATCATCCGCTCCCTGTAAAAAGGCTTCCCGGACTGCCCGCACAGGGGAAAAATCTTCATCCGGTGCCTGAAGCACATCCCGCAAAAAGGATGGGGAAAAGTGTGCCGTAAGCCTGTCCTGATGCAGCTTTGCAAGCAAAGCTCCTCCGCGCCAGCCTGCATAACCTGCCATGACAAGTCCCTCTCCGGCTGTCACTCGAGCAGTCTCTGCCGTCTGCTGCGTGCATTTCCTTCCCGATGCGAAAACGGTCACCCGGGGCAGAAAATCCCCCTCCAAAACACAGACCTGAGAGGAAACAGATGCAAAACCGGCTGCCTGGCAAGCTTCCTGCACGCCGCGGGTCAGCACCGAAAGGAGCCCTGTTCCGGTTCCTGCAGGCACTGCTATCTGCACGGCCGCACACTCAGCCAGACCACCCAGCACATATAACCGGGCTGCGGCACAAGCTGCTGCCGCATAAGCCGCTCCTGGATCCGGGCCATCCGCACATGCAGACGCCTGCAGAATCTGCCCGTCGCTTTTTTGCAGTTTACCCGCAGTCTGCTTCCAGGCAGAAGTGCTGATGCGCCCTCTTCCTGTAATGGGTCTGTCTTTTCCCGGCATCAAGTCCGCCTCCGTTCTCACTTATCAGATCGCAAACTGAACTGCGATCCCTGCTACCATGGAAATGACCAGCAGGATCACAATAATTGTCGCAATCAGTTTTGTCTTTTTACGATTCATAATACCACTTCCCTCTCATTCAGGCAAGTTTCGCCCGCACTGCCTCGATAAAGGCTCTGCTGGTCACAGACTTAGCTCCCTCCAGCGTTGAGATTGCCGCCAGATCTCCGGTCATCACGCCGCCCTCGATGGTGTCGATTACGGCCTTTTCCAGCTTGTCTGCAAACGCACACAGGTCTGCCAGTCCGTCCAGTTCGCCGCGCTTTCTGAGTGCACCGGTCCAGGCAAAAATGGTGGCTACCGGATTGGTGGAAGTCTCCTCCCCCTTCAGATATTTGTAATAATGTCTCTGCACGGTTCCGTGGGCAGCCTCATATTCATAGGTGCCGTCCGGAGCAGTCAGAACAGAAGTCATCATAGCAAGGGAACCAAATGCGGTCGCTACCATATCACTCATGACATCGCCGTCATAGTTCTTGCAGGCCCAGATAAAGCCGCCTTCCGAACGGATCACGCGGGCAACGGCATCGTCGATCAGGGTATAGAAATAGGTAATGCCTGCTGCCTCGAATTTCTCATTATACTCCGCGTCGTAGATCTCCTGGAAAATATCCTTGAAGGTGTGATCATATTTCTTGGAAATGGTATCCTTGGTCGCGAACCAGATATCCTGCTTGGTATCCAGGGCAAAGTTAAAGCATGCTCTGGCAAAGCTCTCAATGGAGGCATTCACATTGTGCTGGCCCTGCAGGACGCCCGGTCCCTTAAAGTCAAATACGGTTTCTCTGATTTCTGTTCCGTCTTCCCCGGTATATACCAGCTCGGCCTTTCCGGCGCCGGGAACCTTGATCTCAACCGCCTTGTAAACATCGCCGTAAGCATGTCTGGCAATCGTAATGGGCTTTTTCCAGGTGCGTACCGTCGGCTCTACCCCGTTCACAATGATGGGGGCACGGAATACCGTGCCGTCTAAAATAGCGCGGATGGTGCCGTTGGGGCTCTTCCACATATTTTTCAGATGGTATTCCTCTACGCGGGCCGCGTTGGGCGTGATGGTCGCGCACTTGACGCCTACCCCGTACTTTCTGGTCGCATTTGCCGCATCAACGGTCACCTGATCATCTGTCGCATCTCTGTTTTTCAGACCCAGGTCATAGTACTCTGTTTTCAGGTCGATAAAAGGAAGAAGCAGTTCCTCCTTAATCATTTTCCAGAGGACACGGGTCATTTCATCTCCATCCATCTCCACAAGGGGAGTTGTCATTTTAATCTTGTCCATTATTATCTCCATTTCAGCAGGTGCGCGCGGCACAAGATCTCCGGCCGCGGCACACAGCATATTTTATTCTCTGTAGAAATTGATGAGGCATCCGTCCAGAATGATCTGCCTCTCATCCTCTGTCAACGGGCCCATACCCAGGGTAAAGGGCACCAGTCCGTCTTCTTTGACTACATAAGCCGGAATCTGGCTCAGCTTTTCTTCAATGGCCCTGCGGATGGCAGGAACATAGATATAATCTCCATTGGCAAAAGGCAGGTCCTCATCCGGGAAGAGGAAAGGCAGCATGCCCCAGTTGATCAGGTTGGAGCGGTAACGCTTGGTCGCGTATTCACGGGCAATGTTAGCCCAGCCGCCCAGCACCTTCTGGCAGGATGCAGCCTGCTCTCTGGCAGAGCCGTCACCCGGTTTTACTGCGTAGATGGTGCTTCCGATGACGATATTATTGCGGTTAAAATCCGGGAACTGCTGCTTGATGATGCCGGCAGTCTTCGTGAACTCATCCTGCAGCTTGACACCGCTGTGGCAGGGATGCTCTCCTGCCGCTCTGACTTCTTCGATCTCACGCACCTCTTTGGCACGGCCTACATAGGCAGGATCCTTACGGGAAAGGGCAAACTCTGCCAGTCCCAGAGGATTGGAACGGAAGGAAGATGTCTCACCGGAAGGAATCAGCTCGTCTGTCGTGGTAACCGGATCGTGGATCTCGGAAACTACCTTCAGCAGAAGGTTTTCTCCCAGTGCAGACATAGCCGGCCAGTCCTTGATATTGGGACCAAACTGGATCTCTGTCTCCGGATGGGGATCACCTACGCCGTTATATACGCGCTTTTCATAAATGCTTCCGTCAAAGTAGTACCTGGGTCCGCGGTACTGGATGTCTGCCATATCAGCTGCAGAAGTCAGGAATCCCTGATTGGCTGCTGTTGCGGCGACAGATCTGGCATCCATCAGAGCGACGCAGGAAATCTGGCCGTCCTGTACCTTGGAGCCTTCACGGTTAGGGAAATTCCTGGTCGTATGACGGATGCTGAAAGCGCCGTTGGCCGGTGTGTCACCCGCGCCGAAACAAGGTCCGCAGAAAGCTGTCTTAAGGACAGTTCCGGCTGCAGTCAGATCCGCAGCTGCTCCGTTTTTGATTAGTTCCATATAGATGGGCATACTTGCCGGATATACACTGAATGTAAATTTGTCATTACCGATGTCTCTGCTGCGCAGGATATCCGCTGCAGCGCAGATATTCTCAAATCCGCCGCCGGCGCATCCGGCGATGATTCCCTGATCTACATAGAATCTGCCGCCGATAATCTTGCTGCGCAGATCTACATCCACCTGACCGTTAAAGCTTACCTGAGCCCGCTTTGCCACATCATCCAGGATATCTCCCAGGTTGGCGTTGACCTCGTCGATAGTATAGACATTGCTGGGATGGAAAGGCATAGCGATCATAGGACGGATTTGGGACAGATCCAGCTCGATCATGCCGTCATAGTAAGCCTGGCTGCCGGGCTGCAGCTGGTGGTAGTCGCCGGCGCGTCCGTGAATCTCATAAAACTCTCTGACTTTCTCATCTGTACACCAGATGGAGGACAGACAGGTGGTCTCTGTGGTCATGACATCGATGCCGATCCTGAACTCAGCCGAAAGATTAGCCACGCCGGGGCCGACAAACTCCATAACCTTATTCTTCACATATCCGTTGCCGAATACAGCGCCGATGATGGCCAGGGCTACGTCCTGCGGTCCTACGCCAGGCACCGGGCTTCCGGTCAGGTAGATGCCGACCACTTCCGGTCTGGCCACATCATAGGTGCGGCCCAGAAGCTGCTTGGCCAGCTCACCACCGCCTTCACCGACTGCCATGGTGCCCAGAGCGCCATAGCGGGTATGGCTGTCAGATCCCAGGATCATACCGCCGCACTCTGCCATCATTTCTCTGGCAAACTGGTGAATAACGGCCTGATGGGGCGGTACATAGATGCCGCCGAACTTCTGTGCGCAGGTCAGGCCGAACATATGGTCATCTTCGTTGATCGTTCCGCCTACCGCGCAAAGGCTGTTATGGCAGTTGGTCAGCACGTAAGGCAGGGGGAATTTCTCCAGTCCGCTTGCTCTGGCTGTCTGAATAATGCCGACATATGTAATATCGTGAGAAACTAATTTGTCAAATTTAATTTTCAGCTGATCCATGTCGCCAGATGTATTATGTTTTTCAAGGATCCCGTAGGCAATTGTCTGCTTTCTGGCCTGCTCTTTGTCCGGCTTTCTGCCTGTTTTCTGTTCCAGAAGAGCTTCTCCTTCCGGGGTGTCCGGAATGATTTCTGTACCGTTCAGCAGATATGCTCCATGTTCCAAAAGCTTCATAACATGTCCTCCTGTCATTTTACCCATTTCGTCTATTTTAAGACTTTTCTTACCTATTATGCAATACTTTTTATGAGATTGCTTCCCACTTTCTTTCCTTTCGTGTATAATAGAGGACGTCAGCCTTACAAATAATGATAATAAACAGATAAAGGAGTATCAAAATGGCACAGACAAAAGAAAAAAAGCTCAGCGATGGGCAGAAACTGCAGAAAAAACTGTCTTTTGAATTTCCACTGGTCGCTATGGAAGCACCGGAAATAACGGAAAAGGCCTTTGCCTTCTCCGAGGACTATAAAGTCTTCCTGGATGAAGCGAAGATTGAACGCGAAGCAGCCGCCTTTGCGGAAAAACTGCTGACCGAAGCAGGCTATACCGTATTTGATCCTCAAAAAGAGTATAAGCCCGGCGACAAGGTATATGTAAATAACCGCGGCAAGGCTATTCTTGCTACAACATTCGGCAAAAAATCTCTCCTGGAGGGCATCCGTATCAATGCAGCCCATATCGATGCGCCGCGCCTGGATCTCAAGCCGACTCCTCTTTACGAGAAAAACAGTATTGCCTATTTTAAGACCCATTACTACGGCGGCATCCGCAAGTACCAGTGGGCTGCCATTCCGCTTGCCCTCCATGGCGTGATCTATAAGAAGAACGGAGAAGCTGTTCAGGTAAGAATCGGCGAGGATGCTTCCGATCCTGTATTCTACATCAGTGATCTTCTGCCTCACCTTTCCGCCAAACAGAATGGCCGCAAGCTGGCCGACGGTATCCGCGGCGAGGAACTCAATATCATTCTCGGATCCCTGCCTTATCCCGATGATGCGGTCAAGGATCCGGTCAAGCTCAATATTCTCTCCATTCTTCATGACAAATACGGCATCACCGAGGCGGACTTCCTCCGCGCGGAGCTGGAGGTCGTTGCAGCCGGCCAGGCACGCGATGTCGGTTTTGACAGAAGCATGATCGCAGCAGCCGGACATGATGACAGAGTCTGCGCATATCCTGCACTGCGGGCTGAGATCGACAGCAAGAAACCGACCTATACCACAGTCACTGTTCTGACCGACAAAGAAGAGATCGGTTCTGTCGGCAATACCGGATTAAACTCCGCTTACCTGCAGCATTATCTGGAGTACCTGGCTGAAAACGCAGGCATTTCCTACAAGGATATGCTTAAGAACGCCCTCTGCCTGTCCTCTGATGTCAGCGCTGCCTTTGACCCCACCTTCCCGGACGTCTATGATCCTTCCAACTCCTGCTATCTTGGCAAGGGCTGCGTCCTGACCAAATACACCGGAGCCCGCGGCAAGAGCGGATCCAATGACGCCAGCGCAGAAACCATGTACAAAGTCATCGATATCATGAACAAGAACAAGGTCTTCTGGCAGGCCGGAGAACTTGGCAAAGTTGATGAAGGCGGCGGCGGAACCGTAGCTCAGTTTATCGCCAACCTCAACATCGATGTGGTAGACCTGGGCGTTCCCGTGCTCTCCATGCACGCCCCCATCGAAATCATTTCCAAGATCGACGTTTACGAAGCTTATAAAGCTTTCCTGGCATTTTATAAATAACAGGGAGACAGGGGACGGTTCTCTGTCTCCCTC
>CAMHFW010000048.1 GCA_946184675.1 uncultured Clostridia bacterium | reverse complement strand
GGTGGATGTGGTTTTCCTGGATTTTCTGGTCCATGTCTTCAAAATCCATGCGGTAGATGCCGTTTTCATCCTTCACCAGTTCGCTGTAAACACTCTGACGGCCCAGGGCTTCCACGTCGGACCGGTAGCCTACATAGACAGGGGAGTGGAGAAGAATCTTGTCTCCAGGCTGGGTCAGCACATGAACGGCAGAGGAAACAAATCCGTGCACGCCGTTTTCATAGCCGATTTCTTTTTTGGTCAGCCCTGTGTGTCCGAAGGCCGATTGCCAGCGGATGATGCTGTCATAATACTCATCTGTCGGGAAGAAATAGCCGAAGATGGGGTGTGATACGCGGCTGGCGATTGCGTCCGTAACGGAGGGAGCGGTGGCAAAGTTCATATCGGCTACCCACATGGGGATAAAGCTGAATCCTTCTCTGGGAGGCAGAGGGTTAAAGCCCCAGCCTTTCTGGCCGATGCCGTCGATGGCAAGAGCATCTTTTCCCTTGCGGTCAGGCATAGTGGTAAAATCATATTTCATAGGAAGCTCTCCTTTTCTGTTCTAAAAATGCTAATATCTGTATATATAATAGCACTATCGTGTCAAAATGACTATATCCGCAAGATGGAATAAAAGAGGAGAAAAAAATAAGAGCGCTTTCACGAAAAGAAAGCACTCTTATTATGAGAGATGGTTTTATTTTATTTCTCTGCAGCAGGTACAGGATCTATGATCGGGGAGTCCGGCGCGTTCTTGCGTACGCTTGCCACGCCGTTCAGGCAGCTCTTCATGGTCTTGTAGCCTTCGCTGACAGCAATGATCTGTCCGTTGGTCGCTTTGAGTCTGAAACGGAACTCGCCTTTCTTGTCCGGATAGATCTCAAATTTGGGATTCTTCACCTTCTCGAATCCTTCTGCAGTCTGGTCTTCCAGGCCGGCATCCGGTGCGTTAGCCATTACGCTGGCAATGCCTTTTTTGCAGGAACGGAGAGATTTGTAGATCTGTGAAGATGCAATGATCTGACCATTGGTTGCCTTGAGATCGAACTTAAAACCTGTCTTTGCTTCTTTGATTACATACTTACCCATGCGGCGCCTCCTTTACTCTGAATTCATTCCGATACCAATGAAGAATATAAACTTCTTTGACTAAATATTACAACATTACTGCATAATAATTCAAGCGTTATCTGCAAATAAAGATAAAAAACTGAAAATATATTTTTATACTCACGCCACTTCTTCTTTAGGGCTTTGAATATGATATACTGCAGTAAAAGACTTTTTATGCTATATAATAAAAGTAGTCTGTATGACAATAATTTTTAGCCGGGTATATATTTGGGGAGGAGGCAGATACCATGAAAACGATCTATCTGGCCGGAGGCTGTTTCTGGGGAGTCCAGAAGTTCTTTGATCAATTTCAGGGAGTGATTAGCACGCAGGCAGGCTATGCCAACGGACCGGATCAGGCACCGTCCTATCAGGACGTATGTGCCAGCAGCGGGCATGCAGAGACAGTGAAGATTGTGTATGATGAAGATGTCATTTCTCTGACAGAAATCCTGAATTACTATTTTATGGTAATCGATCCTCTGTCTGTCAATAAGCAGGGCGGGGATATGGGAATCCAGTACAGGACGGGGATTTATTATACAGAAGAAAGTCAGATTCCGGAGATTGAGGCCGTTTACAGACAGCAGGAGGAGAAGGCGGGCGCGGGGCTGGCAGTAGAGAAGGGGCCGATCGTCAACTTCTTTTCCGCGGAGGAGTATCATCAGAAATATCTGGATAAGAATCCGGGCGGATACTGTCATATACCGGGAAAGTATTTCAGCCTTCAGGGGTAACCGGTACGGGGAATATGGTGTTAGTCATGGAATATGAAAAAAATATATTAAATCATATCGAAAGACTGACTGCATATGACTGGCCCGGCAACGTCCGGGAACTGAGAAATATGCTGGAGCGTCTGTCATTGACAGTCGATGATTCAATCCGGGAAATCGAGGAAATTCCAGATGCCTTTTTCAAGAGCAGCAGACAAAGCAGCCGAACAAAAGAAGGGCAGGTGCCGCCTGTCATAGCAAAAAGCATCAAGGAACCGGAAGTGTCACTGAAAGAGCAGGTCCGGCTGATGGAAAAACAAATCATACAAGAAGCAATAGACAAATACGGGAGCCTGGGAAAAGCTGCCAAAGCACTTGATATTTCCAAGAGTACTTTGATCCGGAAACGTGATCAGTAGCAAATATGACAACGGTAATCGGTCTATATATGACATCGGTCCATATATGGACCGATTTTTGCGTTTAAACGGCTGTTTTTCAGGGTAAAAAACTGGCACGGTAATTGCTGATATGCAGACAGAAACAAAATCTACGCAAAGATATTTTCAGGAGGAATCAAATATGGCAAAGAAAAGAATCATCAGCTGTTCTATTACCGGATCAATCCACTCACCGTCCATGAGCCCTTATCTGCCCGTTACACCGGAGCAGATTGCCAGAAACGCAATCGATGCTGCCGCAGCGGGAGCAGCCAGTGTACATATCCATGTGCGCAATCCGCAGGAGGGAGACTATTACGGCGCTCCTTATACCAGCATGGAACTGTTTGGGGAAATCATTGACCGGATCCGTCAGGACAATCAGGATGTCATCATTTGTACGACAACAGGCGGCGGCGCCGGTATGACAGTAGAGGAGAGAGTACAGGTTGTCAGCGAATTTCAGCCGGAGCTGGCATCTATGATGTCGGACATATTCATACTGTAAAGTGGCTGATGGACCGCGGTTATATCAAAGGGAAGCCTTTCCTGCAGTTCGTAACCGGTATCAATGGCGCAATCGGAGCCTGCCCGGAGAGTGTTTACATGATGAAGGAGACAGCGGACCAGGTGATTGGAACCGGCAATTATGAATTCTCTGCCTTTGGCGCAGGCAAAATGGAGTATCCCTGCTGTATGCAGTCCTTGCTTCTGGGCGGTCATGTACGTGTGGGAATGGAAGATAATCTCTTCCTGGGAAAAGGCCGCCTGGCAAAGAGCAATGCGGAGCTGGTTGAGAAGATGGCACATCTGATGCAGACCATGGATTATGAGATTGCGACACCGGCAGAAGCAAGAGAGATTCTGGGACCGCATCTTGTGACACAGCTGGGCGGCGGCGCAGGCGGTTTCCGCGGGCTCAATGAGCATCTGGCACCGGCAACAAAGGTGTGGCTGGAGGATATGGCAAAATGGACAGAATATCCGCTGGAGTATTCGGATCAGGCAGAAGTCGGCATCGCAGAGGAGATGAAAAACCGTGAGCCGGGAACCGGCAATACGGATGCGGAACTTGGCCAGTATCTGAGTAAGGGAATCATGACAATTCTCAAATACCATGGAAAGCTATAAAAGGGAAAGGAGAGCAGTATCATGTTAGAGAAAAGAGGGATTACAAAGCCGCAGATGGTAGTACAGATCTGTGTATGCATCTGGATCATAGCTGCTAATTTTATCGTGAATATGCTGGATCTGCCGGAACACGGGATTCATTTTGCAAACTGGTGCTTTTTCATGATCAATATCATCTTCTTCCTGAGTGGGGAACCTGATATGAAGAAGCGTTTTGTACATACACTGGTTGGAAGTCTGGTCGGGATCGTTCTGGCAGGTCTGACCACACTTGGCCTCGCACTGCTGTGGACAGAACAGGGGATGGGCGGAAAGATGAGCTATCTTCCCAGTCTGATGATCCCGCTGTCAATCTGTCTGATTCTGCTGATCGTATTTCATCCGATTTTTCCGGCTGTATTTAACAATTGTGGATTTGTCTATTATCTGACATCACTAACTGTAATGGGCGCCATGCCCTGGGGAGGCAATGCACTTTCCAACGTGCCGTCCTATCTGATCTGCACTATCCTTGGGCACTTTATCGTAAACGGAGTCAGTCTTCTGATCATTGGCGCTGTTCAGAAGCATTATGTCAATAAAGCGAAGGCTGCAGCATAATGAAAATGAAAAGAGAGCACTGCTGCAGACGGCTGGTCTCTTAACGTTCAGGTCTATTCATAATAACCGTCACTTGGTCAGACACCAGATGCGTCGAAATCTATGATTTCGCGGCGCATCTTAGTACAGAGCAGTGGCGGTTATTGCTTTTTATGATGAAGAATAGTAAAATGAAAAAAGATAACCATGATAGAACACAATGAAAGGAAGTACTTACTATGGCAAATCCGATTATTACGATTACGATGGAAGACGGCGGTGTGATCAAGGCAGAGCTCTATCCTGAGATCGCCCCCAATACGGTAAACAATTTTCTTTCTCTGGTTAAAAAAGGCTTTTATGACGGCGTGATCTTTCACAGGGTCATTCCCGGTTTTATGATTCAGGGCGGCGACCCGCAGGGTACCGGCATGGGCGGTCCCGGATACTGCATCCGCGGCGAGTTTACGGCAAATGGTTTCAAGAATGATCTGAAGCATGAAAGAGGCGTGCTTTCCATGGCCAGGACTATGGCTCCGGATACAGCCGGCTCTCAGTTCTTTATCATGCATAAGTTTTCCCCGCATCTGGACGGTCAGTATGCGGCTTTTGGAAAGGTCATCGAGGGTATGAATGTGGTTGACCGCATTGCGATGACAAAGACAACTTACATGGACCGGCCGGTTCAGGATCAGAGGATGGTTTCTGTGACGGCAGATGAGCAGGGCGTATCTTATCCGGAACCTGAAAAGTGCTGATCGCATGGCCATTCTGCTGGTAAAGGTAGAGGAGCAGGCCAGCCTGCCCATGAATGAGTTTTTTGATTATGACGGAATCTGCTGGGGGCTTAGCCGCAGCAGGTCCGCTTCCGGCAGGGAGTGCATCCGGCTGGAGGATTTTTATGATTCAGATGTCAGTGCACAGGAGCTCAGTCAGGTCACGGTTGTCTTTGTCTGCAAAGAAGACCGGGCGGAGAAAGATGAGGATGGCTGGATCACAGTCGGAGAGGGTGACGAGGACAGTAGTTGGCAGGCAGCCGGCTGGTACCGCAAGGCACGTATTTTCAGAGATCTGCAGCTCCCTTCTCTTTTCCTGGAGGGGAATATCAGGGCAGATGCCAGAGATGTCACCTTGCTGCCGGCGCAGGACCGCTTTCCTGTGGACTGCAGCTTCAAGACGCAGAGCGGAGGTTTTCTGGGCAAACATGAGGAGGAGACCTTTTATGAGGTCGTAGAGACTATGGACAGCCGCTATGATGATCTGCGCCGGCGGATTGACAGTTATCAGGGGCAGGGAGAGTTCCTTTCTTTTGCCAGGGCACAGGCAAGGCCGCAGGCGGGTCTGCTTCGCAGCTATGAGACCTGTATCGACCGCTGCAGTCAGATTGCCCAGGCCCTGATGTCAGATGAGTGTCAGGATATCTGCGAGATTAAGGAGATGCAGATCTGCGCGGAGAAGGCGGCGTCCCTTCGGAGAAACGAGGCAGACGGGCATTATTATCTGGCCATGGCATCTTATCATCTGGGGCAGGTCAGAAAGGCTGCCAAAGCAGTGGGCAGAGCCCTGGCTCTGGAGCCGGATGCGTCGGATATCATGGCGCTGAAGGCCAGCATCCTGGTCAGTATGGGACATATCCCGGAGGCTGCAGAGCTTTTTCATGCAGCCTGGCTGGAAGAGGGCGACGAGGACTATCTGATCATGGAAGGCCGCTCCTATATGAATGGCGGACAGATGGATAAGGCCCACGCCTGCTTCAAACAGGTGTCAGATGAAGAGCTTCTGGCAGCAAACGGGATCAACCTGAAAGATATGGAAAAGAAATGGCCCTTCATGAATCTGCGCGGAATATCTCTGGGCAGGTTCGGAGGCAAAAAGAAAAAGTAGAGGAGGTACGGAGATGGATGAAGCAATTCTGAAACTGAAAAAGATGATTGAAGAATCTGATAATATTGTATTTTTCGGCGGCGCAGGTGTATCCACGGAGAGCGGGATCCCGGATTTCCGCAGCGAGAACGGTATTTACAATACCGTGCATCAGTACGGTGTATCTCCGGAAACCATTCTCTCACATACATTCTTTATGCGCAAACCCGAGGTTTTTTACGATTTTTACAAGTCGACCATTGCCGTTGACGGAGCCCAGCCCAATGCGGCGCATAAGGCTCTGGCCAAGCTGGAAGAAGTGGGCAAACTGAAAGCCGTAGTCACACAGAATATTGATGGCCTTCACCAGAAGGCAGGTTCTAAGACCGTCTATGAGCTGCATGGCACAATCGCAAAAAACAATTGCATGAAGTGCGGCAAGTTTTATGATCTTGCTTATGTAGTAAAGGGAATCGAAGAGAATAAAGTGCCAAGATGCGAAAAGTGCGGCGGCATTGTAAAGCCTGAGGTTGTCCTTTATGAGGAGGGGCTGGATGACTGGACCATCCGCAAGAGTGTAGAAGCCATTTCAAAAGCAGATGTGCTGATCATTGGCGGCACTTCGCTCAATGTGTATCCGGCAGCCGGTTTTATCAACTATTATCACGGGGACAAGCTGGTCCTGATCAACAAGAGCAGTACGCCTTATGATTCCCAGGCAAATCTCCTGATTCATGACAGCATCGGCAAGGTGCTCGGCGCCTGCGTTGCAGACCTGTAGATCTTGCTATCGGACCAGCTTCAATGCGTTGATTCTGGCAAAGAGAGCCGGGTCGCCGGTAATAATGAGGGTCAGCTCTTCACGGGCCCGTGAGACAGCCTGAAAAAGCAGTTCGCGCAGCGGGCTGCTTTTTTCGTTGTCATCGTCTGCGCTTAGTTTTCCCTCTTCATTATAGAAAAAGCGGCTGTCAATGACGGTGATGACTTTGTCATATTCCTGACCGACAATCTCCAGGGACTGACTGCGGCTTTCTTTTGCCGAGAGCAGCTGCGGAAAGCTATTGTCATAATCGATAAATACAAATCCCTGTGTCATGTGGTAGGCCAGAAAACGGGCAGTCTCGGCTGCATCCTGCGCATAGAGGATGCGGACATTGTGATAGTCATAGATACTGACTCTTTTCTGCGGCTGGAAAAGGGAGGTAATGAAGGAGGAGAGCTCCTTGTTAGCCCGGATCTTGTCAGAAAGCTTGTAGATGTCCGCAGACAGGCTCTGGATAAGGAGAACAGTCTCCCTGCTTTCTTCCGAAGCGTAGAGAATCTGTCTGGAATCAAAGGAAAAAATGCAGATCTGGCCGTAGTTTTGCATACTTTCTCTGATAAGACCGAACTGGGCTGCGGTGATGGCGTGAGCTTCATCAATCAGGAGCAGCTGATATCCTGCCAGATCTTTGGCATTTTTTAATTCCGAGATGGAAAAGATGCGTACATGGTCCATCTTGCGGTCCAGATACCGATGAACCTTCTGGATGAGACCGCAATGAAGGATGCAGATCTCTGATGATACAGACCGGTCCATGGCCAGATCGTAGAGAAGCAGAGTTTTACCTGTGCCCGGACTTCCGGTCAGACAGAGAAAACCTCCGTCCGGCATCTTGTCGAGCTGCTCGGTAATCCGGGATTTGAAATCATTCTGCTGGGTGGTCAGGAAATAGCTGCGGGACAGAAACTTGTCCGGGGTCTGGCTGGGGGAAATGAGAAAGTCTTCCGCCCGGAAAAGCGATTCGATATCAGAGGACACGCAGTCGTGAAAGCGCAGCATATCCTCGCAAAGCTTATCAAAAGAGCAGGAGATGAGGGTCTCATCCTCAGACAGGGTGTAGAGTTTTCCCGTCCCTGAGACAAAGGTATAGGAAAAAACAGTGCCGGACAGGTGGCGCAGATAATAACGGTTCTGCAGGAGCTGGCGGAGGATGCGGGCCGTGTCGATTTCCTGACTTTTGAGCTCGATATTGAGAATCATGGAGTGGTCGGCCGCGATTTTGAGCAGGTCAAACTCCTTACTGATATGGCTGATGACAAAGGACAGGAAAAAGTGGTCATAGGCGGAAAGCGGGAGCTGTTTTTCCCGCAGGGCATCCACCAGAGCGTGGATGGACTTCTGCTCGTGCGTCTTGACCGTCCGCGGGCTGCGCAGGCCTGCCAGGGCAGATTCATATTCCGAAAAGATCTCTGCGGAATCGATCCGGGTCAGAAAATAGAGATTGAGTGCTCTCATGGCGGTTCCTCCTTTGTCTTCTGGTTTCACTTTGTTATTTCAGTGTACAGGAAAAAAACCAATTTGAAAAGGGGGGTAATGCTTGGCAACCTTGACCCTATGACAGGCTTGTGCTATCATCGAATTCAGCATAAAGCCAGCTGAGATACGTATATTTATGCAGGTTTTGCATAAAGGCTGGCGAAAGGAGAACTAGACTTGGATTATGTAAAAGCTTATGGAGAGCTTATCAAAAAGACAGCAGGGTCCCATCCGCTGGCAGCCAGAAGGATGATCTATGCCGGACTGATTGAAGAGCTGATCCGTATGAAGATTGCACCGAAAAAGGAGATGCCGCAGGCACTGCGCATGCTCAATTATCAGTCGGTCCGCAAGGTCTATCAGGCGATTCGCCACCCGGAGAACTCCTGCTGGACCAATATTTTTGCACCGGTGGAGATCATGCAGTGCTTTGGCCTGGACTGCGTGTCCATGGAGTGCCTGTCCTCTTTTATGTCGGGATTCATGATTGAGGACCATCTGATCGATACAGCAGAGAGCGAAGGAATTGCTTCTACCCTGTGTTCTTATCACAAAGGTTTTATCGGGGGCGTAGACAGCGGTATTTTTCCGCCTGCTCCGCTTTCCGTGACGACTTCCATGGTCTGCGACGGAAATATCAATACCTTCCGTCATGTACAGCAGACCAAAGGAGTGCCCAGCTTCGTGATCGATGTGCCCAATGAGAATTCCGCTTACGCCATGGAATATGTGACAGGCCAGCTGAAAGACCTGATCAGTGTGCTGGAGGATGTGACCGGGAAAAAGATGGATATGGCACAGCTGAGGCGCCGTCTGAAGATGGAGAATGCGTCCAAACAGTGCTATCTGGAATTCCTGAAGGAAGAAAAGCACCGCTTCTATCCCAAGACGCTGACCCTGGAGCTGTACCTGCTTTTTGTGACGCATCTGGATATCGGTTCGGAGGATTCCCTTCGCTTCCTCCGTCTGCTCAAAGAGGATGTGAAGAAGTATCCGACGCGCACCGGCCCTAATATTTTCTGGGTTCATCTGATGCCCTATTATCAGCAGACTCTGCAGAAGTATTTCAATTATAAGGATGACTATTATATCCAGGCAATCGATATGAACCTGGATTATACGGAAATGCTGGATACAGAGCATCCGCTGGAAGCCCTGGCCCGCAAGATGCTGGATAATATCTACAACGGCCCCTATTCCCGCAAGGTGGAGAAGATAGCTCAGCTGGTGAAGGAACTGGAGTCAGATGCAGTGATCCATTTCTGCCACTGGGGCTGCAAGCAGTCTGTCGGCGGCGTTATGCTGCTGCGTGAGAAGATGCAGGAGATGGGCATTCCCATGCTGGTTCTGGACGGGGACGGCATGGACCGCCGCAACAGTCACGACGGACAGATCCGCACCAGACTGGAGGCATTCCTGGAGATGATTGATCAGATGGAGGAGGCGTAAGATGCTTGGATTTGTGTGTAAATATGCGCCTGTAGAAGTCTTTGAAGCCATGGATACAGAGGTGGGACGCATTTCTCCCTCCGTAGTTAATTTTAATCAGGCAGATACCCTGATGCACCCCAATGTGTGCTCCTTTGTCAAATCTGTCCTGGAGGAAGTAATCGGCAGCGATTATGAAGGCGTCATTCTGACCACCTGCTGCGACAGTGTCCGCAGGCTCTGTGATGTTCTGCGGGACCAGTGTCCGAACAAGTTCATCTACATGATCGATGTGCCGCGAAAAGTGAATGATTTTTCTTCTAAAATGTTTACGGAGAATCTCCGGGAGATGATCCGGGCTTATGAGGATTTCTCCGGCAAAAAGTTTGATGAGAAGAAGTTCGCCCAGATCCTGGAGAGAAAAGCAGAGGCCGAAAAGCTGCGCAAGGCGCCGGAGAAGGAAGACGGGCCCAGGATCGGTCTGGTCGGCACCCGCTGCAGCGCGGGCGTGCTTAATATATTGGAAAACCATCACGCGCAGATTCTCTTTGATATGACCTGTACCGGCCTGTCGCGCAGTTTCCGCTGCGGGCAGGAGGATCCGCTTGGCGCTTATGCCTGGGATCTGCTCAACCAGGTTCCCTGCCTTCGAATGGTCAAGGCCAGCGGCAGGGAGAAGTTTATCGACGGTTTCAAAGACAGGCTGGATGGTCTGATCTGCCATACGGTCAAGTTCTGTGATATGTATGCATTTGAGTATTCGGAACTCCGCGCGGGAGCGGGCGTCCCCGTCCTGCAGGCAGAGACAGATTCCACCGCCCAGAGCGAGGGACAGATCCGGACGCGTGTGGAAGCATTTCTGGAATCCGTTAAGAAACCGGAGATTGGGAAGAAGAAGAGAACAGTTACAAGGACAGGAAGTGAGAAAATGTACGTTTTGGGAGTAGACAGCGGATCGACATCTACCAATGCCGTGATTCTGGATGAGAATAAAAAGATTGTTGCTTTTGATGTGGTTCGGACTGGAGCCAAGAGCGGAGAGAGCGCGGATAAGGTCCTGCAGAATGTTCTGGATAAGGCGGGGATCAGCAAGGACCAGCTTGCTGCTATCATTTCGACCGGGTACGGACGTGTCAGCATCCCTTACGCGGATGAGAACGTGACCGAGATCAGCTGCCACGGACGCGGGGCGCACTATTTCAATCCTGCTGTCCGGACCATTCTGGACATCGGCGGACAGGACAGCAAGGCCATCCGGCTCAGCGAGACCGGCGAGGTTGTAGACTTTGTCATGAACGATAAGTGTGCTGCAGGTACCGGCAGATTCCTGGAGATGATGGCCAGAACCCTGGAAATCGACATCAGCCAGCTGGGACCGATTTCTGCTGAATGGAAAGAAAATATCGAGATCACCAGCATGTGCACCGTTTTTGCGGAGTCTGAGGTCATTTCTCTGATTGCACAGAACAAGGAAAAGGCGGATATCGCCCACGGCCTGCACAATGCAATCGCAGGCAAGGCCTATTCCCTGCTCCGCCGCGTCGGCCTCAATGAGGCATACATGATGACCGGCGGCGTTGCCAAGAACCCGGGCGTAGTCAAGGCAGTCGAGGAACGCATCGGCAGCAAGCTCTACATCTGCGAGGAGCCCGAGATCGTCGGCGCTCTGGGAGCAGCACTGTACGCGCTGGAGAGAGTGTAAAATCATTATTTGTCAGAAACTGACGATTCAGACGGAAGGGGAGAAAAGACATGATTGCGGGAATGACTTATTATCAGATCGCATGGTATTTTCTCCTCTATTCTTTTGCCGGATGGTGCACCGAAGTGATATTTCACGCCGCCAAAATCGGAAAGGTCATCAACCGCGGATTCCTGTGTGGGCCGCTCTGTCCGGTATACGGATTTGGCGCACTTGCGGTATTCGCTTTGACCAAATCGGACCTGACAGACCGGATCGGGATGACAGAAAGCTGGCTGGCCGAGGGGGACAACCTGCTCAGCATTGCACTAGTATTTATTTTTGGCGTGATTCTGGCAACCATTGTTGAACTGATTGCCGGCTGGCTGCTGGATGTCCTGTTTCATGCCAGATGGTGGGATTATAGTCAGGAACCATTTAATTTCCACGGCTATATCTGCCTGAGATTCAGCCTTCTCTGGGGCGCAGCCGTTGTGCTGGTTGTCCGTGTAATCCAGCCTGCCGCAGAAGCCCAGTACCAGATTCAGATGCCGGAAGAAATCGGATGGCCCATCCTGGGGGTTCTCTATCTGATTTTCACACTGGATCTGATTGTAACAGTCATGATGGTGGCTGGTTTTAATCGGAAACTGTCAGAACTGGAAGACCTGCAGGAAGAATTGAGCAGCGTAAGTGATGCCCTGAGCAGAAAACTGGGGACTGATACGATTAAAGTTCATCAGGATATGGAAAAAGCAAGAGGACAGGCAGAAGCTGCCCGTCGGGAACTGGAGGAGAAAATCAACGCCAGAAGAGAAGAGATTGCAGCTTCAGGATCCTTGTTTGGTGAAAAACGTCTGTTGAAAGCTTTTCCCGGATTAAAGCATCGCGATTATCAGGAAAGGATTAATGAGCTGCGCCACAGGATAAAAAACAGAGAAAAA
>CAMHFW010000047.1 GCA_946184675.1 uncultured Clostridia bacterium | reverse complement strand
AATCTGAAAGAAGCTGTTTCAGGGCTGGCCAAGGGGAGCAGCGCCCTTTCTGAAGGTGTGTCGGCCTATACCGAAGCCGTTTCCGGGATCAGCGAAGGCGCGGCAGCTCTCAGCGAGGGCTTTGGGACTTACAGCAGCGGCGGTCAGTCCTTATCAGAGGGTTACTCCTCCATGCTCAGCGGAATCGGCCAGCTGGCAGACGGCCTGCAGGAATTTGATCAGGAGGCAGCTTCCGAACTGGAGAAGATGGCCGGAGACAGCCTGCGGGAGAAAATCGCAAAAATAAAAGGCCTGCGAAGCGCAGACCTTGCGTATGACAACTTTGCCGGGCTGTCAGAAGGCAGGACCGGAAGTGTTCGGTTTATCATAGAAACCGATGAAATCAAGCAGGAGGGGACTTAAGAACCGTCCCCTGTCTCCCTACCATTCTTTCCTTCCTTGTTTATCCGGCAGGCCAAGTTCCTGCCGGTATTTGTTTACCGTTCTTCTGGAAATATGGACATCCAGCTTTTCCAGTTCCTTGCGGATCCCTTCATCGCTGAGCGGTTTTTTCTTATTTTCCTGCGAAACGACCTGGGCAAGCTTCTGCTTGATCTGCTCTGCCGTCTGGTCATCCTCGCCGTCTTCTCCGGACACAGCTGTGTGAGTCAGGAAATAGTTGAGCGGGTAGATGCCCCAGGAACACTGCAGATATTTGCTGCGCAGGGCCCGGCTGACGGTAGACTCGTGCAGGCCCGCCGGGTCTGCGATGTCAGTAAGTTTCATGGGCCGCTTATGGCCAGGGCCTTTGAGGAAGAAATCATACTGGCGGTCCACCAGGATCTGCATGACCTTTGCCAGGGTAGAAGTGCGGAGCGTAATGCCGTTTTCGGCATTTTTCGCTTCTTTGAGCTTCTGGGCCAGATACTTTTTCGTCTCATCATCAGTAGCCTCGCGGGCCAGCTTCTGATAATAATTGCTGATGGTGAAGCGGGGATGCTGGTATTCATCCAGAATGATCTCAAAGTGATCCCCCATCTGGACAACAATCGCGTCAGGGGTAATGTAGCGAAGGGCTTCGCGGTCATTGAAAGAATTGCCCGGACGCGGATTCAGAGACCGGATCTCTTTACAGCCTGCCTTGACCTCCTCCATAGAGATATGAAGCTTGTCGGCAATCTTCTTCAGATGCTGGCGGGCGATATCCTCCAGATGGTCCTCGATCATGACACGGGTGCAGGGGAGGACATCTTCCTTGCGGTCAAGCTGCAGAAGCAGACATTCCCGCAGATCGCGCGCACCTACGCCCGGAGGATCCAGGGACTGGACCTTGGCCAGAAACTGCCCGGCAGCTTCCTCGCTGATATGAAAATGCGCGGCAAGGGCAGAAAGCTCATCCTGATAATAGCCGTTGGAATCCAGAGAGAGAATGATATACTCCAGAATCTTGCGGTAAGGCTGCTTTTCGCTCATGACCTGCGGAAGGAGAAATTCACTCAGGCTGACGCCGCTGTTGCGGATATCCTGCAGATTGCTCTCATTATCAAGCTCCGATCCATCCTGCTGGTAATAAGCCTTGTTCTGCCTGTCTGTGGAGGTGAGCCATTCCAACTGGCGGTGCAGTTTTTCCTGAATGCGGGGCTCCGGATCATGGGGCCGCTCCAACAGCTCAACGACAGGGTTTTCCTGCGACAGCTTCTCCAGATAGGTATCCAGCTCCTGGGTACTCATCTGCAGTATTTCCATAGACTGGATCATCTGCTGGGTAATGATCTGTTTTTGTGCCAGATCCATTTTCAGTTCCATATACTCATCCTCCTTCCTGAAAAATATTTTATCATTTTTTTTAGAATTAGGAAAGGAAGTTTTCATAATCTGTCAGCATGGACAAGCCAGTCAAGCAGGTGTATAATAAGGGCAGAGTTTTAACAGAAGGCGGGCGGTCAAAATGTCAGAGAATCGGAAAACACCTTTAAGGAAAAGCTTCGGTTATGCGTTTGCAGGCATATGGACCTGCATCCGGCAGGAGCGCAATATGAGGATTCATCTGACAGCAGCCATTCTGGTGACAGCGGCAGGCACTTTGCTGCGCATCTCTGTCACAGAGTGGATGCTCTGCCTGATTTTGTTTGGACTAATCATGTCGCTTGAAATGGTAAATACCGCGCTGGAGGCAGTGGTGGATCTGGTGACAGAGGAGTACCGGCCGCTGGCGAAAAAGGCAAAGGATACAGCAGCAGGTGCCGTACTGATTTCCGCCATTATGGCGGCAGTGATCGGACTGATCATCTTTCTGCCTAAGATTTTTGCTATTTCACAATAAAAAACAGGAGGTACCACATGGAAAGAATCGGTGACGGGTTAAAGAGAATTTTGCTGGCAGGCATCGGCGCTGTCGCACTTACAGGAGAAAAGGCGCAGGAGGTTGTGGATGACCTTGTGAAAAAGGGAGAACTGACTGTAGAGCAGGGCAAGGTCCTTAATAAAGAGCTGCGTCATGATGTAAAGGAAAAGGTAAAAGACGCCAGAGAAAGCGCTAAGACCAGCACAAAAGAGCGGACAGAGGCACTGAAAAATGATAGGAAAGCTGTCATGGATATCATCAATGACATGACATCTGATCAGATCGATCAGCTGAAGTCTGTGCTGGACAATCTGAAAGGGCCGGTCAGTGACGCAGGCGATGTTGTAAAGGATGCTGTAAAGGATGCCGTAGACATGGCTTCAGATCTGGCAGAGGATGTAGTCAAGAAGGTTACCAGGAAGGAAGAGTCTGTCGAAGAAGCGGTTCAGGATGCTGCTGAGGAGGCAGAGGAAGCAGCAGATGCTGCGGCAGAGACTGCAGCTGATGCGGCAGAGGAAGCAAAGGAAACCGCAGAAGAGGACATTTGATAAGGACACATGAGTGATAATGAAAATAGCCGCGGCCTTTCAGATAAGAACGGTTCGAGGCTGATCGAGATAACCCGGATCCTCACAAGACACGAAGTAGTAAGGGGCATGACCCCGGAGAAGCTTCGCCTGATTCTGGAGGATCTGGGTCCGACTTATATTAAGCTGGGGCAGATTATGTCCACGCGTTCGGACATTCTCCCGCAGGCCTATTGCGATGAGCTGATGAAGCTCCGGTCGGATGTGCCGCCCATGCCTTTTGAAGAGGTGATCGAGGTCATCGAGACCTCTTACAAGCAGTCATGGAATGAGGTATTTGAGAGTATTGAGAAGGAGTGCCTGGGATCGGCCTCGATCGCCCAGGTGCACCGCGCAAAGCTGATTACGGGGGAAAACGTCGTAATCAAGGTTCAGCGCAAGGGCATCTATGATGTGATGAAGCGCGATATCGGCCTCATGCACAAGGCAGTCCGCCTGATGCCGACCAGGAGGCTGTCCGGCGTCGTAGATCTGGATATGATTCTGGATGAGCTTTGGGTCGTTACCCAGGAAGAGATGAATTTTATGAAAGAAGCGGACAGCATGGAAGAGTTCGCCCGCTTCAACCGTGATATCGAGTATTTTGCCACGCCCGTTTTATACAGAAGTTATACGACAGGGCGTGTTCTTGTCATGGAATATATCGATGGCATTGAGATCGATGACAAGGAAAAGCTCCTGGAAAACGGCTATGATCTGAATGAAATCGGTACGAAATTTGTCGACAATTATATCCATCAGGTCCTGGATGACGGCTTTTTCCACGCGGATCCCCATCCCGGCAATCTGCGGATCCGGGACGGCAAGATCGTCTGGATCGATATGGGCATGATGGGACGGATGAGCGAGCATGACCGGACTTTGCTCAAGCAGGCGGTCGAGGGCATCGCCACCGGTGATATCAGTGAAATTCAGGATGCTGTTATGGCAATCGGCCAGTTCCAGGGGAAACCTGACCCGGCACGTCTGTATGATGACCTGGGCATGTTTATGGCCCAGTACGGCAAGATGGAGATGAAGGATATCGACATTGCCAAGATCCTGATGGAACTGATGGAGATCATGAAAAAGAATCATATGGCCATGCCGCACGGCATGACGCTTCTGGTACGGGGGCTGACCCAGGTGGAAGGGGTTCTGGCGGAAATCAGTCCGGAGATCAGTATCGTGGAGATTGCAGCGGCCCGTATGCGAAATGACTTCTATAATATAGAAAACTGGCGGGCGGAACTGAAGGGTAATCTGCTCGGTTCCTACCGCGCGGCCAAAGATCTGATGAGTCTGCCGACACTGACCGCCAAGATCCTCAGGGGATATCAGAAAGGACAGACCAGGATCAACCTTGATCTGCATTCTTCCGATGAACTGTCTGCTCTTTTGCGTCACCTGGTGCGCAACCTCGTCATCGGTCTTTGCCTGGCGGCTCTGCTGATCAGTTCCAGTATCATATGCATGACGGATATGTGGCCCAAAGTGTTCGGAATCCCCCTTCTGGGGGCAAGCGGTTATTTTCTGGCCATCATTATTTCCGCCTATCTGGTGCTTCGGTATTTCCGGAACCGGCGCATGTAGAAAATGGTATGAATTGTGTGACATTTTGATGGTGCAGGCTTGACGATGCGCCTTCAATATGGTATAACGAATTTAATTTTCGAAGTGCAGAGCACTAAAGTAAAAGCAGCGCCGGGAGCGCTGCCGGAACAAGGGAAATGGAGGAAAGAAAATGAAGAAAATGAAAAAGATGATGGCTCTTGCTATGGCAGGATGCATGGCTTTCGCACTGGCAGCCTGCGGCGGATCTTCATCCGGCGGCAGTGACAAGCAGACAGAAAAGGCTACAGAGGCAGCAGCTGCGGAGGAAGGCGGCGCAGCAGGCGGTACATTCAAGATCGGTCATATCGGCCCTCTTACCGGTGCAGCTTCCCTTTACGGTCTTGCAACTGATCATGGCGCAGCAATCGCTGTAGAAGAGATCAACGCGCTCGGCGGCGACATCCAGTTTGAGCTGAACTCTCAGGATGACGTGCATGATGCTGAGACTTCTGTCAATGCTTATAATAACCTCAAAGACTGGGGCATGCAGATGCTGGTCGGCACCACGACGACAACTCCCTGTATCGCAGTAGCAGCAGAGACCAACGGGGACCGCATGTTTGAGATCACACCGTCCGCTTCTTCCCCTACTGTAACAGAGGGCAAGGACAATGTATTCCAGATGTGCTTCACAGACCCCAACCAGGGAACTGCTTCCGCAAAGTACATCTATGAGCAGAAGCTCGGCGAGAAGATCGCTGTTATCTATAATGTAGCAGATGCTTATTCCACAGGTATCTATCAGAAATTCATGACTGAGGCAGAGACACTTGGCCTCAACGTAGTTTCTGAGTCATCCTTTACAGATGACAATGCAACAGACTTCTCCACACAGGTAAATGAAGCAAAGAATGCAGGCGCAGACCTGATCTTCCTGCCTATGTATTATCAGCCCGCTTCCCTGATCCTTGACCAGGCCAACAAGATGGGCTATACACCCAAGTTCTTCGGCGTAGACGGCATGGACGGTATCCTTGATATGGAAGGCTTCAACAAGGAACTTGCAGAGGGCGTTATGCTCCTGACACCTTTCGTAGCTACTGCAGAAGATGATCTTACCAAGAACTTTGTTACAAAGTATGAGGAAAAATACGGCGAGACTCCGATCCAGTTCGCAGCAGATGCGTATGACTGCGTATATGCACTCTATGCAGCAATTCAGAAGAGCGGTGTGACAGCTGACATGAGCTCTGATGAGATCTGTGAAAAACTGATCGCAACCTTTACAGCCGGTGATTTCACTGTTGACGGTCTGACAGGCACAGGTATGACCTGGGCTGCAAACGGCGAAGTTGCCAAGGATCCTAAGGGTATGGTTATCGAGAATGGCGTATATCAGCCGCTCGACTAATTGCTGATCTACAGAAGAGCAGGCTCTGCGTTCAGGGCCTGCTCTGATAAAAAGGCAGATTTTTGCCATATAGTGCCAGAGGCTAGCATATGCGGCAGCGCAGGATGCAGGCCTCTGCATTTGTATATAATAAGATTTGAAAAAAGAGAGAGGGAGGTGCGTGATGAACCTGTTGACCTACTTGATAAACGGCATCAGTCTGGGGAGCGTTTACGCCATCATTGCACTGGGCTATACCATGGTTTACGGTATAGCGAAAATGTTAAACTTCGCTCACGGCGATGTCATCATGGTCGGAGGCTATATCTGCTTCATTACCATGAATTATCTGCACATGCCCGGGATCGCCGGCGTTCTGCTCGCGGTTGTAGTTTGTACTATACTGGGTATTGTGATTGAAAAACTTGCCTACAAGCCGCTGCGGCAGGCGACCTCGCTGGCGGTACTGATCACCGCGATCGGCGTCAGCTATTTCCTGCAGAATGCAGCGCTTCTCATATTCAAAGCGGATCCGAAGGTATTTACTTCCGTGGTAAATATTCCTTCCATCAAGCTTTTTGACGGACAGCTTGTCATAAGTGGCGTTACTCTGGTAACGATCGCGGCCAATATCATTATCATGGTCTGCCTGACTGCTTTTACCAGCAAGACCAAGATGGGCAAGGCTATGAGAGCGGTATCCGAGGATAAAGGGGCGGCCCAGCTGATGGGTATCGACGTCAACCGGACCATTTCCGTGACATTCGCCATCGGTTCCGGTCTGGCAGCGATTGCCGGCGTTCTGCTCTGCTCCGCCTATCCCACGCTGATGCCTACCACAGGCTCCATGCCCGGTATCAAGGCATTCGTAGCCGCCGTACTGGGTGGTATCGGATCGATCCCCGGCGCTATGCTGGGCGGTATTCTCCTGGGCATCATCGAGATTTTCGCCAAGGCATACATTTCCACCCAGCTCAGCGATGCAATCGTATTTGCTGTGCTGATCATCGTGCTTCTGATCAGACCGGCAGGACTGCTGGGCAAGAAGATCAGCGAGAAAGTGTGAGGTGGTCTGTATGAAAAATATCAAAGGAAAGAAACTGCGCAGCAACATGATCACTTACCTGATCGTGATCATTGCATTTGTCATCATACAGGGCCTGTCCTCAGGCGGAATCCTGACCAATAATATCAAGGGTATGCTGGTGCCCATCTGTGCCTATATCTGTATGGCCATCTCCCTGAATCTGACCGTAGGTATTCTGGGCGAGCTGAGTCTGGGCCATGCCGGATTTATGAGCGTAGGCGCCTTCACCGGCGTTGTCGTTACACTGTGCCTGGAGACCAGTGTATCGAGCGGACCTCTGCGCCTTCTGATCGCCATCGTCTGCGGAGCTATCACAGCGGCCATTGCAGGTGTAATCATCGGCATTCCGGTTCTGCGCCTGCAGGGAGACTATCTGGCTATTGTAACGCTGGCTTTCGGCGAGATTATTAAAAATATTCTGAACAATACCTACATCGGTCTGGATGAGACCGGCCTGCATTTCTCCATGAAGGATATGAATGCGCTGCAGGCAGCCGGCGGAAAGGTGCTTCTGAACGGTCCTATGGGAGCCATCGGCGTCACCAAACTTTCTACCTTTGCAGCCGGATTTATCCTGGTTCTGGTAGTACTGACAGTTGCACTGAACCTGATCAACAGCCGTACCGGACGTGCGGTTATGGCCATTCGAGACAACAGGATCGCGGCTGAGGCGACCGGCATCAATATCACCAAGTATAAGCTGATGGCCTTCGTGACTTCCGCGTCGCTGGCCGGTATGGCAGGTGCTCTTTACGCCCTGAACTATTCTACGATTGTTCCGAAAAAGTTCGATTTCAATACTTCAATCCTGATTCTGGTATTCGTTGTACTGGGCGGCATCGGCAACATCCGCGGCAGCATCATCGCTGCGGCAATTCTGACCATTCTGCCCGAGATGCTGCGTGCCTTCAGTAACTATCGTATGCTGATTTATGCGATTGTACTGATTCTGGTAATGCTGGGCACCAACAATCCGCTGCTCAAGCGCAAGATCGGCGAGTTCCGGGAAAAGATCGGACTGTCGCGCAAAGCGATTGACATGACGACGGAGGGAGGTGACCGTGATGGCAAGTAATGTGACCAGAGAACGCACCAAGATGGTTCCGCTTCCTTCTGACAGTATCGTCCCGGAGAGAGATGTCAACAAACGCCCCGTTCTGGAGGCCAGACATCTGGGTATAGACTTCGGCGGCCTGACTGCAGTAGATGAGTTTAATCTGGCAATCGGTCCCACCGAGATCGCCGGACTGATCGGTCCCAATGGTGCCGGCAAGACAACGGTATTTAACCTTCTTACCAATGTATACAAGCCGACCAGAGGAACGGTCATCTTGAATGGAAAAGATACCAAAGGCATGCGGATCGACCAGGTCAACCGGGCCGGTATCGCCCGTACCTTCCAGAACATCCGTCTTTTTACAGATCTGACGGTAGAGGAGAATGTCCGCATCGGTCTGCATAATGAGATCAAGTGCAACATGTTTTCCGGCATTTTGCGCCTGCCTTCTCACTGGAGAACGGAAAAAGAGTTCCATGACAGAAGCATGGAGTTGCTGAAAATATTTGATATGGAATATCTGGCTGATGTTAAGGCTGGCGCGCTGCCATACGGTGCCCAGAGACGTCTGGAGATTGTGCGTGCCCTGGCAACCAATCCCAGCCTGCTGCTCCTGGATGAGCCGGCAGCCGGTATGAATCCGTCCGAGACAGCAGAACTGATGGAAAATATCCGCAAGATCCGTGACCAGTTCCAGATCGCCATCATGCTGATCGAGCATGATATGAGTCTGGTCATGGGAATCTGCGAAGGCATCGCTGTGCTCAACTATGGCAAGATTATTGCCAAGGGCACGCCGGAAGAAATCCAGAACAACCCTCAGGTTATTGAGGCTTATCTGGGCAAACAGGGGGAGGACTGACGCTATGGGAACATTACTTTCGGTGCAGGATCTTCATGTTTATTACGGCAGCATTCACGCAATCAAAGGCGTTTCCTTCGAGGTTAATGAGGGTGAGATCGTGACTTTGATCGGTGCCAACGGCGCAGGTAAGTCCACGACACTCAACACCGTTTCCGGAATCTTAAAGCCCCGGTCCGGCAGCATTGAATTTGAGGGCAAGAGCATCATCGGCGTTCCCGCCCACAAGGTTATTTCCCACGGAATGGCACTCTGCCCGGAAGGCAGACGTATCTTCCAGCAGCTGACTGTGGAGGAAAATCTGGAGATGGGCGGATACACCAGGACAAAGGAGGAAAACCAGGAATCTATACAGGATGTCTACAAGAGATTTCCCCGTCTGAAGGAGCGTTATAAACAGATTGCCGGAACCCTTTCCGGCGGCGAGCAGCAGATGCTTGCCATGGGAAGGGCTCTCATGTCCAAACCTAAACTTCTGATGCTGGATGAGCCCTCCATGGGACTGGCGCCCATCCTGGTTGAGCAGATCTTCGATATCATCAAAGAGCTGCATACGGCCGGCACGACCATCCTTCTGGTCGAGCAGAACGCCCGCATGGCTCTGTCCACAGCAGACAGAGCTTACGTGCTGGAAACCGGCACCATCTCCATGAGCGGTGACGCAAAAGAACTGCTTCACGACGAGAGAGTCCGCAAAGCTTATCTGGGCGGCTGACAATATCAAGAAACAAGACACAAGAACGGGTACCCCTGCCGGGCCCCCGTTCTTTTTCTGTCCCCCCGGATGAAAATGTCCGCTTTCTGTGATATGATAAAGCAAATGCCAGGAGTTATAACCGTCATAAGGAGGAACTATGTATACAGTATTGAAAAAAAGCTTTCCTGTGCAGGCATGCCGGCTGGGAGAAGATTCTCCTTTGCTGAAAAGACTGCTGGAGGAGAAAAGAATAGTACCTGCAGGACCGGGACAGTACCAGGTGTTTTCCACCGAGACAGACGGCGTAAAGGGAGAGATGGCCTGCGACGGTGATTTTGTAAAAGTGGATGTTAATGGCGGAGTCTATCCCAATAAAGCTGCCTTTTTCCTGCATAAGCATAAACAGATCGGCGAGAATACCTATGTGCAGGAAGAGCAATGTCTGCAGGCCTGGGATGCTCAGGAACCTATGTGTGATGAGATTACTTTTCTGATGCAAAAAAAGGGGCTGGTGATCAACCGGCAGAGCAATGACCGTTATTATTCGGCACCGCTCTGGGGAACCACTCTTTTCGCAGCCCGGGATGCCGTTATCATATTTTACAGCATTACCCGTGACAAGCAGGGCAGGATCATGTATGCTGATTATAATTTTGTGGAACGCAGGGTCTTTGAGAAGACCTACGAGCGGATCGGGTAGGAGAGGCTATGAGCTGGAGAATATGTCTGATTCTTTCTGTCATTTTTGTGCTTGCCGGAATCACAGGAGCCCTGATGAGCAGGACCGGAAAGGCCTTTCGGGCCTTTAAGCCCCTTTACATCCTGTTTGCGGCGGTGTTTGCCGCCTGTGCTTCTATATTCTATCCCATTTATCTGGAGTCTTTTGCAGGGGAGTTTCTGGGATGGGCCAAGGCTTTTCTGATCTCCCTGCACAGCGCCATCCGTCTGTTTATCGTGGACGGGGAGTTTGACAATGTCAGAAATGCTTTGTCCCCGGAGAAGGGGAAGCTCTATATAGCCTACACTTTTGTTGCTGCCAGTCTTTTTGTTGCAGCCCCGGTCCTGACCTTCAGCTTTGTCTTCTCTTTCCTGCGGCGGGCGGGCTATTACCGGCGCTACCTGCTGGGGACCAAAAAGGATCAGTATGTCTTTTCGGAACTAAACGAGAAATCGCTGGCCCTGGCAGAAGACCTGGCCGGAAAAGACCAGGATAAGCTGATCATTTTCACAGATGTTTATCAGATTGACAATGAGGAGAGCTTTGACCTGATCGCGCGGGCAGAGGCCATCCGGGCTGTATGCTTCCGCAAGGATATTCTGGAGATCGATTTTACCAGACACCACAAAGACGGGAAAAAGCTGTACTTTTTTATCATGGGCGGTTCCCGGTCTGAGAATTCCACCCAGGCCCTGCAGCTGATCAAGCACTACCGGGAGATGGACTGTTCCAGACTTTTTTATTTCTCCGATGATGAGAACAGTGACCTGCTTTTCTCCTCTGTGGAGAAAGGCAAGATGAAGGTTAAACGGGTAAATATGGCCCGTGTCCTGATCGACCGTACCCTTTATGAGAGCGGGGAAAAGCTCTTTACCTGTGCGGGGGAAAAGGAGGACGGAGTCCGAAGGATCCTGGCCGTTGTTGTGGGGCTGGGACGGCATGGCAGCAGTATGCTCCGGGCCCTGTCCTGGTTCTGTCAGATGGACGGGTATGAACTGGAAATTGATGCCTTTGATGCAGACAAACAGGCAGAAGACAGGCTGCGCTTTATGTGCCCGGATCTCTTGTCCAATCAGTACAACGGTAAAAAAGTGCCGGGAGAAGCAGTCTATACGATTCTGGTGCATTCCGGGGTTAATGTGGAAACCGGTCAGTTTGCGGATGAGATTGCCAGACTGAAAGAAGCAGATTATGTCATTGTCGCCCTGGGCGATGATGAGAGGAATCTTCGGACCGCGGTCAATCTGCGGACCCTGTTTGCACGAATGGGGGCGCATCCCCGGATTCAGACAATCGTCTACAACAGCGATGAGAAGGAATCTCTGCAGAAAGTGCGCAATTTTGAATCCAGTTCTTATGACATCGAATTTTTCGGAGACCTGCGTTCAACCTATTGTGAAGATGTCATCATCAATTCTGAACTGGAGGAAAAGGCCCTGGCCCTGCATTGTTCCTGGTTCGGAGAACAGAAGAGGCAGCAGCTGCGGGAAGAAATTCTGGCAGAAACAAAGGGACTGCCGGAAGCGCAGATACAGAAGATGGTGGAGGAAAGGGTGGAGCGGACCTTCTGGGATTATGAATATAATTACCGGTCCTCTATCGCCGCAGCCATCCATTCGTCAGTCTGCAAAAAGCTGGGGATCCATCATCAGAATCTGCCAAACGAGCAGCGGAGCAAGCAGGATCAAAAGAGAGGTGCGGCTCTGGAACATGTGCGCTGGAATGCCTACATGCGTTCGGAAGGGTATGTCTACAGCGGCAATGTGGGCATGAAGAAGGCAGACCATATGGCAAAAGTCCATCATAACCTTGTTCCGGGGGATGCGCTGAGTCAGGAGGATATTTTAAAAGACCTGAATATTAAGAGCATATGATTTCCTGCTCGCACTGCAGGAGCTGCCCGGGTTTCGCTCTTACGACATCAGATGCTTTTTTCTAAAAAACAGCCCTGCATGACTGGCAAATCATGCAGGGCTATGTTATAATCTAAAATCGGGTTACAGCAGACCTGTAAGAGG
>CAMHFW010000046.1 GCA_946184675.1 uncultured Clostridia bacterium | reverse complement strand
AGCATGGCCAGCTCCGCCCCGTCCGGTTCTCCGGATCCTCCGGGCAATGCAGAGGGAGATCCGTGCGTCTTATCCCATTCCTCAGAAAGATGGATGTCATTGAGGGTCTGGTCGACAGACAAAATGATGGCCCGCAGACAGCGGTAGATCTTGCCCGCGTCAACAGGAACCTCGACCATCTGTTTCCGCTGGGCCTGCACATTGCCCTCCGGAGCCCTTCTGGTGATTCCCGCCCCGTAGGCAGCCAGCAGGCTGCAGGCAAGGAAGATGATGGAAGCCGGCAGGGATGCGATATGCAGCAGGGATGAAACGCCCAGGGGAAGTACTACAGAGATCACGGCGCAGACCAGGCCGGCGATCAGGAGAATCCGGGACTTTACAGGAACCGGTGCCTTAACCGGGGCCGTTCCTGCCGTACCTCCTGCACTGTACTCCCACACCTTTGGCTCGCCGGATGTGCCGATCATGGGAACGGCAGCTCTGGCAGTCTGCAGCATATAGGCGGAGGACTCCCGCCCTCTCTCACTCTCACACTGCTCGTTGAAACGGGCCAGCAGCCGGTCCAGTTCTTCTTCTACCAGGCGTCCTGCCTTTTCCGGCGTCCCTGCCTGGGTCAGTCCGTCAATCAGCTTTTCCTTATCCTTCTCCAGATAATCTATCATTGCCATAACTCTATCCTCCGGATGGCCTTATCTTTTGTATCCAGTCGTAAAATCCACCACATTGCGGAGGCTGCCGCCCTCCAGCCATGCGCGAAGATTCTCTGCCGCGATATCTACGATCCGCTCAAAAGTCTCCGGCAGATGGAAGGATCCGGCCACATGCGGCGTAATCAGAAGCTTCTCCTCCTGCCAGAGAGGACTCTCTGCCGGAAGCGGTTCAGGATCTGTTACATCGATTCCTGCCCCTGCCAGATGTCCGCCGGCAAGTGCCTGTAAAAGTGCCTCCTGGTCCACAGCACTGCCTCTTCCCAGATTCAGGAAATAAGCTCCCTCTTTCATACGGGCAAATCGCGCCGTGTCGTAGAAATGCCGGGTCTGTCCGTTGCCGGGAAGAAATGATACGACAACATCCGCCCGGCTGAGAATCTCATCCGTCTGCTCCGTCAGATACAGTTCATCTGCATATGGCAAAGCTTCCTTTGGTCTGCGGGAAATCCCGATCGTATATGCGCCGAGAGCCTTTGCCAGTCTGGCATAATGTGCTCCGATATCCCCAAGGCCAACGACCAGGACCACAGCATCCGCAATCGAGGTCACTGTCCCATAGTCACTCCATGTTCCCGCTTTCCGGTCATCCCGGTACAGATGCAGCTTCTTGATCAGAGCCAGAGTCATGGCAAGCGCATGTTCGGCCACTGCTTTACTGTAGGCTCCAGTCGCGTTGAGCAGGATCGTTTCCGGATTCAGGACGCCGGGGCGGATATAGTCATCCGTTCCCGCAGAATTAAGCTGCAAAAGCTTCAGGCGGGGAGAGGCGCAGATCATGTCTGCCGGTGCATTGCCAAGAATCACATCTGCCTGCGCGATCTGCTCTCTGGTTACTGTCTTGTATGACGCATAGATAAAACGGCATCCCGCTCCTGCTGCTTCCAGCTTCTCCTTGTGGCGCGCCTCTGCCGGCATCACACACAGTACTGTATTTTCCATAAACCTCTCATCCTTCCATCATATGATACACGTACCTTTGTTCCCCGCAGATATTATATCATAAGTGCCGGGTTCTGGCACCTGCCGCCTGCGCTTTTCCTCAAAAAAGCAAGGTCAGTCCTCAATCATAAATCTATCCTCTGCAAGACTGTAACGGTAGACATTATCCGAGAGGAAATCCTCCTTCGGTACAACATTGCGATTGACATCCTCTACGATTCCCCGCAGAGCACGGGCCTCCCACTCTCCCCAGTCCGGCAGAAGCAGCATCTCATGTATGCTGCTGGGCAGGACCAGGACATCTCTGCCCAGTTCCCTTGCCAGCTGCTGTGTCCGCCCGGAAAACAGGGCCGCGCTGGCTCCGCAGATGCCGCTGGCTGTTGTAAGTACATACAGATCGCTCTCTCTCCCGGGCGGAAGACTCCTGTCCGGGGCCAGTTCGGAAAGGATATCGCCAAGCGGACGCAAAACAGGTTTGTCACGTTTCATCATGCACTCCCTGGCCTGTTCAAACAACTCCTCCTCGGAAATCTCCCATCGTTTTAAAAGGAACCTGCTTACTGCCGCTGTCCGCATCACCCCCTCTTCCTGAAAGGGAATGATGACTCTGCAGGTCACTGCCAGGTCCAGAAATGTCCGGTAAACATAATCAGCCAGCTTTTCTTTATTTTTCTCGTAATTAATCAGGCGAAGAGACAGACTCTCTGCCGCCTGCCTGTAATCCAGGACGCTCTTGATCTCGGATGGAGGATCCTGAAGGCACATCTGCGTAATCTGGCAGGCGATCTGAGATGGCGCAGCCCCCTGCAGGTACTGCATGTACATATCTTCTGCATAAAAGATCATGCCAACCTGGTCTTTGTCTTTTCGAAACTCGAGCGTCTCTTGTTTCCTGCTGCTTTCTCCTCTCGTGCGGCATCCCGTGATCATCTGTATGCCAGAGGGAAGACCAATCTGGATATAGTCTCTGACACTAAAAAAAAGATCCTGATAAGATAATAACTGATTCATGTACTCTCTCCTTTACTGTGAAGTCCATCAAATCCGGCCGGAGATCTGTAATCATTATTATACCTATCAGGAGTCCTTTTTTAAATTATCATTCATCGACAGGAAACGTCAGGATTCACTTAAAGTCTGGCAAGAAGTCCCTTAAGCTCATCCGGCGTCATCCGGTAGTGTTTTCCGCAGAACTGGCAGTTTACCTCGATTTCCTCTCCGTCATCGATCATTTCCTGCAGATCTTTTTTCCCGATGCTGATGATGCTGCGTTCCACCCGTTCTCTGCTGCAATCGCAGACAAAATCTGCCGGCAGCCGCTCATAGATCTCGGTATCAAATCCGTCCATAACCATGCGGATCATAGATTCCGGTGTCTCTCCGTTCTCCAGCAGTGTTGTAACCGGAGGCATCTGCGCGATATTACGCTCCAGGCGTTCAATCACTTCCTCCTCGGCAAACGGCATCATCTGCAGGATATATCCTCCTGCCTGACGAACGCTCAGGTCTGTGTCAACCAGAACCCCCAGCGCTACAGCAGACCCTGTCTGTTCACTGACCGCGTAATAATAGCTCAGATCTTCTGCAATCTCTCCGGAGACCAGATCTACGCTGCCGGAGTAGGGCTCTTTCAGGCCCAGATCGCGGATCACGGTCAGAGTACCTTTTCCAACTGCCCCGCCAACATTAAGCTTGCCGGGTCTGAGAGGGGGAATATCCACATGCGGCTGTCCGGGGTATCCTTTGACGTTTCCGTTTGACCTGGCAGTGACGGTCAGGCTTTGGACCGGTCCGTCTCCTTTGATGCGCAGGGTCATCACATCATTTTCCCCTTTCATCATGCTTCCCATCATAGCTCCGGCGGTCAGCAGCCTGCCCAGGGCAGCTGTCACGACAGGTGTCGTGTCATGGGCTATGCGTGCTTTCTCCACAAGATTTTTCGTATAAGCGGCATAGATCCTGACCTGTCCGCCCGCTCCCGATGCATGTACCATATAATCTGATGTCAATTTTCTCACCTTTTCTTTTTTTCTTTTTCCCGGGCTATAAAGTACAGACGCTCACTGTCCTGTGCAGGAGCTTCTTCTCCGAATGCGCCATAGATCGCTATCAGCTCCAGCCCCGCCTGTGTGAGAAGCCGGCAGATACTTTCCTGTGTCCAGGCTTTCTGATAATGGGTCTCACAAAAACGCGCAAAGTGTTCTCCCTCTTCCCTGACGAAGATGGTCAAATCGTATTCATTGATTCCTTCTTCCTCGTCATAATAATTATCCCAGATAAAAGCGCAGTCCTCCCTGCTCTCCGCAAAAACACGCTCTCCCAGGAGCTCCCGGTATTTATAGACCGTATTCAAGTCAAAAATAAAGAGGCCGCCCGGATCCAGATAATTATTGACCAGACGGAAAACCTGGAGAAGATCCTCTTCCTCTGTAACATAATTCAGACTGTCGCAGACACTGACAACAGCCGCGACAGTCCCGTAAAGTTCAAAATCCCGCATGTCCTGCTGCAGATAAAGGATCCCTTCCGAAGACTGCTCCATAGCAATCGCAAGCATATCTGCGGAATTATCGATTCCGATCATGTCATAGCCGCGCGCGGCCAGGGCTCGCGTCATCCGTCCGGTTCCGCAGCCAAGTTCTGCTGCCAGACCGCCTGCAGCACCGTATTTTTTCAAAAGCCCTGCCAGATAATCCGCCCATTCCTCATAGGGAACATTGTCCATAAAGGTATCGTATACCTGGGCAAAGCCTGTATATGCTGTATTTTCACTCATTGTATTCTCATTTCCCTGCAGAAGAACCATACACCGTCTCAACCAGTGTATTCATGCTCTCCTCAAATTTACTGGTATCAGGAATATAATCGAAATCCATGGGCTGGGCATTCTTTGTCTCCAGCTCGCGGACCAGCTGGTCCAGCTGACCGGACATAGCCTTCCAGGCGGCAACGGAATCAGCATACTTCTCGTCCGTAATCGCCTCGATGTTGGCATCAAAAGAATCCTTCTGTTTCATGAGGATCTTGAGCGTGTCCATGCCCGACTGGAAATCATATTCTTTACCGTTTTGATCTGTCCCGGCATTGATGCTGCTGATGATATTGCACAGGTTCTGGTTCCAGACATCCTCTACAATAAAATGCACACCATTGCGCAGCAGATAATGCGGATTGTCAATCTGGATACTGTAATCTGCCCCGAGCCTGCCCGGAGTCTGCGTACTGAGATTGTCCAGTGTCCTGACTGCCTCCTGCTGGGCGCTTAAATACCCTCCGCAGATGGCATCATAATCTTCCGGTGCGATATTGATCCACCAAGACCGGCCTCTTCGCAGCATTTCCACTGTAATCTCTTTTTCCACCCGCTCGGTCTCATCCTCTGTCAGTCTCTCCAGCAAAAGTTCACCGATCTGCTTTTTGAGTCTGGATTCCCGGATCTGAGCCGATTCCTGCTGGCTGGCATTGGAAGCCGCCAGCTCATAGGCATCCATGAGGAAATTGCCATAGATCTCCTGCATGTCGCGATTGCTTACAACAAGAACAGCCTCCGCCTCAGGCTGATTGCCCTCATGACGGATTTCCTTGACACTATATGCAAAATCCCTCATCACTGCAGAAGAGATCTTCTTCTCTCCGATGCTGTTGTACAGTGCGTCATAATCCAGATACCGCAAGGCCGTTGACCGGTTCTGGGCGGCCACACTGTCCATCGCTGTCGTGAGATTTTTCTCCGGTGTATTCACGTAGAAAATACGGAAACACAGTATACCGGCAGCAAGCCCGATCGCTACAACAATGAGAAGGGAAACAACAAAATTTCTGGACTTCATCTTACTGTTCCCTTTCATTCGTTATTTCACTTCTCATTGTATCTGTTTTTGTGAAAAAGTCAACATTTCCCCATATTTTATGGATGTTTCCGCCCACTTTTCCCCAAAAAACAGGTGGATTTTTGAATAATTATCCCATTTTTGGCTCTCAAATGGGGATTTCCCGGTTCAAACAGAAGGAATATATCCATTTTTCACCGATTTCAAGGCCTGTTGCATCAGAAAGTGCCCTGCTGTAGTATTCCAGCTGACGGGCATAGCGGCCGGAAAGGACTGCTTCTCCGTCCTCTGTGCTTACCCGGTCCGTCTTGTAATCCATGAGCACGATGCGGTCTTTTTCTGTAAACCAGGCATCCACGATTCCCTGCAGCACAACCTCATCACCTTCTCCTGCCCCGGGACTGACCTCCCTAAGCGGCAGGCTCATAACAAACTGCGACTCCTTATGCAGACATCCCCTTCGGGCTGCCTCCACCATGCGCTGCCCCAGTCCGGATTCCAGAAATGTTATGATTCCCTTTCTGTAGACAGCTTCCGCCTGCTTATGGCTCAGTCTTCCGGCATCTTCCATGTCCTTAATCTGCCCGGCAAGCCAATGGCTTTTCTGGCCGCTTTCCGGACAGGAAGCAAAATCCAGAAGCTCCATCACCCTGTGGAAGGCGGTACCTCTCATGGCACCGGTCAGAGCCGGCTCCTTGTCCTGTTCTGCCGCTTCCTGCATAAAGGCAGGCACCCTTCTTGTTCCTTCCTTTTCAGGGACGATCAGCGGCTGGGCCTCTTCATCCTGATAAGAGCCGGCTTTGAGCTCCGATACAGAATATTTTCCTTTGATCCGGGAAAGTTCTTCCCAGCGATAGGTCCAGCTGCTGTCTCCTGTCAGATGTTCAAGCAGGTCCTGATACTGACCGGAAACATCCGGTGCAGTCTCACGGAGACAATCTCTCTTTTCTTTCTCGCTGCCGGTCCGGCTGACCAGTGCCTGCAGCAGAAACGCCGTGTTCCAATGCTCCTGTCTGAACAGCTTCTTCTCTTCATCTTCCAGAACACCCGGCATGATCCAGTCAAGATAGCAGGATGCAGAAAGCACCCCTTCCGGTTCTTCCTTTCTCTTCCGCAGAGAATCCCACTTTTTCTGCCTGTTCTCCAGGCCCTCGACACAGCCTGTCATAATCAGTTTTTCTTTGGCCCTGGTCATCGCTACATAGAGGATCCGCATTTCTTCTGCCTTTGTCTCTTTTTCCAGATGCCCGGCAATAAAGCGCTTGGAGGCGCTTTTTACCTTTCTGCGTGAGGCAAGATCATAAAGATCCATGCCGATGCCATATTCCCTGTGCAAAATAGCAGTTCCGTTCTCATCCGTCCGGTTGAACCTTTTGCCGGTTCCGCCCAGGATAACAATGGGAAATTCCAGGCCCTTGCTCTTATGGATCGTCATGATCTGCACACTGTTTTCTGCTGCGTCCGGAGAGGCTTCCCCTGCATCAAACTGGTTCTTTCTGATCTGATCCAGGTAACGGACAAAGCTGAACAGGCCGCACATGCTTCCCTTGCTGAAGGAAACTGCGCTATCCAGCAGCAGATCCAGGTTTGCCTGCCTGCGAGATCCCGACGGCATAGCAGCCGTTATGGCATAGTATCCGGTTTTCTCATAGAGATAACGGATAAACTCGTCCATCTCCATATAATCGGCTGCCCGCCGCATCTCTTCCAGAAGCTGCAGAAAATGATGCACTTTGTCTGCACCGGGCAGGTCCTCGCCGCACGCCCGGCAAGCCTCGATCAGGCTTTTATCCTTACAGGAAACGCGCAGCAGCGCCAGTTCCTCTGACGTAAGTCCCACGAAAGGAGCACGCAGGACTGCCGCCATGGGAATATCCTGCTCCGGATTGTCAATGACTTCCAGAAGCGCAGTCATGGTACGGATCTCCAGGGTCTCAAAAAAGCCTTTGGACTCCTGGGCGGTCACAGGGATTCCCCTCCCGCTCAGGATGCGCACCAGCATCTCTGCCGTTTCACGCGGACTGCGGAACAGGACTGCGATATCCCCGTACCGGGCTCTGCGGTATCCCCCTCCCTCCGGCAGACTGCTGTCATAAACATCCAGTCCTGTGTCCGGATCGGTAACTTCGAGGATCTTTTCCGCTATTGCAGCGGCTTCCAGCTCTTCTTTGGAAACTCTGGCTTCGTTCATCCGGCCTTTATCCAGTTCTACCAGAACCACATCGCTGACCGATGCCGTCCTGCAGTCTTCCGCCTCCGGGAAAAGATTGTCCGGGTCGCGGTGAAGTGCTTCTCTCTCATCATAGGTGATTCCGCTGGTCTCTTCTGTCATCAGATACCGGAAGAGCAGATTGATGCCTTCCAGGATATGGATCCTGCTGCGGAAATTCTGATTCAGATCGATCCGCCTGCTTGTGCCGCCATCCTGCGCGTATTCTTCTGCCTTTTTTACAAAAATGCCGGAATCTGCCTGTCGGAACCGGTAGATGCTCTGTTTGACATCTCCTACCATAAAGCGGTTGTTTCTGCCGCTTCGGTTTCCGGAAAGCAGACGGAGGATTTCTTCCTGCACCTGGTTGCTGTCCTGGTATTCATCACAGATAACCTCGTCAAAGGAGGCAGCGATTCTGTCCGCGGCCGCTGTTGCTGTAATCCGGAGATCACCATTCTCATCTTTGTCAAAAACAGCCAGCAAGCGCAGGGTCTCATGCTCCAGATCACTGTAATCCATCATCCCCCGCTCTGTTTTCTCATCCTTGTAGCGTCTGCCGAATTCTTTTACAAGTTCTGTCAGCATGCGGATCGAAGGCCGCAAGTATTCTGTTTCTTTTTCCAGGTCCCGGCCGGATTCTTTCAGAAAATTCTTTGTGAAAGAAACAATGCTGTCTTTTGCCTGATCGCGCAGGTCTTTGGCCTTTCCCTTTTTATCCGGATCAACACCCGCAGGTCTAGCCCTGGACAATGTCTTAGGATGGTAGGACTGCAGTCCTTTCCTGAGTCTGTCATAATCCTCTTCCTCCAGAAGCGGGATCAGCTGGTCCAGATCAGACGTAAGGGCTTCTTCGTACTGGATGGGACCATTCTCCGAAAGAGCCAGTTCCAGTCCTTTCTGCAGCAATCCGACTGCAGTCTCTATCGCTGTGTGCGCGGACCGGGTGATCCAGTCTGCCAGAGAGACTCTTCCCTCCCCAGCCTTTCCGGAAAAGATATCGGGACAGCTTTCCAGCCAGTAATCCGGAGAGACACATCCCCTGGAAAACTTATACGTCTCCAGGATCATTTCCGCGATTCCCTCATCTGCCCTTTTTCCGCCGTAGCGGTCCACAAATTCCCGGAACTGCTGATTTCCGGAAGCATAATAGCCCTCCAGCATATCCGCAGCCACATCCTGCCGGAGGATCTTCAGCTCATTTTCCTCACCGATCCGGAAAGAGGGATCAATCTCCAGAGTCTCAAAATTCTCCTGGATCAGAGTCTTGCAGAGACTGTGGATGGTGGAGATCTGCGCCGCCTGCAAGACCAGTTTCTGATGCTGCAGATAACGGCTGTCCGGGTTCTCCTCAAGCTTTTTGTCGATTCCTTTTCCGATTCTCTCCCGCATCTCAGCCGCTGCGGCCCTGGTAAAGGTCACGACAAGAAGGCGGCTGATGTCTGCCGGGTTTTCTTCTCTGGTGAGACGGTCAATGATACGCGCCACAAGCACTGCTGTCTTGCCTGACCCCGCCGCTGCGGAGACCAGCAGATTGCAGTTTTCCGATTCAATGACTTCCTTCTGCTGACTTGTCCATATCACTGCCATCTTGTCTCCTCCTTTCAGCAAGATATTGCCAGATTTCTTCTTTTTTCTCAAAGCTCTTTCCCCGGCGGTACTCATATCCGCCTATTTCACTGTCAAATCCGCAGACGGACCGGTAAGGGCAGTAATCGCAAGCACTGCGGCTGCCGTCCTTATATGGCGCAGCCTTGATTTTTCCGCCGAAAACAGCATTGCCGATTTCCATGGTTTTTTCCCTGACAAAGCGGGAAAGCAGATCATAATCATCTTCTGCTGCCAGACGATTCCCCGGTTTTACCTCCCCATTTTTGCCAATCTCGAGCTTCATTACATTTGGCGCCTTTTGAGGTTCATGGTCCATGCGGTACAGGACATCCTCATCCCCGATGGCCAGACCGTCCATGGGAAACTGGTCTAAAAACGAATCCTGTACCTCCGGGTCATGTATGCCTTCTTCTGCCGCCCCGATCTGTGCAAAACTGTCTGCATCCAGGAAAGGATCCTTGATGTTGTAATAGAAAATACCTGCCGGGATCACGGAGACCTTGCTGTCTTTTTTCCCTTCCTCACTGCAGACGGCATTCATATATACTACAAGCTGCAGCTGGACACCGTTTATCACAGAAGCCAGATCAAATGATTTTGTGCCGGTCTTATAGTCTATGATCCGGAGATATTTTTTTCCGTCTTCCTCCAGGATATCGAGCCTGTCAACCTTTCCGCGGAGACTGACCGTCCCTCTTTCTGTCTGCAGATTCATCTCTGCATTTTCCATCCTGTCTGTGAAATCCACTTCATAACCGGCCGGTTCAAAATCTCCCTTGCGGATCTGCTCCTGCAGGACCCACAGGGTACGCTTTGCCATTTTTGTGATCTTCTCTGTGATATACATAGCGCGGCTGCTGCCCTGCATGAGATCGCCCCGGTAATCAGAGACTGCCTCCTGCACACACTGCTCTGCCAGACGATCCCGCGCCTCATCTGTAATGGTCCTCCAGCTGCTGCCTCCAACCGTTACGCGGCGTGAGAACAGCTCTATGGCCTTGTGAAAGATATTTCCGATATCCAGGGTGCTGACCTCATAGACCTCCCGCTCCTGCAGGCGCAGGCCATAGGTCAGGAAGTGGGAATAGGCGCACTGGGCATATTTTTCCAGCATGGTGACGCCGCCGCTCAGACGGCCTTCATACACAGCCTGAACGGCTGCATCGGAAAGGACCTCGCCGGTATAGCGGAAATAGGCTGCCCGCTCCAGCTCTTCCAGTCTCCGCTTTCCATCCGGGCTTCCGGAAAACCATTCCCTGACAGCATACCAAAGGGACCCCGGATCTTCCCCGGCCGCCTCTTTCCTGTATCCCTGTGTCAAAAAGCGGGACGCCTGGTGCACGTCGCCATAGCGCATAAAATGCTCGTCTGTGAGCAGATAGGTTTCCGGCAGCCCCGGAAAGATTTTTTTCAGGTCCTTCAGCAGGGAAGCCGGCAGCTGGGAACCTCCTGCCCCGTCGCGCAGACTCCTGCTGAGAATCAGCTGCATGGACGGCTTTGTCATGACCGCATAGAGATAATAGCGCTGGGTGCACATCTGTTCCCTGACCGTCGGGGCCAGCACAAGTCCCATTTCCGCCAGTTCTTCTCTGTCGCGGTCTGTGATCATACCAGCCGGGCTCTCCACACGGGGGACCAGTGAGTCATTGAGGCCGGCGAAAATAAGTACCTTGACTTCATCCAGCCTGGTCCGCAGGGTGTCTCCAAACGTAACCTGGTCCAGGGCAGGCGGAATGATTCCCAGTTTTACCTGCCGCAGTCCTGCCTCGCAGATATCAGAAAACTCGCGGACAGTCCCTTCTTCTTCGCCCAGAATATAGTAGATCCTCTCCAGGAGATCGATCAGGGTGTCATAGATCTGATCATATTCCTTTTCTCTGGACAGGTCTCCTGTCCCGGCAAAATACTTCTGCCAGGCAAGAATCTTCTCTTCTGTCCCGGTCTCTTCCATATATCGGTATACAGCCTTCACCAGGTCACTGAACCGGAGCCGGGATTTTTTTGCACATGCGGCAAGATCGGCAAGCGGGGAGACAAACTTTTCCCGGATCTGGTTAACCTTTACCAGTTCCTCCTCACCGATCCCGTTTTTTCTGGCCGTCCAGACCTTATTCCAGCGGCTCCAGCCCCGGATTCCTGCTGCCAGCACATAATTTTCCAGCAGGTCTGCCTCCTCCCGGTCCAGACCGGCCAGACCGCTGCGCAGGAAACGAAATACCTGATCGCGCCCGAATCCCCGGCTGATCATATCCAGCAGGGAACGCAGCCACTCTGCTGCCATCCCTGAGCTGACCGGTCTGCGGGCATCAAAAAAGCAGGGAATCTGATAGACAGAAAACCAGTACTGCGCACTGCTCCTGTAGGTCTCCATATCGCTTGCGATCACGGCAATGTCCGAATAGCGCAGGCCATCTCGAGCAACAAGCTGATGAATCTGCGCAGCAGCCGCCCGCATCTCACCGTCCGGATTGGCTGCCGTAATCAAAGAGACCGCCTCAGCCGGCTCCTGATAAGTAGTGATCCGGTTCCGGAAGAGATTGCGCTCCAGTGCAGACAGATCCGGCCTGTCAGCAAATCTTGCCTGTCCATCCTTTCCGAGCAGAATATCTTTTCCCCTGGGAATCCTGTACTGACGGCAGATTTCATCCATTCTCCAGATGGTCTCTTTTGTGATATAGAAAAGCTCATCCTTATCCGGCTGATCCGGTGAAAAAGACAGGTCATCCGTGTCTGCGCATAGAGTCATTGCCACTTCCGGGCATATCTGCAGGATCTTTTCCATGACCTTAAGCTGGACCGGCGTAAAGCCCGTGAAATTGTCCATATAAATCACGGCTTTTTTCATTCTGTCTGACTTGCCGATCACCGTGCACAGCCTGTCCAGGACCTGCTCTGTGGTCATATAGCGATCCCCGATAAAGTCCAGAAAATGAGTATAGATCAGACTGATGTCCCGGATCTTGGCAAACAGTCTGCTTTCCGGTGCCAGGGCAGCTCCCTTCTCCTGCAGAAGGGCAGGATCCACCCCATACTGAAGCAGTTCGGAAAGCATGGATTTGACCTGGTCTGTAAAGCCGCGCTTTCTCACATTGCCTCCAAAAGCATGCAGTTCTCCTCCGTGCCCGGCC